>CAZVSA010000137.1:3897-10298 GCA_964629955.1 uncultured Luteolibacter sp.
GGAGCAGGTGTAAGCGGTGGTGCGGACGACCCGGCGGCGGTCGGTGAAGGCATAGACCGGCATGGAATGGCGGTCCTTCGGTCTGGCCGAGGAACCGGCAACCACATCCCCGGGAGAAAGGCTGACCGGGAAGGTTTCGGTTTTGCCGGGTTTGCTGGAAGAGGAAGCGGTGGCCGTGCGTATGGAGGACTTGGGAAGAACCCCGACGGTGGAGGAGTTGCCGCAGCTCACGAGGAAAAGAGCGCCGATTCCGGAAGTGGCGAGAAGAGCGAGTCGTGAAATCATTCGGTGATTTTGGGAAAAAGATCGGAAGTGTGGGTTTTGGAGGCCTGCGGTTCTTAGCGACTCTCTCCTCCCGGGGCAAACCGAAAAAAGTCCCGTTAGATCGGGCGGCCATCATCCCGCCATCAATTGATTTATTTTCAATTTCTTATGAATGACATGAAAAGCCGGAAAATCTCCCCGGCCCGGCTCGTCAGCGCGGAACGGGCAGCCAGGAGCGGCCATCGGGACCAAGCGGAGCCGGATCGCGGAAGAATCCGTCCAGCCCGCGGCGACCGGCAAGATCCGCGATGGCATCGGCGGCACGGTGCCAGCGCCAGCGGAAACCCGCCTCGCGCAACCGGAGAGGTTCCGCCCACCTGCTTTTCAGCACCAATTCGGTCTCCGTGCCCATCAGGAACGCACCGGCTTCCAGCATCCATTTCGGCGCGGGAAGACCGAATGGCATGCCGACGGATTCGCGGAAAATCCGCATCCATTCGCGGTTTGTCGGAAAGTCCGGGGCGGTGACATTGAGAATGCCATCAAGAAAAGGATCATGGATGGCGAAATCGACGGCCCGCAGGAAATCGTCCATGTGGATCCAGCTCACCTTCTGGGTGCCGCTTCCCATGGTCCCGCCGAGGCCGCGGGAAGCGAGTTTTCCCAGCACTTCATGGACCGTGCCGCGTTCGTTCGCCAGAACCATGCCGATCCTCAAAGCGAGCTTTCTCGTTTCCGGAGGCACCGGGGCCTGGAAAAAGGCATCCTCCCACGCCCGCGCCACCTCGCAGGAAAACCCGGTCCCCACCTCGCCCGTCCAATCGTTCTGCGGGCGGTCCTCCGCGTGGCGGTACCAAGTGGCCGTGCCGGCGTTCAGCCAAAGCTCCGGAGGCACCCGGCAGGCGGCGATGGCCTCCCCGATCGCACGGGTGGAGTCCACTCTGGAATCGACGATTTCCCGCCGGTTCCGTTCGTTGTAACGGCAGTTCACGCTGCGGCCCGCCAGATTGATGACGGCGCGGGCTCCTTCGAGCGCGTGGCACCACGGGCCGGGAGTTTTTCCGTCCCATTCGAGAAACATTCCGTCGCCGCTCCAGCCCGTGCGATTGCGGGCGATGGCCACGACCTCGTTGCCCTCGCGGGCGAAATGACGGCACAGGTAGCGGCCCAGAAAGCCGTTCGCGCCGATGATTGCAATGACAGGGTTCATGAGTGGATGGTTTGTTTGATTCCGTGCTGCGTTCCGATCCGGCAGACGCCGTCCTTGCAGGCGGCGTCCGGGAGCGTTCCAAGGGCTTCGGCCAGATCCTCGTCGGTCGGCAGGCGCATCAGGCGCGAGAGGGTGAAGCGGTTTTCCGACAAAAGATGGACCACTTTCCGGACGAGAGGCTGGAACACCGGAGCTGCGAGCCGGCGGGACCAATCCCGGTAGCGGCAGGTGGTCCACAGGCAGGTGATCCACGCGCCGCTGCCCTGCCACCATCGCCCGTCGTCCGCGAGCACCACGATGTCCTTGTCCGCGCCCATGTCCGCCAGGCCCGGGAAAAGCGCCTCCGCTTCCGGAGAATCGTAGGGAAGAAATTCCACACGGACTCTCCGCGGCTGGGCTTCCAGCCAGGCCCGGAACCGAGCGCAAAGGCCGCAGCGGGCGTCATGGAAGATGAAAAGTGTTTTCATTTGCGGCGGGTTTCAGGGTTTTGCCGGGAGGGTGCCCGCGGGAGGGAGCGGGGGCGGGGCATTGTTCCAGGTGGCGCGCTCCCTCATTTTCGCGAATACCAGCAGGTTGAGGAAATGCATGCCGCCGAGCACCAGCAGGACGATCCCAAGCTTTCCGCTCAGCGCCTCGAAAACGCCGCGGACATCCGGAACCTCCCCGCCAAGCTTCAGGTAGAGGGTGACGAATCCGAAGTTCACCAGATAAAACCCCACCAGCAGCAGGCCGTTCACGCTGTCGGCGAGGGATTCGTTCCCGTGAAAGCAATCGACCAGAAAAACCCGCCCGTTCCGGAACAGATTCCGCGCCACCCACACCGTGAGGGGGAAGGCGATGAGCAGGTAGAGACCATAGGTGAGGACCGTGTTGTTCATTTTCGTTTTTTCCTTTCGTGTTTCTTGTTTTTTCCAATCTTTCAGGAAATTCTGAAAGATTAGGGGAAATTTTTTTGTCTATCCGAAGAGCCTCGCCGCCAGTTGCACGGCGTAGCCATGTTTCATGGAGGAGACCTGATCGGAGATCCGGGAGGCGAGCCCCACGAATTCCTGCAACGAGCGCATCTGTTCATGGAAAACCCTGCCTTCCGGGGTTTCGATTCCATCGCTCTCCTCGGCGCACTTGCTGAGAATGGCCAGAGCGGGCTCGATTTCGCGCTTCTTCCGTTCCCGCGCGATGATGGTGAAAATCTGCCAGACATTTTTCTCCGCCTCGAAAAACTCGCGCCGCTCGCCCCTCCGCAGGACGCTGCGCACCAGCCCCCATGCCACCAGTTCCTTGAGATTCGTGTGGGCGTTCCCGCGGCTGATCTGCAGGGCCTCCATCACGTCGTCCGTGCTCACCGGCTCCAGCGAGGTCATCAGATAAGCGTGAATCTGGGCCATCGTGCGGTTGATCCCCCACTGCGTGCCGAGCGCGCCCCACTGGGCCACGAACTCCTCGCGGGCCTGCTTCAGTTTTGCTGCATCGCCATTCACTGTTTTCAGTAAAAACTGAAAACTCGAAATTGGCAAACAAAAAATTCCGGCCCGCAACGTGCTTTTAGGCTCGAAGTGTGTCGATGTTGGCACCAGATAGTATCTGATCACAGGAAGAGGTCCATGGGATGCTGCCGCGTGCGGCATTCCCCATTCCTCATCTTCACACCACTTTCATATCCCACCCCGGTCTGTTGAATTCCAACCTCATAAGAATCCATGTTCCCTCCAAATATTCGTTTCCCCAAGTGTATTCCGCTGGCTCCGCTTGCCGGAGCAGCGTTGCTGGCTTCCTCCTTTGCCGCCCAGGCGCAGATCGCGGCTTGGGAAATCGGTGGAGTGCTTGGCAGCGATCCGCCCGCACCTCTCGCTCCTGTGGAAGCCGACGAAAATGTTTCGGTATCGGACATCTTCCGTGGACCTGGAATTAACCCGACAGGCGCCAACAACTCATGGGGCGCCAATGGATGGGACGGTCCCACCGACACGGCGAGTGCCGTGGCCGCCGGCAAATACGTTACTTTTTCAATCCAGCCGAACGCGGGGTACGAACTTTCGTTTTCCGAAATCGGCGCCTACAACATCCGGAGAAGCGCCACAGGCCCGACCACCGGGCAGTGGCAGTTCAGCATCGGCGGAGGGAGCTTTGTCGATATTGGCACGCCGATCACCTGGGGAACCGTTACGGCCGCGGGGGGAAATCCCCAGACCGCCATTGATTTGAGCGGGATTGAAACGCTTCAGAACCTTCCTCCGCATAGCGAGGTCACTTTCCGGGTGGTCAATTACGGGGCATCCGGAAGTGGAGGCACTTGGTATTTCAACAATATCAGCGCCGGTCTGGATCTGGTGATCAACGGCTCCACCGCTCCCGCGGGACCCGACGAAGATTCGCCGGAGATTGCGAACCTCTCTCCCGCCGATGGGGCGGTGAACGTGCCCGTGGATACCCAGCTCATCATCACCTTCAACGAGCCGATCGTTGCAGGCACCGGGACGGTGGAACTCCACGATGCCGGTGGTTTGGTGGAGAGCTTTCCCGCAACGGGAAGCGTGAGCGGCAATACCGCCGCTTTCACGCCCGGTGCACCGCTTGATACGGCAACGGAGTATCACGTTCTGATTTCAAACGACGCGTTTCTGGATCATTCCGAAAATGCATTCGCCGGAATTTCCAGCCCAGGTGAATGGAGCTTCACCACGGTGGAGCCGGATCTCGATGGACCGGTGCCCGTGGCCTTCAGCCCGGAGAACGGTGCGACAAATGTCTCCGTCAACGAGGAACTCTTGTGGATCGCGTTCGACGAGGAGGTTTTTCCTGCGGAAACCGGGGAAATCCGGATCGTTCGCATTGACGGCACACCGGAATCCCCGGTTTACACCACCGTCCAAACCATCGAGGCAACCTGGATCTTTCCGGAAGTCGAACCCAACGAGGTGATCGTTTTCCTCGATCCCGGCCAGCCGCTGGAGCATGGAAAAACCTATTATATCGAGGCCGACGAAGGCTTGTTCCTCGATGCTTTCGACAATGAGTCGGCGGCATTCGGCACCCCGGAGACCTGGTCCTTCCGCACGGAAACCCTCGCGCTTCTCACAAGCAGCGGCCCCTACACGGAGGATTTCGAGGACTTTGCCACCACTGCGGACACTCTCCCGGAAGGCTGGAAGCTGGTGGGTGCGGTCACAGGCTTTTTCGAGCCCGAAGAGGGGGATGAGGAAGACCACTACACATGGGGAGCGGGGTTCCGCGCCGGGCTCCGGGGCGATGCGTCCGTGCTCGGCTATCAACACACCGGAAACACGGGAACTCTCCTGAAAGTCCTGACCCTCCGGAACGATACCGGAGCGGAAATCACGGATTTGACCATCAGCTACACCGGGCGCGCCGAAAGAACGGATCAATCGAGATCGCCCGCTTATGAGGTGGCATTGAAACCGAATGTGTCGGGATTCGATACGATTCCAGTGCCAAATCTGGGCTACAGCACCGGGGATGGGGACGAGGTAGGCAAAATCGCATCCGTCAACGGCCTCAGTATCGCGGAGGGAGCGATTTTCCAGATCATCTGGACCTCGGACCGCGGTGCCGGAAGTGACGCCTCCAAGCAGATCGGAATCAGCGACGTGTCTGTAGGCATAGGATCATCGCTGTTCCCTCCCTCGGTGGCGGGCATCACCGTGATTCCCGAAGAATTGGGCGCCCTGTCCGCCAGCGTGAGCGCGGAGATCAATGCGGATGGCGGTGCCGCCGTCACGCAGCATGGTTTCGTGTTTTCCGAAACGGCGGTCAATTCCTCTCCGGAAACCGGAGGAACCGGCGTGACCACCATCAGCTTTGGAGCGGCGGGAACCGGTTCCTTCAGCGGAACATTGGAAAGCCTTTCTCCCGAAACCTCCTACACCGTCCGCGCGTTCGCCACGAACTCGGAAGGCACTTCCTACACGGGAGGGGCGACCTTCACCACGCTGGCGCTGCCACCGGCATTCACGGGCTACTACAGCCAGCCTTTCAATGATTTCGCCGGATTGCTGCCCGTAGGCTGGACGGCGGTTTCCAGCGGAGGCATTCACAACTACGCAGGCGCGTGGGGCAGTGGCACTGCCGGCGGTTTCCGCGGTGGAGCGGCCTCCCCCGGTGTGATCGGATACCAGCACACGGGAACAACCGGGCTCCTTACGGTTACGCTTTCCCTGGTCAATGACACGGGAGGCACTCTGGATTCCCTTTACATCGGGTATCTCGGGCGGGTTGCCAGAGCGGATCAGGAGCGCACACCCGCATGGGCGGTGACGGTGAATGGCGAGCCCGTGGAAGCACTGGCCTACTCCACGGCAAGTGGATCGGATCAGAATGTTTCCACCCAGCTCACGGATCTCGGCATTCCAGATGGCGCGGTTTTCACCATTCGCTGGGTGTCCGACCGGGGCTTGAATTCCAACGGAAGCTCCCGCCAGATCGGCATCGGCAATGTGATCGTCGCCACTGAGGCTCCCTCCAACACCTATGCGAGCTGGATCGCCGGTTTCGACGTGGGCGGACAAACCGCACTCGATGATGATGCCGACAACGACGGCATCCCGAACGCCGTCGAAAACTTCTTCGGCACGGATCCCTCGGCGTTCAATTCCGGACTGACCGTGATCTCCACAAGCCCGGATTCCCTGGTATTCGAGCACCCGGTTTCGGACAACTTCGCGTCCGATCTCACGGCCAGCTACGAATGGTCGGTGGATCTCGTGAACTGGACCGCTTCGGGGGGCACCCTCGGAGGAACCACCGTGACCTTCGCATCGGATGTCTCCGCCGGCACCGCCACGGTGACCGCCACGACAATCGGAACCCCGGCGGCCAAATTGTTCGTCCGGGTGAAAGTGCAATAACCGGGCGCTGATCATCCGGCCAATTTTCCGGCCCGTTCCGCGAACGCCTTTCCCGGCGGCAGCGG
>CAZVSA010000138.1:0-10241 GCA_964629955.1 uncultured Luteolibacter sp.
GAGCGAGGGGAAGCAGCGGAAGTCGAGAAGACGAAGGGAGCGGAGCATTTGGATGCCGGGCTTCGATGAATTTGTCCTTTTATTCGAGGGGATCGGTGGCGAATTTCGTGTAGGTCTGGCCGTCGATGAGGAAGGGGTGGGGTTCCCCGGCAAGCCGTCCGTAATAGTTGCCGGGACGCTCGGGGGCGGGGGCGAATTCCAGCGTCCGGTAGGCGACTCCGGTTGCATCGCCGAAGTCGTCGGTGATGTTCTCGACGGTTTCGAGAACCAGCGAGGGGTTTTCCAGTGCGGCGACCGCCGCGGGGTCGTCCTGATCGAGCCAGCGGAGCACCTCGGGGGCTTCCATGGATTCCAGCAGGAAATTCGCGTGGAGCGGGTCGATCCGGGCGGAGACGTCCTCGCCGTCGATCCGGGCGGTCCAGTTTTCGGGGTTGAAGCTGTAGGTGAGTTCGAGCGGTGGTTCTCCGGGGACGGTGCGCTTGATGCCGATGAGGTAAACGCGGTTGAGAACCCACAGCCGGGAGTGCCGCCATTCGTGGGTGCGGGTGGTGATTTGATCGAGCAGCAGGCGGTCGATCCGCATGACGGTGGGGGTGCCGGTGCGGTTGACGAAGATCTCGCCGCGGGAATCGAGGCCGAAGGAGAGTTCGAGGGTCTGGTGATCGTGCGAGAGGAAAAGGAGGCGAAGGAAGGGGCGGTCGAGTCCCCAGGGGGAGAAATCGGTGGCGGCGTCGGTTTCAAATCCGATGACGCGGCCGGAGGTGACGGCTTTGAGAAGGCTGTAGAGCCGTTGTTCGTTCGCGGGCGAGGTGAGGCCGTTGATGGTGGTGCTCCAGGGCTGGGGCGGGCTTCTGCCGATGAGGATTTCGGGGCTGGTGAGGGGGCGGATCGCGATGGAGGCGATGGACTGGATGTTGAGATTGGTGAGGGTGGGGTTGCGGAGCTCGTTGACGGAGAGGGGGAGGTCCGCGAGGGAGACGAGGTCGGCCTCGGGTTTGAGGGGCAGCTCGAAGATCGCACCGGGGCGGTCGCTGACGGTGGCGGAGGTGGTGCGGGATTCCGGGCTTTCGGGGGAATGGATTTCCAGGGTGGTTTCCTCCTCGCTGCCGAAGGTGGTGACTCCGATCTGCCATCCCGGGGTGTTGTTGGAGGAGGGGGGAAGCGTGCCATCGGCGCGGTCGGATACGGTGATCGCCTTGAGTTCGACGAGTCCGTCGATCAGGCGTTTCATGGCGGCGGGATCGGTGGAGAGTTCGAGGGGTTTGGTGATTCTCCAGGGGGATTCGTGGGATTCGCGGGCGAGGGTGAGTTCGCCTTCCGCGCCGCGGATTCTGATTTTCCGGAGCGGCTGGGGAAGAAACGGATGGTGGTCGCGGAAGTAGCGGAGGGAGTCCTTGAAGAGCGGGAGGATGTCGCCGGTGCAGGAATAGACGTGATTGGAGCGGGCGGAGCCGGAAGGTTGCACGAATACGGTGGGGACCGGATCTCCCGCTTCCGCGGCCCCCGCGAGCCACGGGGTGCGTTTGCCGATCCGGTAGCTGAAGGAGGTGGTGCCGTCGCTGGATTCCATGCGGATCTGGATGGCGTCGTCGCCGAGTCCGGTTTGGGCGGGATCGGTTTCTCCGGCGGGCGCGCGGTCTTGCACGGAGAGTCCCTGGGTGAACTGGAAAATGGCGACAACGGCGCGGGGATCCATCCTGTCTTCCCACGGGTGGTCCGCCTGCCAGGCGTTTCCGGTTTTCACGAAGGAGGCGAGGGCATCGCCGGAGCGGATGTGGAGCCGGTCGATGTTCCCGGGGGAGAAATCGGGGAAAAGCAGGGAACCCGCCGCGCTGGGTGGAGGGCCGAAGAGGTCGTCGAGGTTTCCCTTGATGAAGGTCCAACCCGCCAGACCGCAGGCCGCCAGAGCGGTGAGTGCGAGAAAAAAGGTGAATCCGAGGGAACGCATGGCGAGCTTCAGGCGCGGCGCGAGGACCAGACGAAGCCCCCTAGCACGATGAGAAACGCGGGCAGGAAAAAGAGGTTCACCTTGTTGATGAAGGAGACCTGGGCGTCGAGGACGGGCAGCTTGTAGGTGCCCAGCGAGCGCGGGCCGATGCCCGCAAGGGATTCGCGGCCGACCAGCCAGTTCACGCAGGAGGCGAGGAAGTCGATGTTCTCGGCGCGTTGGTTTTCGGGCTGGAGGAAATCCACGTTGGAGACGATCACCATCCGGGAGGTGCTTTCCGCGAAGCGGTCGTCCCCCGGGGAGCCGCGTGTGATTCCGGCGGCGATGGTGACGGGGCCGCGGGTATCTTCCTGCTCGTCGAATTTTTCGTCTCCCTCGCCGAACTTGCTTTCCCCCCAGAAATCGTTCGCGCTGACGGCGAGGCTGACGGGAAGGATCATGCGGTTCATGAGGTCGTCCGCGTTTTCCCGGACTTCCAGCGAGGAGCTGATGCCTTCAAAAATCGCGGCCTGCCCGGCGAGATCGCGGGTGAAGGAATTGTTGTGGGTGAAGGTGCCGCGGACCGTGGAGACGAGGCGTCCGCCATCGCGGGTGACGACCACGTCCCGCCTCGGAGTGACGCCGTATCCGCGGAGGAAGGCCCGCAGTTTCGGCGGGGTTTGGCCGGGTTCGAGAAGGACGAGCATGGCGGCTTTGGGACGGCTGAAATACCGTTCCAGAACCTGGATTTCCGCATCGGTGAGGTCGTATCGCGGAGCCACCAGCGCGACTCCCTCGGCATCGTCCGGAATGTCGCGGAGGGATGCCAGTTCGACGCCGCTGAGTTCGATGTTCTGGAAACGGAGGGTGCGTTCCAGCGATTGCCACGGGGAGTTTTCGCCTTCCGCTTCGATCCGGCTTTTGTCCGCGAGGAAGAGCATTTTCCGCGGACGCCCCTCGATGGATTCCACGAGGCGGGCGGTCATGACATCCTCGCCCTGGAAGGCTCTGGGGCGGCGCTGCCCCTGGTCGTCCGTCGAATACACGAGCATTTCCTCGGAGGTGACGAGCTTGACGTGGGGGTTGAGGTTCCTGGTGCCGGTGGCGTCGATCGTCAGCACCGGGCTGTCGTCCGCACGCGCGTCCATGATGATGACATCCCGCACGTAGGTGAGCCCGTAGCCCGTCATGACTTCCTTCGTGCGTTCCGGAGCGCGGATCGGATCGAGGATTTCCAGTTCGATTTTTCCGCCGGAGAGGCGGGAGTATTCCTCCGCGAGAACCCGGACGCGTTCGTAAAACGGGGAAACCCTGCGGAACGCCATGACCCATTTCACGGGGGTTTCGCGGTCTTTCACCACCGGGTCGGAAAGGTAGTTCGTGGTCGCGGGGGAGAGGGAGTAGTTTCCTTCCCGGCTCAGATCCGCGCGGGTGAAATGACGGGCCGCGAGGTAGTTCAACGCCACTACGGTGAGCAGCAGCAGCACCAGCTGGATGGCGGACAGGGCGCCGATGCTCCAGCGGTTCAGCGGGCGCGGGGGCTTCCGGTTCGGGGCGGGCGGGGAATCAGGCATGGGAGGTTTGTCAAATCAGCGGCGCCAGCGGCGGAAATCCACCACCTGATAGGTCAGGAACAGCACCAGCACCGACACGCTCAGGTAGTACACGAACGGCCGGGTGTCGAACAGGCCGCTGGCGAAATAATGCAGGTGCTGCTGGGTGGAAATGTAGTGGAAAAACGGCGCTCCGGCGAAGGACTCGCCCCAGATGACCGTCACGTAGCCGAGGAAATACTGGATGACGAGCAGGCCGATGGTGAGGATGCCCGCGATGATCTGGCTGGAGGTGAGCGCGGACGCCAGGCAGCCGACGGCGGTGAAGGCCGCTCCCATGAGCATCAGGATGGCGAACGTGCCGCCCATTGCCGCCGGGGTGTAGGCGGGGGGCAGGCCCGTCACCAGATCGAAGAGCCGGAACTGGCAGTAGGCGGGTATCCACAGGGCCGTGTAGAAGATCATGGCCGCCGCGTATTTCGATGCGACCACCTGCCAGCTCCGGACGGGGGCGGTGAGCAGGGTTTCCAGCGTTCCCGATTTTTCCTCCTCCGCGAACAGGCGCATGGTGATCAGAGGGAAAATGAAGAGGAAATAGAACCAGAACAAAGGGGTGTGGAAGGTCACGTACACCAGGCTGTCCTGCACCGGGGTGTCGCGGAATCCCTTCATCGCCGTGGAAAGCGAGATCCCCTGCATCACCGTCACAAATGCCAGCACCACCCAGCCGAACGGGGTGAGGAAATAGCCCTTCAATTCCTTGAAGGTGAGGATTCGGAAGATTCTCATGTGGGGCGGGGCGCACTAGGTACGGCATCTCCGTGGCGAGGCAAAGGGAAAAACCTCCGGAGGAGCCTCGATCCGCATCGAAAAAATCCTTGTCGAGCGGCAACGAGCCTGATTGCTTCTCCGCTGTCCGCTCACGCGGACGGGGATGTGAGAGTCCCGTATACAGCGGCCGGCATCGGCCGCAACGATGCCACCAACCTGATCGTAAGGTCGGGGAGGTGGCGGCGCATGTCCAAGCTGCAACCTCAGGGGAGTGGCCAAAGGCCGCTGCGGTCGTCTGTATACGACTCTCTCAACTCCCCGTCCATAGGAGCGATTTGAAATTCACCAAATCCCACCCCCCCTCCGATGAAATCCACTCTTCTTCTTTCCCTTCTTCTTTTCCTTTCCCCCGCCTGTCCCGCCGCGGCCCGCGATTTCCTGCCCGAACACTGGTTTGAAACCCTCCCCGCAACGGACGACTCCTCCCAGCAGTGCCTTGTCTTCCGCACGACTCCCGGAATCCTTTACACCGTATTGGAATCCAACGATTTGCAGAATTGGACCCCGTTGTCATCCCCGATCTACGGCCTTGGCCATGAGGTGGTTGTGCCGATCCGCGAGATTCTCCCGGCTCCTCCGCTTCCGCCGGGTTCTCCTCCTCCGCCCGCCTTCATTCCTCCCACCCATGTCAGCCTCGTGTTCCGGCCCGCCGCCGGGACCGCGGGCGGCACCGTCGTTTCCTGGCGCTCGCTGGAGGGAAACCACTCCCTCACCTTCCACATCGAGCAGGATCTTCATCCGGACTGGTCCACCTTCCCCCTCTTCTGGCAGCGCTACGGCGATTACTATTTCTTCATCGCCCACTTCCCCACCGAGACCGCCGCCCCGCAGGCCAACCCCCTGCTCGGCCCGGCGGATTCCGCCATGATGGAAGTCCTTGAGGAACGGATCCCCGACATGAATCTGGAGGTGGCCGCCTCCGCCGCCGTCGCGCGAAACACCCCGCCACCGGCCCCTCCCGATCCTTCGGGTCGGAAATTCGTCCGCATATTTTCCAATGCTCAGATCGACTCCGACTCTGATGGAACGCCGGATTGGGCTGAGTTCGAGCTCGCCGCCGCGGGCGGCCCGCCTCCTCCGGGAAGCCCCCATCCAGACCCTTTCAATGGAGATACGGACGGAGACGGAATACCCGACGGAGCGCAGCTCGACACGGACGGGGACGGCGTTCCGGACCTGTATGATTCCGCCATTTCCGATGCCACCGCCACCTTTTCCATTACGCCAAATCCGCGCTACGCGCTCTTTCCCATCACCAACGCGGTGCCCAATCCGGGATGGTCCTCCACCCCTCTCCAGATCAACGACCGGGGCACCGTCCTCTACACCAACGGAACCTGGAACGCCGGAACGTGGACGACGCTGGCGGGCACCGGCCAACTCCTCAAGCAAATTCATGGCGCGATGATCAACGACCACGGGGAGATCATCGGAGCGCAATACTATGGCCGCGTGGACGCGAACGACCACATGGTGCCCGGAAACCTCATCTACTGGCAAAACCGCACGGCGCAGCCCGTCGTGCTGTCCGCCGATGGCGAATATCCATGGATCGGCGGATTGGCCCAGAGCTTGCCCGGCCCCTCGCCGATGGGGTTTTCCAATGACGGCCAGCTCATCGCCTTCAATCAGATCGTGTAAACCCGCTATGAGGATGGCACGCCCACGTCGCTGGGGGTTGACGGGACCTATCTGTGGACTCTTCCCGGCATGGGCAGAAATCCCGGAAAAACGGCCGTTCCCGTGTATGAAGGCGGCGTGCTCGACGAAGACCGCTATTGGGGCTGGCGCAGCGGCCAGTTCCCGACGTTCCAGGAAAGGCATCCCCTTTTCATGGGAGGGGCAACGGTAATTCCGCCTTTCTTCATCTGGAACCTCATCCCCATGCCCGGAGGCATCCACATCGCCACCTCATCGCGGGCTTCCGCCAAAAGCGTTGCCCTCAAGGACGGCCAATGGTTCCCCAGCCCCTCCTACGGCCCCGCCATTGATATCGCGGCGGACGGAGTGGCCATCGGCAACCGGCACGACGGAATCAACGCCCCCATCTGGATCAATGGCAGGTGGACCGGCATCGAGCGCACCGCACCGGATGCCACCGGCTGGCATGTTCCCGGCATGAGCCTGCTCGACACCACCCCCGGCGGCTGGATCCTCGGCTGGCGCACCGTCGGGGATAACACCGACCACTTCGTCATGCTGCCCATCCGGGCAAAGGGCACCTACGCCGCGGAGGGAGAGGAAACCAGACACCACTCCGCCGGGGTGGACTCCGTCTCCATCGGCAGCACGAATCCGGACGCCACCAACGCTCCCGAACTGGCCGGCACCGAGCCGGTCAAGGACCGTATCTGGATCATGGCCCCCATCGGCGGTCGCACCACCACCGTGACACTCCGCGCCCCGCTCCACGCGCAAACGCCGTTGAAACTCTCCGCCCCCGGCATCAAATTCAACGGACAGGATGAGATCACCCTCAACGAAACCGAAACCACCCTCCAGATCTCCGCGGGCAGCGGGGTGGCGAGCGGGACGGATGTGCCCGCCATCCTCAAATTCGGGGATCTGGGCTCCCTCAGCCAGCCGCTGGGCTTCAAGACCATGAAAGAGCGCACCGTGAAAGTCACCGTCCATCCCGTCAGCTCCATCGTGCCGGGCAAAAACAACAACGCCCCCAACGTGGTTCCCGACAAGGCCCTGCTGGAAAAAACGCTCAACAACATCTATCATCCCCAGATGAACGTGAAATTCGATGTGACGGTAAAACCAATGGCGAATCTGGCATGGGACACCGCCACCGCCGAAGACCTGGGCGGAGGAGGCGCCCCGCGCGACAGCGAATGGGTTTACCCCGGCAACGGAGTTCTCGACTGGACGGGAGGCGGAGCCCTGTCGACGGAAGAACAGAACATCCACAATGCGCTGAAGGACGATGGCGCCCACATCAACATCTATGTACTTGGCGGAGCGCAGAACATGGGGCTGGCCCTGCACAACGGGCGTTTCATCCGGACTCAGGCCCTGGGCGCGTATGCCCATGCCAAGCGGCAGCCCAGGGTGATCTTCGTGGACGGGGACTCCCATGTGTGGGACTTCCTCGGCAGAAACTTCGCGCATGACCAGTATGGGACCTTCGCCCATGAGATCGGTCACATCATTGCGGGAGAGGGCCATCCGGACCAGAAAAGCGGCCCGGCCTTTCTTCCCGGCCTGCCCGAGTCGGCCTACCCGGACCGCCTGATGGTGAGCGGAAACAAAACCCGCCGCCCGGATCACGGAATTCTCCTCGTCAAGGGCGAATGGGATGCCGCCGAACTGTGGTTGAATGTATGGACACCATAAAATGTATGAAATGGATCATTGGATGTATTATTTTATCAAGCCTAGCTCAGGCGAGAGAAATTGGTGGGTTCAAATATTCAGAGAGTCAGATCTCTGATATGGAAAAAGGACTCCAGGAGTGGAGTGAGCTTGCGAAGAAAGCCAAATCCCAGCCTTCGGCAGATCTAATTCCTCGGCTCGGGACCGGGTTGCTCAAGACCTCCCAGACATCAATTTATGTTATTGGAGATCGATTAGGTGTCCGCAAAGAACTTCAAGAGGCCATCCTCGCTATTCCCGGCCACGCGGAATACTATCAGAACCGAATCAACATCGCTCGGAATTGGTTGGATAAAGCGTATGCCGATTCAACAGCTCTGGGTGTCGCCCAAAACTCTCTTCGTAACGAACAGATGTACGGGTTCATGACGATGGAGCATCTTCCAAGCGCGGAAACCGTCCGGGTATTGGGGGAGTTTCTTTACGACGAACGGGGCCGTCCCGAAACCGAGGAAATGCTGTTGAAAATCGTGGACAGTGACGGGACGCTGATGGAAGAACCCAACAGCGACAGAGCCGCGGTTTCCCTGGGCCGGCTGATCGCCAATCCTCCATACCCGCAACGAAGCTTTGTCCGTCCGTCGGATCTGGAAATGTGGAAGCTCTGGTATGAGCAGGTCAAGGCGGGCAACCGCACCTTCCACTTCCACGGAGATCCTCAGGAATACACTCTGAAAGGCCCCGTGAGCGCGGCGGCCGTTTCCATGCCCGAGCCGGGCCGCCCGGTGAAACGCCCCGATCCTTCCACCGCCGCCACGGAACCGGCGGAGCCTTCCCCCCGTTCCCCGGTGATGGCTGTTTTTTGGGCTCTGCTGGTCGCGGCGGTTGGCTACGGGGTGTGGCGTTTCAGAAGAACGGCGGCTTCCTCGTAGGTTCTCCGAAAAACCGCCGGTGCTCCGTTCCACTCCGGGAAGAGAAGCATCGACAGGCCGCGGGAAGGGGATAGCTTTCCCGGAAATGGAGAAGATTCCGGTTCCGATGAAAGTGGCGTCTTTGGTTTTCCCGCTGTTTTTGGCGACCATTCACGCCGCGGAGCCGTTCCGGCGGATGGATGCGGAGCTGGAGAAGGTTCTCGATGCGGAGAAGGTTCCCGGGCTCGCGGCGGCGGTCGTGCGGGGAGGGGAGATCGTGGCGGCGGGAGTCGCGGGAATCCGGAAAGAGGGGAGCCCGGAGAAAGTGGAGCTGGAGGACAGGTTTCATCTGGGTTCCTGCACGAAGTCGATGACGGCGGCGCTGGCGGCGATGCTGGTCGCGGACGGGAAAATCGCCTGGGACACGGATTGCGCGGAGGTTTTCGACGATGTGGGGATTCACGAGGATTTCAGGGGGGCGACCTTGAAACAATTGCTCTCCAACACGGGCGGAGTGCCGGGGAATGTGCCCGGAAAACTCTGGGAACGCCTGTGGCGGCAGGAGGGCACGGAGATCGAGCAGAGGATGGTGCTGGTGCGGGAAACCCTGGGCGCCGCGCCGGAGTATGAACCGGGCAAAGGCACGGCCTACTCGAACGCGGGCTTTTCCATCGCGGGTGCGATGCTGGAGAAGCGGACGGGGCGGACGTTCGGCGAGTTGATGGGAAAACGTTTGTTCGAGCCGCTGGGAATGAAATCCGCGGGGTTCGGGGCTCCCGCAAAAAACGAAGAGGTGAACCAGCCGTACGGGCATGTGATCAGGAAAGGGAAGCTGGTGGCGATCGATCCGGTTCCCGCGGGCGACAATCCCCCGGCGATCAGTCCGGCGGGGAGGGTGCATGCATCGATCCTGGATTTCGCCAGATATGTTTCCTTCCAGCTCGGGGCGTCGAAGGACGGCCCTCTCGGACGGAAACAACTGGAGGAACTGCGACAGACCATGCCCGGGTCCGGGGATTACGCGCTCGGCTGGGTGCGGGCGGAACGGGAATGGGCCGGAGGAACCGCGTTCACGCATACGGGCACCAACACCATGTTTTACGCGGTGATGTGGCTGGCTCCGGAGAAGGATTTCGCGGTGGTCGCCGCCTGCAACAGCGGCGAAGGTTTCGGGGTGTGCGATGCCGCGGTGGGCATGTTGATCGGGGAGTTTTTGAAGGATTGACGGATGTTGAACATCGAACATCGAACATCGAACGTCCAACATTGAACGTTGAAGTGGAAGATTTGCGTTTTCAGCACCAGAACCCGTGCCGTGCCGGGTGTGGAACGGGGCGAGATACCAAATTTCAGAGATAAGGTGACTTTTCCGGCATACGGAGAATTTTTGCCACTGATTATACTGATTGAACGGATTACACTGATTTTAAGAAACTTGTTCCGGTGGATTCTTTCAATCTGTGAAATCCGTGTAATCAGTGGTTTCAAATCTCAATCTTGGAAAAGTCATATTTTTTGTGAGAGCTGGTGTGACAGTCGTCAGGGTGTGCCGCTTGCTCATGATTGGCGGCGGGCAGAATGCCAAAAGTGTTCCGGGAATGATTCCGGCAGGTAGGGCGAGACCGCCGGGCGCGCCGTGACTCTCTCTCCGCAGCGGGTGGGGCTTCCATCGCCGGGGAAGCGGGAATGGTTGGGGCG
>CAZVSA010000139.1:0-10235 GCA_964629955.1 uncultured Luteolibacter sp.
GAAACCCGCCTCCGGCGTTGCCGCCGCGATTCCTGGAACACTTTTGGCGGGACGCCCGCGCTCCCTTGAGACTCCCCGCGGGAATCAGCGCACGCCGCGCGGACGGGTTTTCTTCGGGGCGTTGAAGGTGACGTCGCTGATGGAGAGGCGGCGTCCGGTGGCGGGGTCGTGGGTGGCGACCTGCATTTTGCGGAGCGTCCAGACGTCCTTGTCCACCTGCATCACGTTCTGCACCTGGAATTCCTTCACGAGGCCGCCGTTCCGGTCGTGGCCGCGGATGCGCATGAAGGCGCCGTATTTCGTGTGAACCCAGACGTAGACGGTTTCGTAGCGGCCCGCTCCGCCGCGGGGTTTGTTGATGCGGATTTTGTGGCATGGCTCGCCGTTGACGTTTTCCTGCCCTTCCAGAATGGGATCGGGCCAGTAGAAGAAGCGCATGGAGAGGTCTTCGTAGGTGAGATCGGTGCCGGCGATGGGTTGGACGAGCTTGGCGGGCGGGAAGGCGATGGTTTTTCCGTCCACGATTTCGGAGAGGTCGTAGGAGTTTTGTCCCAGCCGCATGTGGAAGACGCTCCATTTTCCGCCCTCGGAGAACTGGAACTGGATGTCGTCGCCTTTGAGGAAGAGCGTTACGGGAATTTTCTGGCGGCCTTGGGTGAGGTTGCCGCTCAGTCCCTCGTCGAGCACGGTGAGGGTGGCGGCCATCCGGGCGCCGCGGAGGATGGCGTCGGGGTCCGGTTGTTGGGCGCGGGCGGGGGTGCCGGCGGCGAGCGCGGCGACGGCGGAAAGGGCGAGAAGTTTGAAATTCATGGTTCGGAGAATGACCGGGTTGGGGGTTTCGACAAGAAAACGGGCGGATTCCTTCAAATTAGCGGCGCGATTCCCGCGGTTTTTCAAAATTGCGCCTTTTGGGATTTACGAACAAGGGTGGGCGGAATTGGATGCTCCAAGCCCATGAGCCTTCGCAAGCAGCTATCGGATATCTTGCCCGCCTTATTGCCCGGGAACCCCTCGGAAGCCATCAAGGGGACGGAATTGATCCGCCTCGCGCGCTTCCAACTCAACGGAAATTACTCGGACGCCTCGCTGCGTTACCATTTTTCGATCATGTCCTGCGATCCGGGCTCTCCGATCGCGAAGGTGGAGAAAGGGCAGGGATATTACCGGCGCAGCGCGCCTTTTCCGGAGCTTTCCAGCGCGCAGGAGCTGCTGTCCCTCACCCAGGGGCGGCTGGACGATCTGACGAGCGACGGCGCGGTGGTGGATCAGGCGATGATGCGGATCCGGAAGTTCCGGGCGGTGGTGACGCGGTTTTACGAGATCAACGGGCGTTTTCCGTTCGCGTTCCGCCATGCTTTCGCGAAGGACGCGCCGATCCGGAATTTGTGGAAATACCCGGAGATCGTGCTGGTGGATTGGGAGACGGGTGGTTCTCCGGACGAGGAGATGTCGCTGGATGAAACGATGCTGACGTTCAAGCAGCAGCTCGGGATTCCGCCGTTCCGGCTGCATGCGGCGCGGTTGCGGATCCAGCCGTCGCTGGCGACGTACCGGGAGGATTTTTTCCAGACGCTGGCGGTTTCGATGTGGGCGCAGGGCGGGGAGTTGATTTACGCGGCCCCGGTTGAGGACGAGGCGCTTGCGGATGGGTTGAGGAAACTTGCCGCGGCGTTCGGCGTGGGGGTGATTTCGTTCGGGCTGACCGGTGAAACTCTGGAGGAGCTGCCCTCTCCTTCGAGCATTCTCAACGCGCATCCGAGGGAGACGGAGGCGATCATGGCCAAGCTGGAGCTGCACCGGATCGCCGCGCCGAGGTCGCGCCCGCATCTGGACTGGAACGCGCTGAGCACGATGCGGAATGAATCGGAAGAGGCGGAAAAACTCGTGCAGTGGCTGACCCGCTGCATCGAGGAGCGCCGTGCGGAGGGTTTCCGGGAGGATTGACCGGAGGGGCGCGGCGATGGGTTGGGATTTCAAGAGTGTGGCGGTTGTTGGTTCCGGGGCGATCGGGCTTTACTACGGGGGGCGCTTGGCGGCTGCCGGAGAGGATGTGCGGTTTTTGATGCGCTCGGACTTTCCCGTGGTTTCGCGGGATGGGTTGAAGGCGGAGAGCATTCACGGGGATTTCGAGGTGCCGGATGCGAGGGCTTTCCGGACGGCGGAGGAGATCGGCCCGGTGGATCTGGTGATCGTGGCGTGGAAGGCGACGGCCAACGATCAGCTCGGCGGGGTGCTGCCTCCTTTGCTTCATGAGGGGACGCAGGTGCTTTCGCTCCAGAACGGATTGGGAAACTGCGAGGCGCTGGCGGGGATCGTGGGCGGGGAGCGGGTGCTGGGCGGGCTTTGTTTTGTCTGCATCAACCGGATTTCCCCCGGTTTCGTGCGCCATACTGGCGGGGGAAGGGTGACGATCGGGGAGTGGAGGTCCGGTGCCGTGGGAAGGGTGGGGGAGATTGTCCGCCGTTTTCAGTCCGCGGGGATCCACGCCTTCGGAGTGGAGAAGCTGGAGCAATCCCAGTGGGAAAAACTGATCTGGAACATCCCTTTCAACGGCTTGTCGATCGCGGAGGGCGGCGTGACCACCGATGTGCTTCTGGCGGACGCGGGAACGGAACGTTTGATCCGCGAAATCATGGCGGAGGTGGTGGCGGCGGGTCGGGCGCTCGGGCACGATCTGGCTGAGGGTTTGATCGATTCAAACATCGAACGGACGCGCCCGATGGGGGCTTACCGGACATCGAGCATGATCGATTTCGTGGAGGGGCGGGAGGTGGAGCTGGGGCCGATCTGGGAGGAGCCGCTGCGGCGGGCGAGGGAGGCGGGGGTGGGCATGCCCCGTTGCGAGGAGCTTTTCCGGAGGATTCTCGGGAGGATGGAAAAACGGCACGGATGACTTTCCGCGTGCAATCGGCGTTGGCAGCCGTTTCCTTGGCGCGGGCATGAGCATCGCTGGCAAACAACAGGAAATCCTCGAAGAGCTTTCGTTTTTCCCCGATTGGCAGGAGCGTTACGAGTATGTCATCGGTTTGGGCCGCAAGCTGTCTCCTATGCCGGAGCACCTGAAAACCGCGGACAAGCTGATCAAGGGCTGCCAGTCCCAGGTCTGGCTGGATGCGAAGCAGGAGGATGGGAAAGTCCGTTATCTGGCGGATTCGGATTCGGTGATCACCAAAGGGATGATCGCGTTGTTCGTCCGCGTGCTCGACGGGGAGGATTCGGATTCCATTCTTTCCGCGGATCTTTCCTTCATCGATCGCACCGGTCTGAAGGAACATCTGGCTCCCACCCGGGCCAATGCGTTGAACCTGATGGCGATCCAGATGAAGCAGCGCGCCCTTGAGCTGGGAGGCAGGTGATTGCTTCGCGCTGTTGGCGCGGAGCTACGAAGGGGCGAGGGCGGACCGCAATGTTTGCAGCAGGGCTTCGGCTCCAAAGGGTTTTTGCAGGAAGGCCTTCACGCAGGGGCTGGTTCTCAGGGCGGATTCCCCGTGGATGGCGATGCCGCTGGTGGCGACGATGCGAACCCCGGGATCGAGCCCGGCCAGTCCGCGGATGGTCGAGGTTCCGTCCATGCCGGGCATCATCATGTCGGTGAGGACCAGCGCGATTTCCTCCCGGTGGATGCGGTAGGAGTCCAGCGCCTCGATTCCGCCGGATGCGAGGATCACGCGGTAGCCGAAGGATTCGAGAATCCGCGCGGCGACCTGGCGGATGGCCTCCTCGTCGTCCACGACGAGAACGGTCTGGCCCTGGCCGCGGGGCAGCTCGGGCGCTTCGGGTGTTTTCCGCAAAGATTCGGGATGAGGGTGGCGGGCGGGCAGCAGGATGCGGAAGAGCGTGCCGTTGCGCCCGTCGCTGAAGGCCCGGATGGAGCCGCCGTGGCTGCGGATGATCGCCATGGAGGTGGAAAGCCCGAGCCCCGTTCCTTTGCCGACTTCCTTGGTGGTGAAAAAGGGCTCGAAGATTTTGTCCAGGACGGAAGGCGGAATTCCCGAACCCTGGTCCTCCACCTGGATGCAAATGCAGGGGGAGGATTCCGGCATGGAGGAATCCTCGCCGGGGTTGAGATTGCCCGCTTTCACGAGGATTTTTCCGCCGCCGGGCATGGCGTCGCGGGCGTTCACGCAGAGATTCAGAAGCACCTGGTGAAGCTGGGTGGGGTCGGCCTCGATGGTCCGGAGATCGCGGTTGATGTCGGTTTCCAGCGTGATGTTTTTCGGGAAGGTGTCGCGGATGATTTTGTCGATGTCGTGGAGGAGGTGCTTGAAATGAACTTCCTCACGGCGGCCGGCCATGCCGCGGGCGAAGGAAAGGACCTGGTTCACCATGTCCGCCCCGCGGCGGGCGCTCGATTCCAGGGTGTCGAGCAATTCCCGCCCGCGGTCGGTGTGGACGTCGGCGCGAAGCAGTTCCAGCGACATGCTGACGGGGGCCAGCACGTTGTTGAGATCGTGGGCGATGCCACCGGCCAGGGTTCCGATGCTTTCGAGGCGCTGGGCGCGCAGGAACTGTTGTTCGAGTTTCTTGTGCTCGGTGACGTCGGTGTTGATGGCGAGGATGCTGGCCGGTTGGTTGGAGGAGTCGCGCAGCAGCGTCCAGCGGCCTTCGATGGTGAGTTCCCGGCCCTGGCGGTCGTGCTGGACGAGTTCGCCGATCCATTCGCCGGTGTGGAGCACCTGTTCGCAGGCTTTGTGAAAAGCGGCGGTGTCGCGGTAGAGCAGTTTTTCCTCGGAAAGCCCGCGGACTTCGGGGGAGGTCCAGCCGTAGATGCGCTCCGCGCCTTTGTTCCAGTAGGTGAGGTGGTGGTCGAGCCCGCGGACGAGGATGGCGTCGCGGGCTTTGTCGAGCAGCGAGGCCTGTTCGCGGATCCGGGCCTCGGCTTCCTGGCGGTCCATCTCGGAAGCGGCGCGGGCGGAGAAAATCTGCAGGGTGGACTGGACGAGCGCCGTGTCCTCCATCGCCTCGGAAAAGAACACCACCATGATGCCCGCCACCCTGCCGGAGCGGTCGAACAAGGGAATCCCCGCGTAGGACTCGATGTGGTAGAAGCCCAGCAGATGATCGGAGGGGAAGAGCTGTTGCACCCCGCTCTCGAAGATGCAGATGTTTCCCCCGCTCACGTTCTCGCAGGGGGTTCCGGACAGGCCGTAGGTGGTGTTTTCCTGCAGGCGTCCGCCAAGGACGAAGGACAGCGTGCTCGCCGTTTTGTTGTCGGGGGAGAGCCGGCCGACGAGGGCTCCGTGGGCATCGAGGGCTTCCACCATGTTGAGCGTCAGCAGATCGAAAAACTCGCCGCTGCTGACGCTGGTGACCGCTTGCGCGACCTTGAGCACCACTCCCTCCATCCGCTGGCGTTGTGCGTGCGCCCGCAGGTTGCCGATGCCGAAGGCGATGTTGTCCGCCAGTTCTTCGAGCGATTTGATTTCCCGGCGCTCGATCTGTTGCGCTTCGGAGGAATAAAGGCCGAGCATTCCGAAGGTTCTCCCCCCGTCGCGCAGAGGCAGGCAGATGATGCTGCGGTAGCCGCGTTTCAATGCCTCGCCGTTCCAGCGGGCGGAGGAACCATTGCCGGCGAGATCGGGGTAAACCACCGTTCTCCCTTCGCGCATCGAGTGTTCCGAAGGTTCCTGGTTTTCGGGTTCGTCATCCGGTTCCGCGAGTGTTGCGGAAAGGTAGTCTTCCTCGGCTCCCGCCCGCGCCATGGGTTCCAGATGGGTTTTTCCGGTCCCGCGGAGGTAGCCGATCCATGCCATCCGATAGCCTCCGGTTGTCACGGTGAGGCGGCAGATTTCGTCGAGCAGCTGCTTTTCGTCGGTGGCGCGGATCAGGGCTTCATTGGTCGCGCGGGACAGGGATTCGAGACGCTCGCGGTTTTTGCGCATTTTGTGTTCCATGCGGCGGTGCTCGCGGCTCTCGAGAACGAGCGAGATCAAATCCGCCACGGTGGTGGAGACGGCCATCTCGTCCTCCGTCCATTCCCGGGGCGGTCCGGCATGTTCGCAGCAGAGGATGCCATCCACCTTCCCGTCGAGGTGGATGGGAACGCCCATCAACGAGGTGATCCCCAGGGGCTCCAGATGCGTCCGGGCGAATTCGCGGGTGCCCGGATGGGTGCGGACGTCATTCACCGCCACGATCTCCGGTCCCGCCAGCGCCTCGAAATATGCCGGATGGTCCATCGCGGCGAGTTCCCGGCCGGTGGAGCAATGGTTTTCCGGCATGTCATAAAGGGCCACGCAGTGGATCGTCGTGCGGCCGGCGTTGTAGCGCCAGATGCCGACACGGGCGACCCCCAGCGTCCGGGCGTGGATTTTGGTGATGCGCTGGAATGCGCCGGGAAGCTGCTCGGGAAACGCCGGGCCCCTGTCATCCACCGGTTCGTTGGTATTCACAATGCTTCCCATCGGTTCTCCATTTCCGTGATCGTGGCAATTTCATAGGCGTCTCCGGATTCCGGATCGAGAAAGATCTCCCGGGTTCTTTCGTTTGCTCCTGGTCATCAGGGCGGGCCGCGCGCGCGAAAACAGCCGGAAGTGATCGAAAAGAGGGAAAAATCCGGAGGGCCGCGCGGGTATTTTCCATCATGAGAAAATTCATCGCGCCCCTGCTCGCGCTGTCGATGCTCGCCGCCGCGCGGGGCGTCGAGGTTCCCGAAGGATTCCAGGCGCTTTTCAACGGCAGGGATCTGGAAGGATGGCGCGGGGGAAGCACCTATGATCACCGGAAGCTGCTCGCCCTGCCGGAAGCGGAACGGAATGCCCAGATCGACAAATGGACGGCGACGATGACCCGGCCGGGCAAGGACGGAGCGCCGCATTGGAGGGTGGAGAACGGGGAACTGGTGAACGACGGCCACGGCGATTACGCGACGACCGTGGAAGATTACGGGGATTTCGAGCTGCTGCTGGAATACAGGACGGTGCCGAAGGCGGATTCGGGAATCTATCTGCGCGGCGTGCCGCAGGTGCAGATCTGGGACCCGACCGAGGACGATCCGGAATCGGTGAAACTCGGAAAGCCGAAAGGATCGGGCGGACTGTGGAACAATTCGCCGGGAGCCCCGGGCAAGGACCCGCTGGTGAAGGCGGACAAACCCTTCGGCGAGTGGAACCAATTCCGCGTGGTAATGGTGGGCAGCCGGGTCAGCGTGTGGCTCAACGGCCAACGGGTGGTGGATCACGCGATTCTGGAAAACTACTACGATCGCAGTATCCCGGTGCCCGCGAGGGGGCCGGTCCAGCTCCAGACGCACGGCGGCGAGATCCGCTGGAGGAACATCTTCCTGCGGGAGATCGGCCCGGAGGAGGCGAACCGGATGCTCGTCTTCAAGCGGGCGGATGGATTTTCCCCGGCCTGGAACGGCAGGGACCTCGAAGGCTGGGCGGGAGATGCCGGGGATTACGAGGTGGTGGATGGCGCGATCGTCGTAAGGAAGGGGAGAGGCGGGAACCTGTATTGGAACCGGGAGCTGGAAGACTTCGCGGTGAGCCTGGAATTCAACACCCCTCCGGGCGGCAACAACGGACTGGCGATCCGTTTTCCGGGAGAAGGAAATCCTTCCCAGGTCGCGATGTGCGAGCTGCAGGTGCTGGACGACAACGCGGAGAAATACGCCAGGCTGGATCCGCGGCAGTATCACGGCGGCGCCTACGGCATGGCGCCCGCGCACCGCGGCTACACGCGGCCCGCGGGCGAGTGGAACTATCAGGAAGTGACGGTGAAGGGATCCGCAATCCGGGTGGAATTGAACGGCACGCGGATTCTCGACACGGATCTTTCCAAAATCGATCCCGCCACCTTCATGGACGGGCATTCGCATCCGGGCAGGAACCGGAAGTCCGGGTTCTTCGGCTTCGCCGGGCATTCGGATCCAGTGAAGTTCCGGAACATCGCGATCAAGGATCTTTGAAAGCGTGTGGATGAGGGCGATGCCCGGGCAACAGAATCAGCCCTCCACCCCAATCCGGAATCAACGCTGGCATATTCGGTCGATTTCGCTACATTGCGACCATGCTCACGCTAGACCACAGCCCGGTTCATTCAGATCCCAAGGTTTTGGGCGGCACCTTGGTTTTTAGAAGAACCAGAGTGAAGGCACAGACACTTTTGGACTACATCGCTGCCGGTGATACCTTGGAAGATTTCCTTGGGGATTTTCCCACCGTCAACAGAGACGATGCAACTCTCTTTCTACAACTCGCGCGTGAAGAAAGTTATTCTCGATGAGAACCTTCCACAACCGCTGCGTCATCACCTGGCGGAATTTGATGTTGTCACGGTTCAGTATCAGGGATGGTCAGGCATTCAGAATGGTGAACTGATTGCTCTGATCGACGGCAAGTTTGACGTGTTCCTGACGGCAGACCAGAACTTGCGTTACCAGCAGAATTTGACGAAGCGAAGTATCGCCATTGTGGAACTTCCCTTTATACGTCGCGGGGAGATTCCGCGGTTCGTGGAGGCAATCCGTGCCGCAATCATTTCCGCCAAGAACGGCGGCTACATCCAAATCAAGCCCGAAGCGGATGCAGGCAGCCTGGGCAAGCGCGGTGCCTGATTCTTGACGACTGGTCCTCATTCCGGGAACAGCCATAAAGCCTGGTCCGGCGGAAGGCGGATTTCTCCGGGAAAGTTCATTCCCGGTTTTGAGGATTGGACGTCGGGCGTCCGATGTTCAAACCTCCGTCCGTGATCGCTAAGACCTACCACGACCGAGTCGTCGCCCCGTCGCTTCTGGCGGCGGATTTTTCCCGGATTGGAGAGGAAACCACCCGTGCCATCCATGCGGGCGCGGACTGGCTGCATCTGGATGTGATGGACGGCCATTTCGTGGACAACATTTCCTTCGGCCCCGCGGTGGTGCAGGCGGTGCACGAGACCAATGACATTTTCCTGGACGTGCATCTGATGATTTCCCGCCCGGATCATTATCTGCCGCGTTTCATCGCGGCGGGATCGGATCTGATCACGGTGCATGTGGAGGCGGATCATGATGTGGGGGATACGCTTGCCCGCATCCGCGAGGCGGGGTGCCAGGCGGGGCTGGCTCTGAACCCGGCGACCCCGGTGGAGGCGGTGGAGCCGTATCTGGGGGAAGTCGATCTTTTGCTGTGCATGACGGTGGTGCCGGGGTTCGGGGGGCAGGCGTTCATGCCGGAGGTGCTCGAAAAGATCAGGGCGTCGGCGGCGCTGCGGAGGGAGCGGGGGCTCGGGTTTCACATCGAGGTGGATGGGGGGATCGATGCGCGGACGGCTTCCTTGTGCGCGGAGGCGGGGGCGAACGTGTATGTGGCGGGTTCCTCGACTTTTCATGCTCCGGACATGGCGGCGGCGATCGGGGCGATCCGCGGGGTTTGATCGGGCGGGGCGGGGCTCCGTGTGTGACGGAATTGAGACGGGAAAAGATCTGCTTGGGAGGCGGGGGCGGGGTATTTCCGGGATCGGGCTGTTTCCCATCTCAATCCATGAAAGTTGACATTGTGACGGACACGTTCGCGCCGGATGTGAACGGGGTGGCGATGACGCTGGGGCGTTTGAGCGAGGGGTTGCGGGGGAGGGGGCACCGGGTACATGTGATCCGCACGGGCGGGGAGGGGAGGCCGGGGGAGACGTTGGCGGCATCGGTGGCGCTGCCGGGTTACAAGGAGGTGAGGGTGGGGCTGCCCGGTCCTTTCAAGCTGCGGAAGAGGTGGCTGAAAAAGAGGCCGGACGTGGTGTATGTGGCGACGGAGAGCCCGCTGGGGAAATCCGCCCTGAAGGCGGCGAAGGCGCTGGGAATCCCGGTGGCGGCGGGGTTTCACACGAATTTTCAGGATTACATGGGCCGGTATCGGCTCACGGGGTTGCAACCGGCGGCGATGGCGTATCTGAAGCGTTTCCACAGGCGGGCGGACTGCACGCTGGCGCCTTGCGAGGAGCTGGTGGAGAGGTTGCGGGGCGAGGGGTTTGGCGAGGTGCATTTGCTGGGGCGCGGGGTGGATGCGGAGTTGTTTTCTCCGGCGAAACGTTGTGAGGCGTTGAGGGGGGAGTGGGGGGTGCGTTGTGGTGCGCCGGTGGCGATGGTGGTGGGAAGGGTGGCGGCGGAGAAGAATCTGGAGCTTGCGATGGAGGCGTTCGACCGGATGAGGCGGGCGGTGCCGGATCTCCGTTGCGTGGTGGTGGGGGATGGCCCGCTGAAGGCGCGGCTGGAGGAGAAATACCGGTGGGTGCGCTTCGCGGGGATGCGGACGGGGGAG
>CAZVSA010000140.1:0-10230 GCA_964629955.1 uncultured Luteolibacter sp.
GCTCGCGGGTGGCGGAATCGACGGCCATCGCGAGCCCCTCATGCTGGCCTACATGAACGAGGAATCCCTCCGGCGGACCCTCGAAGCGGGCGAGGCCGTTTACTGGTCCCGCTCCCGCAAGGAATTCTGGCACAAGGGAAAAACCTCCGGCCACATCCAGCGCATCGTGGAAATCCGCACCGATTGCGATCAGGACGCGCTCATTCTCATCGTCGAGCAGGTTGGCGCCGGAGCCTGCCACACCGGGCGCAATTCCTGCTTCTACCGCCGCGTGATTCCCGCCGGGGAAGGAGCCAACGGGTTGGAATTCCTCGGCGATGCCAAAACCTTTGATCCCCGGGAAGTGTACGGGAAGCCCTGATCCACGTCCGGGCGGCGTTTCAAAAAAAATCCCCTCATTTGCCGCAACTTCACGGTTGCAAATGCCGGATTGATCCGCTAGCTCTCCCGCCCCGCGCGTCCGGGCACCCCGCAAGAACGCGCTTATCAGCACTCAATCAATTTTCTTTTCCGCGAAGGAGGACCCCATGGACATCATCAAAAAGATCGAGCAGGAGCAGTTGAAACAGGACGTCGCCAAATTCAACGTTGGCGATACCGTCAAGGTTCACTGCCGGGTGGTCGAAGGCGGCAAGGAGCGTATCCAGATTTTCGCCGGCATCGTCATTGCCCGCGGCGGCAGCGGAGTGAACGCGGCCTTCACCGTCCGGAAAATTTCCTACGGCGAGGGCGTCGAGCGCGTATTCCCCGTGCACACCCCGCGGATCGCCAAAATCGAAGTCACCAACAAAGGCAAGGTTCGCCGCGCGAAGCTCCACTATCTCCGTGGCCGCGTCGGCAAGCGCGCCCTGCTCGTCAAGAGCGCCGATTGATCCGGGATCGCTTCCCGGCATAAAATTTTCAGGACACCCCTTCCCATTCCGGGCCGGGGTGTTTTGTTTTCCGTTCCGGCGGCGGCTTTCCGCTTTCCGCCGGACCTTCTTCCCTCCACCTTTTCACTGCAATGCCGCGCGTCCCCATTCCCATCGTTCTCGTCCTCTGCCTGATCGTGGTGGGGATGATGTGGTGGCGTGGAACCAGAGGGGCCGATTTCCTGACTCCCCCGCCGGAGGAGGAACTCGCCGCCATCCGCACACGGGTGGAGGCATCCCTGCCGCGCGCGGATTCCCCGGAGGATGCGATTTCCGTCCCGTCGCCTCCCGCACAGCAACCGGACGAATCCCCGGCGGATGCTTCCCGGCCCGTCCCGGTGGAGCCGGAAATCGATCCCGGCGATCTCGTTTCCGCGCCGCGGCTCTCCGCCTACAGCGAACTGGGCGAAAAAGGAGCCTCCCACCTCATCGAACTCGCCTCCCTGCTGGAGTCCGAGGGGCATTTCCAGCGTGCGATGCTCGCATGGGAAAGGGTGCTCGATTCCACCGGACCCGATGAAGAGCAAGCCGCCGCCGCAATGGCCGCCGCGCGCCGCTTGCGCCCGACCCTGCCGGATTGGAATGTGGACCCCGTGGGCTCCATTTCCATCGTCCTTCACGCCGGCACCGGAAAAAAACTCGCGGAAAACCTCAAACCCATCCTTGCCGGAATCGCCGGAGACATCCGCCGCGCTTCGTCCGGCATCATCGAGGCCGATGTTTCCGTCGCCGCGGGCAGCAGCAGCCTTGGAGAGGACGGCCCCGTTCCCGTTGCCATGTGGATTTCGGGAGGGGGGAAGGATTCACCCTCCACCGATGTTCTTTCCTTCACGGTGAAGGATCAGGAAACGCTGCCGCAGGATCTCACAAGGACGATCATCCTGCTCATACGCAATCACTTCGAGAAAACCGGAACGCTCACCCCGCCCTCCATTCCCTCCCGGGAGGAAGCCGGCCGCGACGCGCTGGAATTTCGTGTTACGAGGCTGTCCTGGCAGAATTTCGGGATTTCCCTCAATCAGGCCCCGGATGCCGATTGAGCCCCCGTGGCGCGGGAATTCCGCCCGCCGCCAACCATGAGGGGCTGATTTCCCTATCGCTGCAAAAAAGGAACCACGAATCTCACGAATCCAACGAATTTTTTCCGGATGAATCAATCCGTTTCCAATTTCCAAAGATTCGTGAGATTCGTGGGATTCGTGGGATTCGTGGGATTCGTGGGATTCGTGGGATTCGTGGGATTCGTGGTTCCCATTCTTCTCCAATGAATTGAAATTCCGTGCTTTCCGTGGTTTTCATTTTCCTTTCAAGCACCAGATCCGTGGTCTCCTCCATTTTCTCTCAAATTCCCCCAATGCAGGAACCTTCCCCCGTGCCCGGGCGGACTCCGCTTGCGCTTCCCGCCCGCCTCCATTACCAATCACTCCCATGAAACGCCGCTTCGCACTCGCCGTCGTCCTGTTTTTCCCCGTCCTCGCCTCCTGCCAGCAGACCGGAAAACCAGCCGAAAAAGACACCCCGCCCGCCGCCGGAGAGGCCGCATCGGCGAAGGTTCGCCTGAAGACCAATCACGGCGAGATCCTGTTGGAACTCAACGGGGAAAAAGCTCCCGTCACCGTCAAAAACTTCCTCGGCTACGTGGAGAAAAAGCACTATGACGGCACGGTGTTCCACCGGGTCATCGATGGATTCATGATCCAGGGCGGAGGCTTCGCCTTGGATGGAGGCAATCTCATCGAAAAACCATCCGGCAAGGGAATCGTCAACGAAAGCAAGAACGGCCTGAAAAACGACCGCGGAACCATCGCCATGGCCCGCACCAGCGATCTCAACCGCGCCACCGCCCAGTTCTTCATCAACGTCAGCGACAACCCGAACCTCAACTTCCCGTCCATGGGAGGATACGCCGTTTTCGGCAAGGTCATCGAGGGCATGGATGTGGTGGACAAGATCAAGGCCGTGGAAACCAGGCAGGCCGCTCTCCGGATGCTCCACCCCGCCACCGGCCAGACCATGGAAGCGCCCTCCGCCGATGTGCCGGTCGCTTCGGTGGTCATCGAGTCCGCCACCATCGAGTGATCGAAACTCCCGGAGCCCTCCTTCATGCAACTCTGGCTCTGCCCCCTCCTCGCGTTTCTGGCAGGTTCCATCCCTTTCGGCCTGATGATCGCCCGGGCGCGGGGGATCGACATCCGCCAACACGGCTCCGGAAACATCGGAGCCACCAACGTCTTCCGGATTGTCGGGAGAAAATACGGCATCACCTGCCTGATTCTCGATGCCCTCAAAGGTTTCCTCCCGGTGGCCCTGGCCGTGAATCTCATCCAGGTCGAAGGCCGCGCGGTCCAGATCCCCCTTGGCTTGCCCGATTCCTGGGCGCTTGTCGTTCCCGCCGGTGAGGCCCTGAAAGCCCAGATCGCCCAGATCCTCACCGCGCTCTTCGCGGTCTTCGGCCACTGCTACTCCCCGTGGGTGGGTTTCAAAGGAGGCAAAGGCATCGCCACCTCCGCCGGGGTTCTTCTCGCGCTCATGCCCTTTGGCATCGTTCTGCTCATCGTGGTCTGGCTGGTGGTTTTTGCGACCACCCGCTACGTGTCCCTTGCCAGCATCGTTGCCGCCGCCGTCCTGCCGCTCCTCACCCTCTACGGCTCATGGACCCATGGCCGCATTCAGGACGGCACATGGAACAAGCCGCTCTTCGCGCTCACCGTCGCCATCGCCGCACTCGTAATCGTCAAACACCGCGGCAACATCCAGCGCCTCCGCGAGGGCACCGAGAACCGCTTCCAGCGAAAGCCCAAGGCCCTCCCATGACCAGCGATTCCCCATTTCCCTCCGCCGCGATTCTCGGCACCGGCTCCTTCGGGACCGCCATGGCGATCCTCCTCGCTCCGAAGCTGGGCTCCATCACCCTCATCGGCCGTGATCCCGCCACCGCGGAATCCATCAACAAAAATCACAAGAACCCGCAATATCTGAGCGATTTTTCCCTGCCGGAAAACCTCCGCGCCACCACCAGCCTCTCCGAAGCGGGAGGCCACCCTCTCCTGATTTTCGCCATTCCCACCTCCGCGATCCGCAACGTGGCCACCGCGCTCCGCGAAACGGGGATTCCCCGCGAAACCGTCCTCCTTTCCTGCACCAAAGGCATCGAGAAAGACACGGGCGGCCGCATGACCCAGATTCTCCGCCAGATTTTCCCGGGAAATCCCATCGCCGCGCTCTCCGGCCCCAACCACGCGGAGGAAATCGCCGCGGGGCTCCCCACATGCGCCGTCATCGGCAGTGAGGACGACAAGCTCGCCTGCCGGCTTCAGGATCTTTTCACCTTCTCCACCTTCCGTTCCTACACCAGCAACGACCTCCCCGGCATCGAGTTCGGCGGAGCGGTCAAAAACGTATATGCCATCGCCGCCGGCATGGCCCTCGGCCTCGGAGTGGGGGACAACGCCGTCGCCGCGCTGGTCACCCGCGCATTGGCGGAAATGACTCGTCTGGGCACCGCGCTGGGCGGCCGCCCCGAAACGTTCGCCGGTCTTTCCGGAGTCGGGGATCTCTTCGCCACCTGTTTTTCCCGCCACTCGAGGAACCACCGCGTCGGCCTCGCGCTCGGAAAAGGGAAAACCCTCGCCGAAGCCGTCGATTCCCTGGGCATGGTGGCCGAGGGAGTCCCCAATTCCCTCTCCATCCATGATGCCGCCCGCCGCGCCGGAGTGCGCACCCCCCTCATTGATGGCGTCTATGAAATTCTCTATCAGGACAAACCCGTCGCCCGCGCGATGGAGGATCTGCTCAACCGCGATCCCCGCCCCGAAACCGGATGAAATCCCGCCGGATCATCCATGCGTCACTGTGACCTCAACGTTCAAGGTGAGGCACCGGCGGTGTGCAGCTGATTTCGGCTAGAGCGTCTTAAAAAATCTCGTGGCCGCATGACGGGATGGGGAGCGTCGCCATCCCGGCGGCTGTGTTTGGCATCCTGCCGAACACTCTTCGCGGTGCAGGGCTTTCGTTGCCCCCGGAACCCAATGCCCGTTGTGCGGGACGCACAACGATGCCGCCGGGACGGCGGCGCTCCCCTTCTCATTTCCCCATCCGCACGATTTCAAACGGATACATCATTACTTAAAATGCTCTAGTGGCTTATCGCCGGTTGCCTCCAGCGACTTCGGCTTGGTTAGTCTAAATTCTCCAGCTCTGGCCAAGATGAATATGTCACACCTTTAGCATAGTATGGAGCAAATCCGCTGTCTGAATACAAGGCCTTTCCGTTTCTGATAAATATACGACTCTCAGTAATTCCTGTATACCCTCCCATTCTGTTTTTGGCGTTACCGCGCCAGTTTACAACCCACCCGGGAGACGGATCAGTCATCACCCATGAATATCTAGCGACAGGTTGTGCTATTTCTGCATCTCTAACACTGTAAGGATCAATCAAGGTCTTCTTCAGATGCTGAAGGGACATTTGGCGGTAATTTTCGGGGTATGGCCCCGCCAGACGCTGAATCTCTGCAGAATCCTTGGTGGCACATGCGGACAGTATTGGAAATAGTAATAAAGCGTATTTCTTCATGGGTGAGATGATTTGGGTGCGTGAATGAGTGGACTTTCTGCCGAACGTCCTTGCTTACCGGAAAATTGCGAGCGTGGCGAGTAATTTTTCCGTGTGCAGAAAATTGCTAGAAGTCATTACGAGCCACCAAGACTCTTAGCAAGAGCAGAGACCATTTTATGGAATCATAGACAAGTGCGGAAATTACTGGTTTTGTTCCATGTACGTCACCCATATTCGATCTCAATTTCTGCATTACAAATGCCGCTTGGTTCAGGGAACCCTCAAAATTAGAAGACAATGGCTTAAAGTCTGGCTCATTCCAACCAATTTCTTGAAGCTCTTTAATTAGCTGCTCCTTGGCACCAATGGCATCAATGGATTTCTTAATTCTTTCTTGAAATGATGCTTTATTCGGATCACCAAGGCCAAATTCTTGATATATTGAGCTGGTAACTGAATCCAGTGCTCCGCAAGAAGCAGAGAGTGACCCACTTAAATCACCATCTCTCAATCTGCTTGCAGCTTTCAGAATATCTTCATGCGCATTATCAGGTATGTCCTTTAACTCTGATACATCAAATATTTCTACCGGCAATATTTCTGATCCCGAAAACTTCCAGCCCACCCTGGATAAAACTCGTTCCAACTCTGGTATTAGGCTTGGTTTCCGCCGAAGCATCTCTTCACAGCAAATTGAAGCAACGGCACCAACTGATTCAGTATCCATTGAGCCAATCTGTGCATCAATTGCACTTAGTAAGTGCGACTTTGATGCGCCTCCCTGTGATTTTTGTTCCAAGTGCGCAAGTCTTGACATATCAATGTCAGCATACCCAACGATTTGCTTTATATCACCAAAGGAAAAATTTTCCGTAAGTGAGGATCTTATTGGCCCCCAGGGGACTTTTTTCATGCTCATATCTTCCTTTGGATTCTAACAGTATTTATTCTCCCTCACTGAACTGGAGGTCTAACAGTGACTGAGGGATTTTTCAGTTTTGTTCAGGATGCGTGGAATTGATTGACTGTCAATGAGAAAGCTCCTGATCCCGCCTTCTCCATGCGGGCATGAAAATGCCATGGGAGTCCGAATGACCGGGATGCCCGAAGAAATTGGATATGGCTGGTTGGGGAAAGCGGACTTTTTGGAACTTGAAGAACTCCGGAAAAATCAAAGATCCGATTTCCGGTGGCGGATGGCCATGCCGGTGGAAAACCCGTTCCGCAGGATGCGGAACGGAGCCGGCGGGACGCCGGCGCTCCCCTGAAGAATAGATCCCGGACAGGCCCCGGGAACGGTCGCTCCTTGTTGGTTTTGTCGGGGGAAATGCGGTCAGGCTTCGAGCTCGGCGCGGAGGACGTCCATCATGCGCTTCATGCGGTCGGCGGCGACGGCTTTTGCTTGGAGTGCCTTTTGTTTCGCCGCGGCCTGGTCGTTTGCGATGGCGAGGACGGCCGGGGTGAGACCTTTTTCGGCTTCGTCGAGGTCGTGATCAAAGAGCCAATCGGAGAGGCCGATGTCTTTCCACATGAATCCCTTGCTGGTTTGTTCCTTGTAGCGGCAGACGATGGCGGGGATGCCGTGGCCGATGCACATGATGGGGCTGTGTTGTTCGTTGCCGAAAAGCCCGGCGGAACGGTTGTAGACGCTTTGTGCGAAATCGGTGAGCCAGTAGCTTTCGCGCCAGACGACGTTCGCTTTCACGTCCGGGGGGAGTTTGTCGTGGATCATCTCCTTGTTGAGCTTCATGTGGCTGGCATCTTCGGGGCAGAGGAGGACTTTTTTCCCGGTTTCTTTCACTACGGCGATGACGGCGGCGCGAAGCGGTCCGATGTCATGCTCTTTCATCTCTTCGTTGCGGGCGTGTTTTTTCTCGTCGAACTTCACGCCTTTCTTGATCTCCCAGTACGGGGTGTGTCGTAGTTTCGGAATGCAGCAGACGAAGTTTCCTTCTTCGAGGCCGGCTTCCTTGATCCATGCGGATGCGGCGGCGTCGTCCACGAGATCGCAGGCGAAGGTGGCGTCGGGTCCGAATTCCATGATCGGGGAGTTGCCGCCGGCGTCTTTGGCGGCTTGCAGGGAGACGGAATCGCGGAAGAATGCGAATCGGGCGCGGCTGATGATTTGAGCGCCTTCGCCGTCTTTGGGGCCGCTCCAGGTGACGCCGCCGATGCCGTAGGGTTTGCCGGTGCGTTCGGCCCATTCGATGATGCTTCTTTGAGCGACGATGGAAGGGCCGGAGCCGTGGAGAAGGAAGTCATGGGTTTTGAACGCCTGTTGTTTGTCTTCGGCGGTATTGCCCATGATTTTGAGTTTGGGGAAACGCTTGAGGAGGATTTTGTCGACGCCGTTGTCGATGCTGCTGGGCCAGAGGGTGACGTCGCATTCGGGGAGGTGCTTTTCGAGAAGATGAAGCATGCCCGGGGTGTGGGCGATGTCCCCGATGTTCACGGTCTGCCACGAGGAGCGGAGGAGGATTTTTTTCCTGGTGGAAGCTCCCTGGGCACGGGAGACCGCGGGCATGGCGGCGGTGGCGAGGGTCGTTTTGAGGAAATGGCGGCGTTGCATGGATCTGGTGGAAGGACGGATATGGATACGGGCAGGGAGGGGCGGGTTTCATCAAGAGGTTTGCAGCCGGTTGATGGGGGTGCTCCCTGACTTGAGACGGGTTCCGGGTGATGAAGCCCTGTGGCTCCGAACGGAAGGAGCTGGCGGATTTGTTCCCGCTTGGAATTCCGCGGGGCTCTTCTTTCATCAGATCATTGAAAATCAATGATGGAGGCGGAGGTGGGAATCGAACCCACGAATGGAGGTTTTGCAAACCTCTGCCTTACCACTTGGCTACTCCGCCGTTCGCGATGGTGCGGGGGCGAGTGATTACGGTCTGAGCGTGCCGGTGTCAATGCCCGGATTCGGACAATGCGGAATCTATTGCCGCCACGGCCTCGTCAAGTTCCCCGGGCGTGATGGACAGGGGGGGCATGAGGACGATGGTGTCGAGGATCGGCCGGGTGAGCAGGCCGTGGGCGCGGGCCGCGAAACAGATTTCTTCGCCCGTGCGGGCGGCGGCAGGAAGGCGCTCCCCGTCCGGACGGCGGATTTCGATGCCGGAGATGAGCCCGCATTGGCGGATTTCGTGAATGCCGGGATGGCGGGTTTTCAGCGAAGCGAGGCCTTCGGCGAGGCGGGAGATTTTCCCGGGGAGTTTCGCGAGGGTTTGCTCTTCCTCGAACAGGGCGAGGCTGGCGAGGGCGGCGGCGCAGCCGAGGGGGTTGGCGGTGTAACTATGGCCGTAGTAGAAGGCGTTTTCGGCGGGACCGAGGAAGGCGGAGTAAATTTCCCCGGTGACGAGGGTGGCGGCGAGAGGCAGGTAGCCGCCGGTGAGGCCTTTGGCGAGGCAGAGGAAATCGGGGATGACGTCTTCGTGCTGACAGGCGAACATGTTTCCCGTGCGGCCGAAGCCGGTCATGACTTCGTCGAGGATGAGGTGGACGTTGTGGTCGGTGCACCATTTCCGGAGGTCCCGGAGCATGCCGGGGGGCCAGGAGCGCATTTCGTTCACTCCCTGGATGAGGGGCTCGATGATGACGGCGGAAATGGTGGAGGAGTCGATGGATGGGAGGTCGGAGAGGGTGGCGAGGTGGTGGGTGGGGTAGGGGGAAGAGCCGGCGGAAGCCGGCGCTCCGTTTGGCTTGAAGCGGGGGACGCCGCCGAGGGAGGCGGCTCCGAGGGTGTCGCCGTGGTAGGCGTTGGTGAAGGCGATGAAATGGTCGCGCCGTCCTCCGCCGGATTGACGGTGGAATTGGAGGGACATTTTGAGAGCGCACTCGATGGCGGTGGAGCCGTCGTCGGAGAAGAAAACGCGGGAGAGGGTGTTTGCGGGGAAGAGAGAGGTGAGTTTTTCCGCGAGTTCGGCGGCAAGGGGATGGGTGAAGCCGAGGAAGGAGGAGTGGGCGATTTTTTCGAGCTGGGAGGCGATGGCGGCGTTGATGCGGGGGTGGGCGTGCCCGTGGATGTTGGTCCAGATGGAGGAGTTGCCGTCGAGGTAGCGGTTGCCCTGGCTGTCGAAGAGGTGGACGCCTTTGCCATGGGTGATGACGACGGGCCGATGGCCGGGGGCGCACCATTCGGCCTGGCGGGTGAAGGGGTGCCAGCAATGGGTTTTGTCGAGCTGGATCCAGCGGTCGGTGTCGTCGCGCATGGGGGATGTGTGGATTGGAAATCGGGAGTTTTGGAAAGCCGGGGCGGGACGATGGCCGTGCTTTGCCTGCATGATGAAGGGTCCGGCATCAGGGCTTTGTGGAAAAGCTCCGATGCAGGTGAATCAATTCCGGACCCGGTGGGGAAGTAAGATTCTTTTTTCTTCAGTACCACCTCCCGAAGAACCTGGAAGTTTCATGCATCTGCCTGTTGCGGGAACGGAGCGCCGACTTCAGCCGACTTTGGCAGATCCGGCTCTTCCACCCATGCCGGCTGAAGCCGGCGCTCCAACCCGGATTGCTTTCGATTCCACACCAGGCGCGGGTTCCGGTGACCCGCGGCGTCAGCGTTTCTTTTTGGCTTCGAGGCCTTCTTTGACTTTGGTTTCGATCTCGGTGTAAAGCTCCTCGTTGCCTTTGAGGAGTTCCTTGGCGGCGTCCCGCCCCTGGGCGAGCTGGGTTCCGTTGTAAGAGAACCAGGAGCCGCGTTTCTGGACGATTTCCATTTCGAGGGCGAGATCGAGAAGCGAGCCGGTGTTGGAGATGCCTTCGTTGTACATG
>CAZVSA010000141.1:0-10210 GCA_964629955.1 uncultured Luteolibacter sp.
ATCGATGTCATCGATGCCGGCGGCGATGCCGACGATGCCGCCCGCGCCGCAGCCTTCGGAATCCGCGGTGGCGAGGCCGGAGTAGGTGAAGGTTTTCATGACCTTCGACTGCACCTTGGTGCCGTCCTGGCGGAGAAGATGAATGGTGTCGCCCTTTTTCACGCTGCCGCCGAGAACCTTGCCGATGGCGACGCGGCCGACGTAGTCATCCCACTCGATGTTGGAAACGAGCATCAAAAACGGCGCGTCGGGGTCGGCCTTGGGTTCGGGGATGGCTTCGACGATTTTCTTGAGAAGCGGGATACAGTCCTTCCGCTCGTCGTCAGGGCTGTCCATGAAATAGCCGTCGCGGGCGGAACCATAGACGAAGGGGGCGTTGAACTGGTCTTCGTCGGCATCGAGGTCGAGGAAAAGCTCGAGGACCTGGTCGTGGACTTTTTTCGGATCGGCGAGCGGGCGGTCGATCTTGTTGATGACGACGATCGGCTTGAGGCCTTCCTGCATCGCCTTTCGGAGGACGAAGCGTGTCTGAGCCTGCGGCCCGCCGGAGGCATCGACGACGAGGAGCACGCCATCGACCATTTTCATCACGCGCTCGACCTCGGCTCCGAAATCGGCGTGGCCGGGGGTATCGACGATATTGATGGTGTGGCCTTCCCAGTGGATGGCGGTGTTCTTCGCCTTGATGGTGATGCCTTTTTCCTTTTCAAGGTCCATCGAGTCCATCGCGCGTTCCTGTTGCGCCTGGTTTTCACGATAGGTGCCGCCGGCCTGGAGGAGCTGGTCGACGAGGGTGGTCTTTCCATGATCGACGTGGGCGATGATGGCGAGATTTCGGATATTCAGGGACATGGAAAAACAGGGAGTGGGATGGAACGCCGACCGCGCGGCGGGGCGGGGCTATGAGGCTTTTCCCCAACGGTGGCAAGACGCGATTGCCCGAAAGAATGCCCGTGCCACCGATTTTTGCACGACCTCGCCGGAAACGGGCGGATATGGTGGGGAGTTTTCCGGATGCGGAGGGGTTTGGCCTTGTCAGCCGCCGGAGTGCGGGAGGCGGCGACCAATGATCGCCACCACGGTAGCAGGCCCTCACTCCTTTTCGATGATCCGCAGGCGCAGGAAGGCCCGGTCTTCGGGAAGGGGTTCGAGTTTCCATCTGAGGAGCGATCCGCCCTGCCCGTCCGGAACTTCGGAAATCCGGGTCAGACCATCGTCGTGCCATTCGGTGAGATCCTCCGACCACTGGGGCGTCAGGATCACGTCGTCCGCGCCGAGAATCCGGGAAACGGAGAAAATCCCCTCATCCGGATCGAGCGCCGTGGGTGCCGTGCCGGACAAGGCGTAGGAAATGAGATCCTGCCCGGGAGCCAGCGGGATGGCATCACTGGCGTCGGGAGTTCCATTGGCGGCGGCGCTGGGACGCCAGGCCTCCGGATTTCCCGGCTGGAAAGGATCGGTCAGCACAAGGGTGTGGCCGCCGCCGTTCGCGGCTTCCGGCCAGGGGAAGTCCGTGCCGTAGGTGAGATCGAAGAGCGTGCTGCCGTCGGCGGCTTCCAGGCGGAGCCGTTCGCCTTCGTTGGCGAGGGCGGTGTCGTTCTCGAAAACGCCGCTGATGGCATGCCCGGTTCCGTAAAGCGCCTCGAACGCGGCCTGATTCCGGATCACCAGGGTGCGGGCTCCCGGCAACAGCAGGCTGCCTGGCGGGAAGGTGAAATCGATCCCATGGGTGAAGCGCGCTCCGGAGAGATCGATCGCCAGGGTGGAGCTGGTATTGAGCAGCTCGATGAATTCCGCCTGCCCGTGAGGGGAGGGGGGGCGGTAGGAAATTTCGGAAACCACGAGGTTCGCCGCATCCGGCAGGGTCATGCCTACCTCGAAATGCGCTTCCGCCAGCGCGCTCCATTCACCGCCGTCCCATGCCCGCATGCGGACCGCCTGGTGGCCGGGCTCGGAGAGGACCAGCGAACTGGGTTGGTTCTGGACCTGCGCGTGGAGGAAAAGGTTCATGCTCAGATCGCTGCTGCCGGTGTTCGCCTGATGGACCTCGATCGCCAGTGTGTTTGTCCCTTCCTTGAGCCATGCGGGGCTGAGGGTGACATCTTCGGTGATGTCGTTGTCGATGGGAGATCCGGTGTAGTAATTGAATGCGGGATCGATCGGGAGATTTCCGGCCACGCGGTTGCCATTGATGTACACCGCATAGTCATCGTCGTAGCGCACCCTCAACGCCAGCGACTGGACCAGCGCGGGATCTTCCACCTCGAAGGTGCGGCGGAAATAAGCGGTGGCGGGCCTGGGAGGACCGGCGGCGATGTTGGTCGCTTCGTCGCCGTTGCCGTAGCCGAGTTTCGCCGCGCCAACGGGCCATGCGGAATCGTCGTAGTCCTCCCCGCGCCATGCGGTGCCGAGGTTCACGCCGTCATGTCTGTATTTCCAGCCGGGAGCCGACCATGGGATGAGAGGCAGGGTTTCCAGAGGGGAGATATAGATTTGCGCGCCGCTTTTCAATCCGCCCCCGGTCGCGCGTGGATCGGAACCGTCCGGCATATAATACAAAGTGGCTCCGGGAGGCCCTGTGGCCGTCAGCTCGGTGCCAACCGGCTGGCTGCCTCCCCAGGGCATCAGCTCCGGCGCGTCGAGGAGCGGGTAGAGGTTGTCCGCGCGCAGTTGGTTGAGCACGACGGGCCCGCGCTGGGGAAGGTAGTTGAGCAGTTGCTGTTTGGCGTTCAACCAATCCAGGCGTGTTCTCGGCGTGGCGATCTTGGAATCCCCCCAGCGGGCGCTTTCCGCGATGATCGCCTGGTCGATCGTATCGGCGAAGGCTCCGGTCCGTTGCAGCCACGCCTGGGCGGTCAGCGCTCCGTCACGGAACATGTGCCGTTGGACCCGGTCCGCCCAGCGCATGCGGTATTCGGGGTTTCCCATCAGATCCAGATGGAAGAAATATGGATTGGCGTATTCGATGTTCGATGAATTCGGCGATGGCGGGATATGGAAAGGTCCGGTCCGGTCTTCGTTCACATTGAACATCGAATGCTCGAAATCGTGGACGAAGAAGACGAATCCCTGCCTCGGGTTTCCATCCCGGCGCCGGATGCCGGACCAGTTGTTCGCCCGGTCGTTGCCGAGGAATGCGGATACCGCGCCATCGAAATTTCCCGTCCAGAACGTAACGAGAAGATAGTCGATGAGGTTGTCCACATCTAACAGAACTGGATCCGCGGTGGGGGTCGTTCCATCCGGCGCGAGGCCCTGCATGCGGAAGTAGTTTTCATTCGATGGATTCGCGAGATGGGCCTTGGACTGATTCCACAAGTTTTGCCACGCCCCGAGATCGCCGTCGACGATGTTGGTCCGGTGGCCGTTGTCGGCTTCCGATTTCACCACGTCGTAGTCTTCCTTGTCTCCGCCGAAATAAATTTCCCCATAATCGGCCTCCGTCCGTTCATCGAGGTCGAAGAGCCCCCAATACTGGCCGTTGAGATATAGATGCACATAGCGCACGCGGGAACCCGGCTGCCCCATGTCGAGCTGGGCCTGCCGGGATGTTTCCTCCCGCAGGAAGGTGTTGCTGGCATCGCCGTGGAACGACCACGAGTAGTTCTGCGAGGTGCGGAAATCGATTTTGTCGAACACCTCCGCGCCATCCCCGCCGAACAGGGGATAGTGGAGTTTCCCCGCGCCATAGTCGCCGCGGAAGATGAAACGCATCGCGTGTTTCGGATTGTCCGTGGATCGCGAATACCCGCCGCGCATCCGCAGCCCGGCATCGAGCTGGAACTCGCTCGTGCCATTCGGGTCCGTGCCGGTGGGGGGATTGATCCACTCCAGGGAGGCGCGCCTTTCCGCCGCGAATCCGCGGTCGTGGGGATTGGCGTAAATTCCCCGCGAGCCGTCGATGTTCAGGAGATTCGGCAGGTCGGTGGTGATCGAAACGCTCGGCAGCGCGAGCAGGGCGGCCTTCACCTGCTGCTGCCCTCCCACCGCGGGATTCGGGTGGTTCACGATGTCCGGATCCATTCCATAATCCATCACCTGCGAGGTGCCGCTGGATGCCGGCCAGCCCGGCGGCGGCGCTCCCCCGGGGCTCTGGACGATGACATCATCCGGGAAAAGATACGTGTGGGTGGCCACGGGGGTGCTTCCATATCCTTCCTTCATCGCGATGGCGCGCAGAACGGTGGTCGATGAAATCGGGAGGGGCGACGTATAAACCGTGCCGTGATTCTCTCCCGGAGTGGAGCCGTCCGTGGTGTAGCGGATCACCGCGTCTTCCGTCCCGCTGGTGATTTCCAGAGAGAACGGGGCGTCGTAAATCCCGCGCCCGACGCTGAAATTCATCAATGCCACGGGCCCGAGCGAAGTGGGGGCTCCGTTGAGCCAGCCGGGCGTCACGTTTTCCCCGGAAAACAAAACCGGAGGAAAGTCCCGATCCACCCGGCCGCTGACGAGTTCCGGCAGAACCAGAAAGCTGGGATCGCTACCCGACGAGCGCATCCCATGAATCGCCAGCACGGAATTTCCACCGGAAACCGAGCCGAGCGCGGAGGTCACATTGAATCCGCTTCTCCGCAAACTCTCCCCGTCCTGACGTTCCGAGATCGCCACGCTGTCCCAAACCGGACTCGCCGGGGCATTCGCCGAGGCCACCTCCGTTCCATTCAAATATGCCGTGAAACCGTCATTGAAACGCATCACCAGAGCCATGGCCGTCGCGCTCCCCGGATCGTCCGCCAATGGATTGCGGAAGTAGGCTCCCGGACTGCTTCCCATTACGGATTGCAGGTTGGTGGCGATCACATTCCCCGCGCCGTCCGGCACCGTCATCGCGGGCAGTCCGCCGCTCGCGGTATCGCCGACCAAACGGAAAACGCCCGCATCGAACGAACTCCGGATTCCCGGGGCCGCGAAAAACTCGACGCAATCCCCGCCGCCCTGCTCGAACATGATCACCTCGAAGGAATGAATCCCCGCGGCCAGTGTGACGCTTCCAAAATGATCCTGGGGACCGTGGAAAGTATCATCCACCATCACATTCTGATCGTTGATGCGGATGCGGCCGCCGTCGTCGGAATTGAGGCCGAAGGTGTAGGGGCCCGGTGTGGTGATCTCGATCAGGCCCGTCGCGCGGATGACGTAATTATCCCCATTGCCGGCGGGTGGCGGGTAGTTCGATCCGTATCTCCCGTCCCCGCCTTCGCCGAGGATATTGAGAACGGGCAGCACCGCCGTCGCCGAACCGAGCATTCCCGGATGGCCGTCGGGCAAACTCGCCACGTTCACCGCGTCCGCCAATCCCACGACGGTGCCGTTCTTGAAAACCTGACGAACCGTGATTCCCGGGACCATCATCCCGAAACCCAGTCCGCTGGGACCCTCCGCCCAGCCGCTGTCGTTGAATCCGGCGTCCCTCCACTCCGCCGGAGGGGAACCCGCCGAATCCGGAACCCGGTAGCGAACCGGATCTCCTTCCGCCACATGCACGGTCCGGTCGAAGCGCAGCCCGAACGATTCGTTCTCGCCCTGCGGAGGAAAGGCCGGGGCGAACTCATGCTCCACCGTGGTCCCATCCGGGCGGACCAGCGCGAGGTATTCCCCGTCTTTTGAAAGCGCGAAATTCGTATGCAGGGGCAGGTCCGGATTGCGCAAATTCCGGTTCGACGCCCAAACCACCAGAAATCCCCCGGGATCGAGGGTGACCGCGGGGAAACGCCATTTGATCAGATTGCTGGCATTGTCCGTGAGAGCCCACTGGTTCAGATTGAGCGGGACATCGGTGGGGTTGTGAATTTCGATCCAATCGGAATCGTCCCCGAAATTGTCGAACACCGAATTGTTGTTGTCCGCCATGAACTCGCTGATCACGGCTTGCGCCACCGCTTCCGGGGACGACAAGGCCAACACGGTCAATGCCAAGGCAAGATTCAGACGCATCCCTGTGGCTACTTTGTGAATTTCTTTTGTGCAACCAGCAAAAGTGCTTTCCTCCCGCCACCCGGGCCTCCGCCCGCTTCCGAAAATCATGTCCCGCCCATCACCTTCCCTCATCCTCACCCACCCCGGTGGAGCCCACAAAGACGAATTCCTCGCCTGCTGCCTGCTCGCATCCCTCCACCGGATTCCCATTGTCCGGCAGGAGCCCGCCCCCACGGATCTTGAAAACCCCGAAACCCTGGTCATCGACGTAGGCCACGAGCACGATCTCGCCCGCGGAAACTTCGACCACCACCAGTTTCCCAAGGATCATCACCCGGTTTGCTCGCTCAGTCTCGTCCTCCAGGATCTGGGCCTTTACGAGGACGCCCGTTCGTTCTGCGACTGGCTGGAGCCCGCCGAGTGGTTCGACACCCGGGGGCCGAACGAAACCGCCCGCTGGCTCGGGGTGGAACGCTCCGCGCTTTTCAAGCTCAACTCCCCCATCGACACCACCCTCCTCCGGCGCTTCGCCGCGGGCAACCGCCTCGATCCGGGCGATCCGCTGTGGGAAATCATGAGCTGGATCGGCGGCGATCTCCTCGACTACCTCCGCAACCTCCGGGAGCGCTTGGACCACCTCGCGGCCCACTCCGAATTCTGGGAAGTGGAAACGCCGGGCGGAACCATCCTCGCCCTGTATCTGCCCCGCACCGAGCCCCTTCCCGACGAACCCTCCGCCGGGATCGCGCGTTTTCTGGACCAGCACCCTCAGGGCACGGACGTGGTCGCACTCGTTTACCCGGACCGCCGCGGCGCGGGCTACGGATTGTCCCGCCACAACGATCATCCGGCGGTCGATTTCACCCGCATCGGGGATTGCCCGGATGTCCACTTCGCCCATGCGCGCGGCTTTGTCGCGAAAACCTCCGCCACCGGCCCCGCCCGATTGAGGGAGCTTCTCGCCCTTTCCAAAATCTGAAAACAAAATCTGAAAATCCCGGATACGGGCTCCATGGCCAAAACAAGCGCTTGCACCGCCCGGCGAAGCATGGAACCCGTGGGGGCGCATAGCGCCTCCGTCTCCCCGATTTGTCCAAGATACTTCCATGCGTGAAACCCTAATTGTCATCGGCTTGTTCGTCCTCGCCGTGGCACTCCGGACGGCCAGGGGATCATTGGTCCGCAAGCTCGGAGCCCTCACCTTTCTGGGGGCCAGCTTCTGCCTGTTTTATTTCCCCACCGGCAGCATCCTTGCCGGGATCGCCGGGGCCTTCATCTGGTTCCTGCTGCCATGGATCGAGCTGCTCACGCGGATCCGCCGCATGCGCCTGCCGTTGAACAACCGCCTGCGCCACCGCGAGCTGCCGAACCCGTCGTTCTTCCCGAACGCCCGCGAAGCCGCACTGGCCATGGAGGAGGCGGGTTTCGAGCACGTGTCGGATTGCGGCTGGGAATGGGCCGGCATGCAGCAGTTTTTCCAGATCTTCTGGCATCCCGAGGAAAGGGCGGTGGCCTCCGTCTGCCTCTGCGAGCAGAGCGACGTCGCGTTCGCATTCGTCTCCGTCACCTCGCAGGACGTTTCCGGAAAAATCTGGCGCACCACGAATTTCCCCTTCGCACCCACCCTGCGCTGTCCGCCCCACGTGAGATGGAACCACGTCCCCTGCGAGCGGAGCTGCTTCCACCGGATTCTCGAGGATCACCGGGCCTATCTCGCGCGGATGAAAGTGCCGCCCGGCCAGCTCTGGATCCCCGATCCGGAAGAGATCGAGAACGCCATCGAAACGGAAATGCGCCAGCAGGTGGAGCACAACCTCGCCGCGGGCATCATCCAGCTCACCGGCGACGGCTACTTCCGCTACTCGAAGCGCGGGCTGCTTTTCCTCTGGGGCCAGTTCGTGAAAGACATGGTGCGGCTCTGTTAGGGAAACAGGGCAAAGCAAGTGGCGTTCCGGCAGGTAGGGCGAGACCGCCGGGCGCGCCGTGACTTTCTCTCCGCAGCGGGCGGGGCTTTCATCAGCGGGGCGGGAGGAATGGTTGGGGGGAGAGCCATGGCGGATCGGGAAAAAGTGGGACGGCCCGGCGGTCCGTCCCTACCGGAAAACCCGCCTCCGGTGTTCCCTTTCCGATTCCACACTTGGTATAAGCCATCCGCACCCGGCTGGAAGAAAACCCCAACCCCGCGCGTAACCACCGTCCTTTCCCATGAGACTCGCTCTTCTTTCCGGTCTTTTCCTCCTTCATTCCGCCGCCGCCCAACCCGCCCTCACGCTGTCAAAAGGGGATCACGTCGCCATCGTCGGCAGCGGCCTGGCCGACCGCCAGCAACACCACGGCTGGCTCGAAACGCTCATCCACCACGCCCACCCGGAACTCGATCTCACCATCCGGAACCTCGGCTTCGCCGCGGACGAGATCAACATCCGCCCCCGTTCCGACGACGCGCCCTCCACGGAGTATTTCCTCTCCATGAAAAAGGGCGATACCACCGTCCGCCGCGGCAACGAGGAAATCGTCTACAAAGCGGGCGCCGGTTTCGGAGCCGATGTCATCCTCGCCTACTGGGGATTCAACGAATCCTTCCGCGGCCCCGGGCATCTCGAATCCTTCAAGCAGGATCTGGAGAAGTATCTCAGCGCCCAGCTTGAGGCGAACTACAACGGCAAAAGCGCCCCCCGCATCGTCCTTTTCTCGCCCATCGCCCACGAGGATCTCAAGCACCCGGACTTTCCGGACGGTTCGGAAAACAACCGCAACCTCGCTCTCTACACCGCCGCCATGAAGGAAGTGGCGGCCAGGAAAAACGTCCCGTTCGTCGATCTCTTCTCCGCGTCCCAGGCGCTCTATTCCAGCGCGGCGGAACCTCTCACTCTCAACGGAATTCATCTCCGCGAGGAGGGCGACAAACTTCTCGCCCCCATCCAGTTTGAGGCTCTTTTCGGAAAGAAACCCGCATCCGCCGGTGATCCCGCTCTCCAAAAACTCCGCCTCGCTGTTCTCGACAAAAACAAGCAATGGCACGGCCGCTACCGCTCCGTGGATCAATACAACATCTACGGCGGGCGCTCCCGCATCGCCTACGAAGGCATCACCAACGCGCACGTCGTTGGCGAGGAAATGGCCCGGCGCGATGTAAAAACGGCCAACCGCGACCGCCGCATTTGGGCCATCGCCAAAGGGAGAGACCTCGCCGTCACCGATGACAACCTGCCGCCCGTCACCCCCACGCCCACCAACCGCCCCGGCACCACCGCCTACCTCGACGGCGAGGAAGCGATCCGCCACCTCAAGCTGCCCGAAGGGCTGAAGGTCGAGCTGGTCGCCTGCGAAAAATCGTTCCCGGAACTCGCCAACCCCGTGCAAATGGCATTCGACACCAAGGGCCGTCTTTGGATCGCCGCATGGCCCGCCTATCCTGGGACCACGCCCACCGAGAAGGTTTTCGACAAGCTCCTCGTGATCGATCTCGATCCGGAAACCGGCAAAGCCGCAAAGATCACCACCTTCATGGACGGGCTGAATTGCCCCACCGGCTTCCAGTTTTACAAAGACGGCGTCCTCCTCATCCAGTCCCCGGATCTCCTCTACGCCCGGGACACCGACGGGGATGGCGTGGCCGATACCGTCGAGCGCGTTCTCCACGGGCTCGATGCCGCCGACTCCCATCACGAAACCAACTCCATGTGCCTCGAACCCGGCGGCGCGGTCTATCTCAGCGACGGCGTTTTCCACCGCAGCAACGTCGAAACCTTCGACGGCCCCGTCCGCAACCGCGACGGCTCGATCTACCGCTACGAGCCGAATACCGGAAAATTCACCCGCCACGCCGCCTACGGTTTCGCAAATCCCCATGGCCGCGTCTTCGACCGCTGGGGCAACGACCTCATCACCGACGCCACCGGAAACGACAACTACTTCGGCCCCGCCATGAGCGGCCATCTCGATTCCGGCCATCACCCGAGGATGAACACCTTCTGGAACCGCCCCTCCCGCCCCTGCTCCGGCACCGCCATTCTCTCCAGCCGCCATTTTCCCGATGACTGGCAGGGCGATTTTCTCAACTGCAACGTCATCAGCATCCAGGGGATTTTCCGGGCGAAACTCACCGAAGAAGGCTCCGGCATCAAAGCCGAAACCCTCGAACACCTCGTTTCCACCGACATCGCCTCCAATCCGAATTTCCGCCCCTCCGGCATCACCGTCGCCCCCGATGGCTCGCTCTATTTCATGGACTGGTCGCAAATGCTCATCGGCCACCTCCAGCACCACCTCCGCGATCCGAACCGCGACC
>CAZVSA010000142.1:0-10203 GCA_964629955.1 uncultured Luteolibacter sp.
CCTGGTGGAATCCGGCGGTCGAGGCGCAGGCCAGCGACCGCGCCTACCGCATCGGCCAGGACAAGCCCGTCTTCGTCCACAAGCTCCTCTGCCAGGAAACCGTCGAGGAACGCATCCACAAGCTCCAGCAAACCAAAGCCAAACTCGCCGAAGGATTGCTGGCGGACGCGGACATCTCCAACCGTCTCGACGCGGAAACCGTGCGGGCGCTGCTGGATCCGTAGAATCCCGGGCGGTCACCTATCAAAGGTAGGGCGCGACCGCCGGGCGCGCCGACTGGAATCATTTTCTTGGGAATTCCCGGTGGTCCGCCCTACCCGGGATCAGTCAAAAACCACTCTAATTCTCATGAATTTTCAGCCGGATGAATTTGCTGTTCCCCGCACCTGATGACATGACCTCATATCGAACGCCTCCGGGAAACTCCGTTTGTGATGCCGGGGCGATGGGAATCCAGTTTTGCAAGTTGCCGGTCGCCACTTCGGGAGAAACCGTGATTCCCTCCACATAAGAAGGAATGATGTAGCTCATTTGAAGCTGGTTGTTTGATACTCCGAAATTGGTGTCAGGCCTGGAACGCGCGGAAGTGGGGGAGGAACCCAAAGAGTATTCAGTCAAATTGGAGATGCCATCCGAGTCCGCATCCTGTTCCGGCCTTTTGGCCAAGGAACTGATTCCGTGCACATGGGCCCATCTTTCGTAGGAAAGGGCATCGCTTATTTGAACGGTAAGATCGACAAGCAGATTGGATGCGGTTCTCGGATTATCAGGGAAAAAGAAAAAATAGTAATCGTCGCTCTCAAGAGGCGTGTAATGAATCCCGGCTTCGGAGAAACCCAGCGATCTGCTGCTGCCGAATCCCCCCTTGCTGTTGCACATGCGAAGATTCATATTCGTCATGTTTCGGTTGGGTTGGAATGTAATGGTTTGGCCCGCGTTCAGGGAAACCTTTATCTTCGCGTAATCCCGGCTATAGGATCTTAATGTCGTCTGGAGCCTTGCGCCGGGAACGCCCTCCAATATTCCGCGCCTGTTCTCGTTCAAAAACCGGAACCGGATCCGCCCGAGACCGGGATCCTGGGGAACAAAATCGATCCGGTACACGCCTGATGCAAAAATGGGGACTCCGCTGATCACCACATGGTCCCCTGCATATGAAACCACCCCAAGATCGAACATCTGGATTCCGCTTGGCGAGGTGAGAATGAAATTCATCGGGTCCGTTGTCCCGGAAAAGTGAAATGTCATGCTTTGGCCCGCCGTCAGGTTCATGTAATAGGGCCCGTTCGAAGCGCTCAAATTATACTGGAGATCCGCGGCATACTCAAATTGGTTGTTTGGATTCCTGTACATGAAAACCTCTCCCGGAACATCTTTGGCGAGAAAATTATCCCCCGACAGATAAACCCCCACTTCGGGAAAAATGTTGGCATCCAGAAGCGCCAGACTTCCCGTGGAATGGTCGATTCCATAGCGGGCTTCGATATAATCATCGAAGGTGGATTGATCGGAGTTGATCCGCACATTGGCGATGGAGATCTCATTGCCTTCGGTGGACCGGAAGGCGGCCCCGTCCATGCGGACTTCAGTGATTCCAGTCAGCGGGCCGGCGTGCGCGAAGGCGGTTCCCAGCAGGGGCAAAAGGAGAGAAGCGGTTTTACGGGTGGTTCTTTGGGACGAAAATTTGATCATAATCATGGTTTCGGATGGGTGGATGCTATCACCGCACATTAGTCTGAATCAATATTATCTTTTTCCAGAGCGATTTGTTTGATTTTAAGAACGTGAAGCTCATCATTATTAGTTACAACCTCCCAAGTATCTGTATATTTGAATTTCTTATCCTCAGAATCATAATAAACACGCTTCCCTTCCGAATCTTTTATTGTATTCTCCTGTAAAATTTCCTCCCATTTCATTTGCTTCTCTCTGTTAATATAAAAATACTTGTCCGTCTTGGGGTCATACACCACCCATCTTCCATTTAGTTTTATGGTTCTATTTTCCACATCGGAAGCCAATTTTACCCTCTCTTTCGTCAACAGAGCGATCTCCGCATCCAATTGTTCGTGCCTCGCCGCCGCTACCTTCTGAAAACGACCGTATTCCTTCTGTAAGGATTTGTATGTCTCTTGATATGAAGGCGACGTGTTTTGCAGCCATTCCGGGTCGTCTGCATTAGGATTTTTTTTCGCCAGTTGATACCACTTCGACGCTTCGGCCTCATCTTTTGTCACCCCTTGTCCGCTCTCATATCTCCTGGCAAGGTTGAGTTGAGAGGCCGCGTGTCCCTGCTCCGCAGCCAGACGATACCACTTTACCGCTTCCGTTTCATTTTTCGCCACGCCTTGGCCATTTTCATACATCACTCCCAAGTTGGATTGAGCCAACATCTGGCCCTGCTCCGCAGCCAAATGGAACCATTTCGCGGCCTCCGCTTCATCCTTCGCAAAACCCCAACCGTTTTTATATCTCCAGGCCAAGTTGAGTTGAGAGGCCGCGTGTCCCTGCTTCGCGGCTTGCTGAAGCCACTTCACTGCTTCCGCTTCATCCTTCGCTACCCCTCTGCCTTTTTCATACATCACTCCCAAGTTGGATTGCGCATGCATCTGGCCCTGCTCCGCGGCCAAACGATACCACTTCACCGCCTCCGCTTCGTCCTTGGGCACACCCCGGCCATTGGCATACATTCCACCGAGATTGGATTGCGCGTTCGTATTCCCCTGGTCGGCGGCCAGGCGATACCACTTCACCGCCTCTGTCTCGTTTTTGGGCACGCCTCGGCCGCTGGCATACATCACGCCGAGATTGGATTGCGCGCTCGCGTTCCCCTGATCGGCGGCCAGGCGAAACCACTTCACGGCCTCTTCTTCATTCGTGGGCACGCCCCGGCCATTGGTATACATCACTCCCAACGTAAACTGCGCTGCCGCGTCACCCATCTCAGCCCGCTGACGAAGCTGCTCCAAGTCTGTCTCCCTGCTCGCCGCTATGGCAGGGGGGGATTCTTTGGCAATCCCGACCAGCCTCCTCTCAAGCTCAACCAGCTCTTTGGCCGCATCATCGTGACCTTGCGCCGCGGCAAGCCGATACCACTTTTGCGCTTCCGCTTCATCCTTTTCTATCCCCAGGCCAATGACATAAGCACGAGCCAAACTATACTGTGCTTTGACATCTCCCTTCTCTGCCCACTCGCGGAGTTGTTCGACGATAAGTTCCTTCGCCTCCCCGGCAACAGGTGCTTGCGGAGTGGACTGCTGCAATCTGCCCAACGCTCGGGCCGCATCATCGTGACCTTGCTCGGCAGCCAGCGAGAACCAGGCTTCCGCCATATGAGGCTGTTTTTTCACCCCATGGCCCTCATTCCAGCAAACGCCCGTCATGTATTGGCTGTGGGCATGGCCCTGCATGGCGTCCAGCTCGAACCAGGCAAAGGCTTCGGCAGGATTGCCTTCAATTTTTTTCCCGTTGTAGAGCAGCACCGCCAGGTTCCGCCGCGCCGTGGGATCTCCCAGCAGGGCGGCGCGGCGGAACCAGGAGAGAGCGGTGGCGGCGTCTTCAGGCACACCCTGGCCGGTATCATGACAGTATCCCAACTGGAACATCGCCAAAACGGATCCGGCCTCCGCCGCTTTCCGCAACCAGTCAATTCCCGTCGCCGCATCGGCGGTCACTCCCTGGCCGTTCAGGTAGGACCAGCCCAGAATATACATGCCGTCGCGGTGACCGCCTTCGGCCGCCAGGCGGGCCTCCGCCAAGGCTTCCTCCGTGCGTTCCATTGCAAAAAGCATCCCGTAGCGGCGGGCATGGACTTCGGTGTAACCGGGTTTCAGTTCCAAGGCTTTGGCGAGGTCCTGAAGCGCCTCTTCGCGCCGCTCCAGGTAGAACAGAGTCCGTCCCCTGCCCAGCAGTGCTTCGGCGCTCCGGGGCCTGAGAACCAGCAGGGCGTTGAACCCGTCCAGAGCCTTGGAATAGTCGTTGAGCGCGAACGAGGCATCGGCGCTCAAAAGCAAGGCTTCGAATCTCGCCTCCTCGCCGGCATCGGGTTGCTCCAGAATCGCGGCGCTGCGGCGGATTTGCTCGTGAGGGGGGAGGCCCGCCGAGAAGCCGTTGCGCATCAGGCGTACCAAAGGTTCGGCCAGCGGTTCGGCGCTTTCCCCGCGCTGCCGGGCGGTGCGCGCCAGGCCCATGAAGCGTTCCCCGCGCTTCGGGATATTTTTCTGCAATGCTTCGTCATCCTGCATCTCTATCATGCCGCCGGGCTGGATCAGGTAGTTGGCTTTGAACAGGTAGCCGCCGTAGTCCAGAATCACCGCCTTCGCTTCCCAGTTTCCATCTTCCAGGCGTTTCAGCACCGGGGGAGCGAGGGATTGCCCGATCGAGGATTTCAGTTCTTCGGACATTTCTTCCTGGTGGAAGAAATCGTCCAGCGACTCCACGACACGGAAGTTCTCCGGCTTGCCGCTCAATTGATTGTTGAAGAATTTCAGATAGCTTAAGGTTCTCTCCTCGGTGTCCAGATGCAGAGGGGCGTGTTCGTTGAGCTGGTGCACCGGTGGTGAAGTGCCGTTCAGGAAAGTGATGGTGTCGTCTTCGAGCAACACGAAGGAAACCGCCCAGGGAGGGGCGTCCACCGCGTGGATGAGGGCTTCCACAAGCCGTCCGCCCGGGTAGAAATCCAGCGGGACGATCCGCAGCCGCGACACTTCTTCCAGCGCCGCTTTCCAATCCTCCGGAGCCGCTTCCTGCATGCGCCGCACCCATCCGGCCTTTTGCCCGGCTTCGATTTCCTGCCAGTCGCCTTCGACGAGGAGCGGCAGCGGCCACTCGGGCGGAGGGGAGGATGGCGCGGCCGATTGAAGCCCGGGCTGCTCTTGCCTGGTGCAAGCAAGGCAGAGCATGGCCATGACGACGACGATGGGGCGGGAGAAACGTACAATGGGGGACATGATCATTTCAGAGGGTGAATTGGAGGGCGGCTATGGCTTTAAAAGCGGCTCAAAGGCATGTCGGGCAACAAAGAGGGGGAGCATGACCATTGTATTGTCACGCTAACAGCGGTAAGGCACTCCGGTATATGGTCACAAGTAAAAATTCCGGGAATGGGGTGATGCTTTCCCTGTGCTCCCGATCGATTCGCCCACCCATCCGGGGATTTTTCAGGCGTCGACGCCGATGCCGGAGGAGTCCGGGAGTTCGTGATTCTAACAGAATTGCCGGCGGACGCGGACATTTCCAACCGCCTCGACGCGGAAACCGTGCGGGCGCTCCCCGGTGTCATGTCCGGGAAATCGCCGGGATATGATCCGTTTTTTTCAAAACCATCTTTCCTTTGGCTCCGGATTATGAGAATCGGAGCCGCCTCCCCGCTCCTGTCATGAATCCGGCATTTTCCTCCCTGCGATTTTTATCCTCCCCCTTCTCCCGTATCCTGGCCGCGTGTGTGCCGCTCGTCTCCCCGGCGGCCGCGCAAACCTGGCAGGACATCACGGCGAATGCCGGGGCTCCGCTCAATGCCCAGCGCGGCGGACTTGTGAGCGACGGCACGCGGCTTTACGCGCTCGGCGGTCCCAATGGAAGCGGCGTGCTGGTCAGCGCCGATGGAGGGCAGACCTTTTCAGCGGTCAACGCGGTGGAGGGCGCGGGGTATTCGCTGGCCGGCGGAAATCCCCTGAACACCCTGCGTTTCGCGAACGGACGGGTATGGGTATCGGGGGTGGTCCCCGGGGCGGATTCCAACTATCTCCACTCGCTGGCACCTCCGGCCGCGGAGTGGCAGCGTTCCTCGACGGGAGGATTCCCCCCGCCCATCCAATTCAACAGTTTCGGTGTGATCACTGACCTGGTGTATGATGAGGTTACCCAGCTCTACTATTGCGTCTCCGAGCTTGGCGGGGTGTGGGTTTCGGCGGACGCGCAAACATGGGAACAGCGCACCGAAGGTTTCGGTGGCAACGGGGCGATCGCGTCCATTGCGGCCATCGACGGCACGGTCTTCGCCCTGCGGCCCCAAAGCGGCGGTCCGCGCCGCACCACGGACGGCGGCCTTACCTGGACCGCCACCTCGCCGCATACGGGAGTCGATGGCGGGCAGCTTCTGCGCACCGGTTCGCGGATCAGCTTCGTGGTTCCGGGGCTTTCCGGAACTTCCATCGCATACGTCAGTCCCGACAAAGGGGAGAGCTGGACGACGGTTCCCGGCCTGCCGCATGGAATGCCCAACTCCCTCAGCGGAAACGGGAACCTGCTTTTCACTTCCGGGCGAAACAGCCTTTTGGAGCCGGTGCGACTGTTGTTTTCCGCCACCGCCGGTTTGACCTGGCAGGACCTGCCGGTGGATGGATTGACGCTGGACCTGCCGGGCGGCGCTTACGTCGGGGTTTTCAGCCCATCGCGGATCGAGCTTCATGGCACCGATCTTTTCCTGTTGGGCAGCGAGATCATCAACGCGAGCTTCGGCGTGGAGGGGAAACTTTACCGGCTGGATGTCTCCTCGTTCGATTTCCGCGCGGAAACGGCGGTCGTCACCCAGCCGGTTGGAATCGGCCGCTACATCGGCGACACCGCGAGTTTCAGCGTGTTCGCGGTGGGGGAAAACATTTCCTACCAATGGCACAAGAACGGCGAACCGATCCCGGGCGCCACGGAGGCGACGCTGGATCTTGGAACCCTCGGTGCCGCGGACGCCGGGGACTACACGGTGGTCGTAACCGGAGACCGGGGCACCGCGACCAGCGGGATCGCGACTCTCGAAGTGAGGGCGGAGCGCATCGACGGCCAGATCGACCTGCACTACACCCCGGAGGAAACGGGCGGCGGTTTTCTTTACCGCCTGACCGATGGAACCATTTTGCAAGGCCACGCCACCGCGCCCGCCTTCCTCGCCCGCATCGACATCGATGGCAATCGCCTCGCCCGCCGGGGCCTGAGCGCCGGCCTGACCAATCAACAGCAGTTCTACCCCGTCCACAATCTCATCGACGAGGCCGGGCGTTTCATAGGCGCCGGCTACATCGCAGGCAGCAACACCGCCGCCAACCAACGGCTGCGCCGCTACGATCCCTTCACGCTGGAGGACGATCCCACTTTCACCAGCCCCACCGGGTTCGACGGCACCATCAACGGCCTCGCCGAGCTTCCCGGCCGGGGGTATCTCATCTCCGGGAATTTCAACAACATCGGCGGCGTGCCCGTATCCCGGCTCGCGCTGATCCGCTACGACGGCACCGTCGATCCGCAATTCGCGGCGGGCATGGGCCACTCCCCGCTCGGCTTGGTCGTGGGGCAGGACGGCACCATCTACATTCACGGCACCAACCTCGGCGGCTCGCCCGCCCGCCGGTTCATCCGCCTGGACCGTCGCGGACAGGTGATGACGAATTTCCCCGCCTTCCACGACGCCGTGGAGTTCATGCAACGTCTCAACGACGGCCGCATCCTCCTCACCACCACGTGGAGCGGCAACCGCACCCCGGTGATTCTCCACCCCGATGGCACACCCGATTCCACTTTCAATCCTCCCGGCGCCTTCAATGAAGCGGTGCAGGCCGTGATCGAGCAGCCGGACGGCAAGTTGATTTTCGCCGGGAATTTCACCAGCTTCGCGGGAAACACCGTCGCCCGCCACGTGCGCCTGCTGCCGGACGGAGCGATCGATTCCACCTACGACGCTTCCGCGGGATACGCCACCGGCAACATCACCCGTGCGCTCTACATGCCGGAGGGATTCGCCTATTTTTCAAACTCCGGCTCCGCGACGTTCCAGGGATATTCCGGTTTTGAAAGAGGACCGGCACGGGTGTTCGCACAGAAGGCGGACCTCGCCTTTGTCAGATACAGCGGTTCGCAGCAGGGCGTGAGCGGGGAAACCGTGATCCTGAGAGCACAGGCCTATGGCACCACCGCCGTTTCCTACCAGTGGTTCCGCAATGATGAGGCGGTTTCCGGCGCCACCTCCGCCACCCTCGCGCTGACTGATTTCAATGCGGCCAAGGCCGGTTCCTACACCGTGCAAATCTCGAATGAATCCGGTGAAATCCTCAGTGAACCCATCGTGCTGACCGTTTCCGGCTCGCCGGAAATCCTCTCCTCTCCGGAAGCGGCCTCCCTCCTCGTCGGCGGGAATCACACCTTCACCGTCGATGCGGAGGGGACGGGAACCCTCACCTACCAATGGCTGCGGAACGGCTCCCCCATCAGCGGAGCCGTTTCCAGTTCCCTGGTTTTGACCAATCTCCAGCCATCCAATTCGGGGCTTTATTCCGTGATCGTCGGCAATGCGTTCGGCAGCGTTGAAACGACTCCGGTTGCCCTGGTGGTCAACACCATCACCGGAGTCCGCCACACCGGTTTCACCCCGAATCCGAGCAACAACACCCAGGTGAACAAAGTCCTGCAACGGCCCGACGGCGTCCTTGTCGTCAGCGGCACCTTCGCCACCATCGGCGGCGGGAACGCGCAACGCTTCGCCTTCCTTCATCCCGATACCGGCGCGCAGGTTCCGGAAATCAACCGCGGCGGGTTCAACCACAACGTCAACGGCATCGCCGTGCAGGCCGATGGCAAGGTGATCGTCGGCGGCCAGTTCACCGCCGCCCTCGGCTCCACCTACAACCGCCTCGTCCGCCTGAACCTCGATGGCACCGTGGACCCCGACTTCAATCCCGGGGGAGCCGGACCCAATAATCCGCCCCTCGGAGTGTGGGTGTTGCGCGACGGCCGCATCCTCGTGAACTCCGGCGGCGGCACCTACAACGGAACACCCGTCGGAGGGCTCTACCGCCTGCTGCACGACGGCACGCTCGACCCATCCTGGGACGCCGGTGCCGGTCCCACCAGTGCGAGCAACATCTACGATCTCGCCGAGCAACCCGATGGCTCCCTGGTCGTCGGCGGAGCTTTCGGAGGTTTTGCGGGCACCGCCAATCCGCACCTCGTGCGCCTGCTGCCCGACGGCGCGCTGGACACCGCGTTCAACGGCAACCGCCCCGCGGTCAACTACTACGTCCACGCCGTCGCCGTGCAGCCGGATGGCCGCATCCTGATCGCCGGCGAGTTCAACAACGTCGGCAATGCAAACCCGCCCTATCTCAAGATCGCCCGCCTCCATGCCGACGGCTCGCTCGATCCCTCCTTCATCCCCACCGCGGTCAGCTCGGGCCAGCACATCAGGTCCATGCAGCTCCTGTTGAACGGAAAAATCCTGCTCGGCGGCAACTTCCAATCCTGGCCCGGAGCAGCGCCCTATTCGCCGAACGGCCGGCTCGTCCAGCTCAATCCCGACGGCAGCCTGGACACGTATTTCCGCCCCGGCTCGCTCGGCGTCCCGGCCAATATCAGCGTCAACACCCTCCTCGCTCTTCCTGAAGGCAAAGCCTACGTCGGCGGCAACTTCACCACTCCCGGCAACCGCCTCATCTCGATCACCATTGATGGCACGGACCTCGCCATCACCCGCCAGCCTCTCTCCGTCACCGCGGACCCCGGCGGCACGGCGACCTTCGATGTCGGGGTTTTCAGCACCTCCGCCGAAACCTATCAGTGGTACAAGAACGGCCAGCCGATCTCCGGGGCTACGGAAGCCACGCTCACATTATCCGGCCTCACCTGGGAAGACGCGGGCAGCTACACCGTCCTCGTGACCAACGACAGCGACAGCGTCACCAGCCTTCCCGCCACTCTCACCATCGGGGGAGAAGGTCCTCCGGTGACTTTCGCCGCATGGCCCGCCCTGCAATCCCTGCCCGAAGACAAACGCGGCCCCTACGACAACCCCACCGGCGATGGCGTGGGCAACATCATCAAATTCGCGCTCGGGCTCGATCCCGCCGTCCCTGTTGGCAGCGTGAAAACCAAGGGGGAAGTGGAGGTGGAGGGAGAGAAATACCTGACCGTCCAATTCACCCGCCGCATCGACCCCGGCGACGTGATCCTGACCGTGCTGACATCCAGCGATCTGACCTACACCGATGAACTCGGTTCCCAGGTGGTGAGCGCGACGGACAACGGCGACGGCACCGAAACCGTAATCGTCCGCTCGGATGTTCCCATCGCGGCGAAGCCGCTTCAATTCATGCGCCTTCGCGCGGAATTGCCGTAGAAAAACGTGGCGCGGGCATTCCGCCAAAAGATCGCGGCGGTAACGCCGAAGGCGGGTTTCACCGGTAGGGACGGACCGCCGGGCCGTCCCACTTTTTCCCGATT
>CAZVSA010000143.1:0-1843 GCA_964629955.1 uncultured Luteolibacter sp.
GTGCTGAAGGAACTGGACGGCCGCATCCCCCTCGTCGTGAACGCCGGAGCGTGCAACGAAGGCCTGGAAAGCACCATCATTTCCATCGAGCCGCGGGATGGCAAAAAGCCCATTTTCCGCCTCCACCGTGCCGGGCCGGTCACCAAGGAACAGCTTCAAAAGTTCGGCAAAGTCGAAAAAGTCCGCCCTGCGGATTCCTCGCTCCCCCAGGCCCCCGGCCAGTTGGAAAGTCACTACGCCCCCCTCACTCCGCTTGTCCTTTTGGAAAAAGCCTCGGATTTCCAGCCGGAGCCCGGAAAAAAATACGGCCTTCTCAGCTACCGGGGCGAGCCGGACGGCGGATACGTCTCACTCCACGAATGGGAGATCATCGAACCCCTCAGCCCCGGCAGCGGAAAACTCGCCGAAGCCGCGATCCGCCTGTTTCACGTCATGCGCGTCCTGGATGAAGCCGGACTGGACGCCATCATCGCGGAACCGGTCAGCGAAACCGGACTCGGCGTCGCCATCATGGACCGCCTCCGCCGCGCCGCCTCAAAATAGCCCCGGCCATTTTCTAACCAAACGCCCCCCTCAACATCGCGAGGCTCTTCGGAACCGCTGTCAAAGGATCGTCCTTCCCTTCAAACTCCAGCGAAACGTATCCCGTGAAACCGGCATCCCGCATAATCTTCGCGATGCGCGGATAATCCAGATCCAGCGTGTACCACACGCCGCCCCCGTAATAAGTCTTGGCCTGCAACAGAACCGTCTCCCCCGCGAGCGCCTTCAGGCGGTCGTACGGATCCTCCAGAAAATTCCCGGTATCCAGCGTGACCCGCAGCCACTGCGAATCCACCGCATCCACCACCCGTTTCACACCCTCCACCGTGCGGCCCAGCCCCCAATGGTTTTCCAAACCCATCACGATCCCCCGCTTTCCCGCCTCCCCCGCCAGTTCCTGATAGGCCTCGATCACCCACCCGTAGGCATCCTCCTCCGTATAGCCTTCCAATGGCTCCTCCTCCCCCCGGTTTGCCATCAGTTCGTCGAAATTCCTTGAAGTGCCCCAGGTTCCCGAATTCACCCGCATCGTCGGAATCCCGAGCTGATAGGCCTGTTCCAGACAATCGATCGTGTGCGCGATCTGCTGGCGGCGCTTCTCCTCATCCGGGGAAAGAAATCCCTGATGGGTGGAATACCCCATCAAATCCAGCCCTAACAGAAACGCCCGTCGCTTGAGTTTCATCAGCTCCTCCCTCTCCGTGGAGAGCAACTGCCTCTGCAGAATCTCGAAACCATCAAACCCCATGCGCGCCGCATGCTCGATGCAAACATCGATCGGCCGCAAATCCTCGCGCTTGAACCCCCAGAACGAATACGAGGAAACCCCGATCCGGTTTCCCCGGGCTTTATCCCCCTCGGGAACGGATGCGTTCTCCGCACGAAGCGCCGGAACCCCGGCGGCAAGAGCGGCTGTGGAAAGAAAGTGGCGGCGTTTCATTTTCCGAGGCTAGCCCGCCCCATCCCGCGATGGGAACCGCAAATTTCCCTCCCCCTTCCTCATAATCCTCCCCATGAGGGAAATTCATCGCCCGCAACATCGTTATGCTTTTCAATATATAACGATTCCGTAAGCTCGCTCCCGATGAAAACGGTTTTCCGAATCCTGCCATTCCTCCCCTCCTTGCTCCATGCAGCCCCTCCGACAGATCTCGGAGAACTCGTGGTGAGCGCCATGAAACCCGCCGCCACCCATGCCATCGAACCCTCCGGAGCGGAGGACTTTCTCCGTTTCAATCTAGCCGAAACCCTCACCCAGCTCCCCGGCGTCAGCCTCCAGCGCACCGGCGCGCGGTCGGAA
>CAZVSA010000143.1:1853-3043 GCA_964629955.1 uncultured Luteolibacter sp.
CTTTGATCTGCGCCAGGTTCCGCTCTTCATCGATGGGATTCCGGTTTACATCCCCTATGACGGTTATGTGGATTTCGGCCGTTTCACCGTTCCCGGCTCCACGGAAATCGAAGTGGCGAAGGGCATCAGCCCCGTGCTCGCCGGTCCCAACACCCTGGGCGGGCTGGTCAACGTTTTCACCCGCCGCCCGCAGGAACGGCTTGAAGGGGATGTGCGCGCCGGAGCATTCACCGGGGAGGGACTGGAAGCCGCCCTCCGCGCGGGGGGGCGGGAGGAAAAAGGCTATTGGCAGTTCGACCTCTCATGGACCGAACAGGATGCCTTCCGTCTTTCGAGCGATTTCCGCAAGGTTCCTTCGGAAGACGGCGGAAGGCGCGAGAACTCCTACCGCGAGGACTGGCGCGCCTCCGGCCGCATCGCCTGGACACCGGCCGCGGAAGATGAATATGCGTTCGGCTTCTGGATCCAGCGCGGGGAGAAAGGAAACCCTCCCTACACAGGCAGCGATCCCGCCCTCCCCGTCCGCTTCTGGCAATGGCCGCAATGGGACAAGGACACCTTCTATCTCCTCACCCGGACCGCAATCAATCCGGATACCACGCTGGAAACGAAGGCGCACTACGACCGCTTTGAAAACCTTCTCCGCTCGTTCGACAACGCGGGCTACAACAGCCAGAACCTGCCCCGCGCCTTCAATTCCTACTACGATGATCGTACTTTGGGCGCGTCCACCATGCTCGAAAACCGGAGCCTGGCCAACACCCGCATCGCCGCCGCCCTCCATTACAAGATCGACCGCCACAAGGAATGGGAACCCGGCGAACCCACCCACATCTTCGAGGATGAAACCTTCTCCGCAGGCATCGAGGCGGAATACACCCTTCCCGGCGGAGGCTCCATCACCGCCGGAATCAGCCACGACTGGCGGGAAGTGAACGAGGCCGTGGACACCAACACCGGCGCGGCCCTCGGTGGCAGCCGGAACTCTTCATGGAATCCGCAGATCGTTTACAAGCACGTCTTCAACGACTGTATTTCCGGCCACATCGGCTACGCCCGCAAAAGCCGCTTCCCAACGATCAAAGACCGTTATTCCTACCGTCTCGGCCAGGCCATTCCCAACCCGGACCTCGATGCGGAAACCGCCGGTCACTTCGACCTCGGCCTCCGCGGATCGCCTTCGGACGGCC
>CAZVSA010000143.1:3053-10144 GCA_964629955.1 uncultured Luteolibacter sp.
CCTCTCCCGGATCGACGACGCGATCCAGCGCGTGGACCGCGTTTCCTTCACTCCCGAGGGAGCCGCGCTTTTCCAACTCCAAAACGTGGGGGAAGCGGAGCACAAGGGCTTTGAATTCGCCCTCGACGCACGCTGGACCGACTCCATCGAAACAGGCCTCCGCTACGCATGGATCGACGCCGAAAACCGGACCAACCCCGAAATCAAAATTCCCGGAACACCGGAAAACGAAATTCTCCTCTTCGCCAAACTGAGCCTCCACGAAAATCTCCGGCTCATCCCCTCCTTCACCTGGACCGATGCCCGTGAAGTCACAAGCACCGGAAAAACCGTGGGCAACTACGCCCGCTGGGACATCAAGGCCGACATCTCCCTGCCCCACCGCACCACGCTCGGCCTTGGCGTGACCAATCTCCTCGACCGCAACCAGGAACTCGACGAAGGATTTCCCGAGCCCGGACGCAGCTACTTCGTCAGCCTCCGCCATGAATTCTAAATCCATCCTCCTCGCCTTCCTCTGCTTCGTCCTGCCCATTGCGGCGCAGCCAGTCCTGCGCCTCCACAACGGCACGGAATGGACGGAGATCGACGCCGCCGCCTGGGCCGCGCTGCCCCGGTCCGAAATCACCGCCAAATCACGGGACGGCCGGGAACTCCGCTACTCGGGAACCCCATTCGCGGAAATCCTCAAACTCCTCTCCGCCCCCGCAGGACCCACCCTGCGGGGAAAGGAAATGAACCACGCCGTCGTTCTCACCGCCACCGACGGCTACCGCGTCGTTTTCTCCCTCGTCGAGCTGGACGACTCCTTCCGGCCCCAGAGCATCCTTCTCGCCGACCGGGCCGGAGGAGAAGCGCTCGACGATTTTGAAGGAAAGCTTATGCTGGTTTCCGCGGACGATCTCCGCCACTCCCGCTGGATCCGCCAGATCGAGTCCATCGCCCTCGTCCGCGTCGTTCCACCCGAACCATGAAATCCATCCTCCTCCTCGCCGCGTTTTTCCTCACCCTCCTTGCACGCGCGGAGGAACTCACCATCGCCGCCGCCTCCGATCTCAAGTTCGCTCTCGACGAACTCGTCACCGAATACCGGAAAACCACCCCCGGCGCCGCCATCAAAGTCAGTTACGGAGCTTCCGGAAATTTCCACTCCCAGATTCTCAACGGCGCCCCCTACGACCTCTACTTCTCCGCGGACATCCAATACCCCGAAAAACTCGCGAAAGCCGGCCACGCCCTCGACGGCGCGGTTTTCCTCTACGCGGTGGGTCATCTCGTCATCTGGGCTCCGGAATCCTCCCCCATCGACGTGAAAAACCTCGGAATGCGCTCCCTTCTCGATCCCTCCGTCCGGAAAATCTCCATCGCGAACCCCCGCCACGCCCCCTATGGAGCCGCCGCCCTCGCCGCCTTGAAATCCTCCGGCATCCACGATGCCATCGCGAACCGGCTCGTGCTCGGCGAGAATGTCGCCCAAGCCGCCCATTTCATCCAGAGCGGAGCCGCGGACATCGGCATCATCGCCCTCTCCCTCGCCCTCGCGCCTCCGATGAAAAACGGAAAATCCTGGGAAGTCCCGCTCGATGCCTACCCGAAGCTGGAGCAAGGCGGCATGATCCTCAACACCACCAAATCCCCCGCGGCCGCCAAAGCCTTCCGCGACTTCGTCCTCAACCAAAACGGACGCGAGGTTCTCAAGCGTTACGGATTTTTCCTGCCAGAAAAAAACGACTGACCGGTGGACTGGGAAGCCATACGCCTCACCCTCCGTCTCGCCGCAGCCACCACCCTGCTGCTGGTCGTCATCGGCATGCCCCTCGCATGGTGGCTCGCCCGCTCCACCTGGCGCTGGAAATTTCTCATCGAGGCCTGCGTGGCCCTCCCCATCGTCCTCCCGCCCACCGTCATCGGCTTCTATGTTCTCATGGCCATCGGCCCGCACAGTCCGGTCGGGCGCGCCTACGAATCCCTTTTCGATCACCGCCTCCCCTTCACCTTCCAGGGTCTGCTCATCGGCTCCGTTTTTTACAGCCTCCCCTTCGCCGTCCAGCCCTTCACCGCCGCCTTCGCCACCCTCGACCGCAAGCTCATCGAATCCGCCTGGTGCCTTGGCGCGGGCCGTTTTTCCGCCTTCCTCCGCATCGCGCTTCCTCTCGCCCGGCCCGGGATTCTCACCGGCATCGTTCTCAGTTTCGCGCACACCGTCGGCGAATTCGGCGTCGTTCTCATGATCGGCGGAAACATCCCCGGCTCCACCCGCACCATCTCCATTTCCATCTACGACGAAGTGCAGGCCCTCGACTACCAGGCCGCCAACCAAACCTCCCTCGTCCTCCTTCTTTTCTCCTTCACCGTCCTCGCCATCACCTACGGAAAAACCCGCCGGTTCATCCAGGCCGTCCCCGCCCTTCCCCGGAAAAATTCGTAACCCGCCGATCCGGCTGGTGTCCGCGATCCACCGCCGCTTTCCGCTCGACTCCCCGCCCGTGCGGAGGAATATCACACATTCCCCGTGTAAGGATCATCCGCTCAGAAAAATCCATATGCTCACCAAAACCCGAACCCTCACACTGCTCGCCACCCTGGCAATCGCCGCCTCCCCTCTCGCCCTCGCCCGGGACGCCGCCTCCCCGCAAGCGGACACCGCGTTCCTGCTGGAAGGCGTGAAAGCCATCGAATCCACCGGCATTCCCGGTCCCATGGCCGCCTTCGGCCCCGATGCCTTCCCCCTCGTTCTCGGCTCCGCCGCGAAAGACATCACCGCCCCCGTCGTCGTCGCCAGCCGTCTCGGCAAAGGCCGCGTCATCGCCTGCGGACACCACGGATTTCTCGAAACCACCGACAAGGCCGACTCCGGCAAATTCCTCGCCAACAGCGTCCGCTGGAGTTCCGGCCGCCCCACCGCCGAACCCGGCGCAATCCGCGTCGGCGTCATCCGCAACGAAAGCCTCCTGCTTTTCCTTCAGGAACGGGGATTCGATGCCATTTCCCTCACTCCGGCGGAATTGCCCGCACAACTCCCCGAACTCCACGTCATCTGCGCCGATTCCGGCCACTGGGGCTCCGCCGAAAACCATTCCGCTCTCGAAAAATTCATCCACGAAGGCGGCGGCCTCCTCACCGCCGGCCTCGGCTGGGGCTGGCTCCACCTGAATCCCGGAAAGTCCCTCGCCGAACATCATCCCGGCAACCAACTCCTCGCCCGCGCCGGCATCCTCTGGCTCGATGGACCTCTCCAACGCACCGCCGCCGAAGGCTTCGGCACCACCACTCCCCCACCCGCCGTCACCCAATCCTCCGCAGCCCTGCAACTCCTCCTCGATGCCATCGACAGCACCCCTCCCGCCGACCCGCAGCTCCTCGGCCACGCCTCATGGATTCTCACCCGGACCGCCCAGGGCCTCCCCGCGAACGACACCCTCCTGCTGCCAAAACTCACCGAGATCCGGCAGCGCGGCACCGGAAAAATTCCGAGCGCCGCCTCCCCCTTGAAATCCGAAGACGCCATCGAGCGCCTCGCGATGACCCTCGACCTCCAAGCCCTCAAATCATCCCCGCCCGGCCAAATCAAGCCCCACCCCGCCTCCGCGGATTTCCCCGGCAGCGTCCCCGCCTCCGCCGCGCGCATCACGGAAAACATCGTCATCCATACCCGCAAAACCGGCTGGCACTCCACCGGCCTCTACGCCTCTCCCGGCGAAGTCATCCTCGTCACCCTGCCGGAACACGCCACCGGCGACCGGCTCACCGTCCGCATCGGCTGCCATACCGATCGCCTCTGGGACAAGCCCTCCTGGTCGCGCGCGCCGGACATCACCACCAGCCAGCCCCTCGCCCAAACCGACAACGCCATCGCCAGCCCCTTCGGCGGCCTCCTCTACATCGACGTCCCGGGAAATTCCCTCGAAAAAGACATCACCCTCACCCTCGCCGGTGCCGTCAAAGCCCCGCGCTTCATCCTCGGCCAAACCACCCCCGAAGACTGGCAGCACACCCAGCGCGCCCACCCCGCCCCGTGGGCCGAACTGGAAACCGAAAAAATCATCCTCAGCGTCCCCTCCGGCGCCGTCCGCACCCTCGATGACCCCACAGCCCTCATGCGGTTCTGGGACAAGGTCATGGACAGCCAGGCCGACCTCGCCGCCATCTCCCGCGAGCGCCGCCGCCCCGAGCGCATCGTCCCCGATGTGCAAATCTCCGCCGGCTACATGCACTCCGGCTACCCCATCATGACCCATCTCGATGTCGTGGAGAAAAGCCTCGATGTCGCCCACCTCACCGCCAACGGAAGCTGGGGCCACTTTCACGAACTCGGCCACAACCACCAATCACCCGACTGGACCTTCGACGGCACCGTCGAAGTCACCGTCAATCTCTTCACCCTCCACACCTATGACAAAGTCCTCGGCCACGGCCTCACCGGCCATCGCGAAGTCACTCCCGAAGCCCGCGAAAGACATCTGAAAAAATACTTCGGCACCGATGCCACCTTCGACGACTGGAAGCGCGATCCCTTCCTCGCCCTCATCATGTACACCCAGATGATCGAAGCCTTCGGCTGGGAAGCCTTCAAAAAAACCTTCGCCGACTACCGCCATCTGCCCCGGGACCAGCGCCCCGCCAATGACGACCAGAAACGCGACCAATGGCTCGTCCGCTTCTCCACCACCGTCGGCAAAGACCTCGGCCCCTTCTTTGAAGCTTGGAAAATCCCCACCTTCCCCGCCGCTCGCGACAGCCTCAAGCACCTCCCCGTCTGGCTGCCCGAGGAAAACTTCCCGGCAAACCACCGCTCCCCGTAAGCGTCATTCATCCTCCCCGATCTCCCCCGGAGTTTTTCTTCCTCTTCCCTTCGACGTCCGATGTGGGACGTTCCATGTTCGATGCTCCAAAGTGAGAGAATCGAATTCCCCCCATTTTCGCATTGCCACTTCCCCGTTCCCCCCCTAGCTTCCGCGTCCCGCAAACTTTCAACCTCACCTCGCGATGTCCAAGCACAACAGCCTCAAATCAAACGCCACCGTCGGCGGCAAGCGCTCCGTTCTCAAGCGTTTTGAACGCGTCAAGCTCCTTAAGGAACGCGGCGAATGGAAAGCCGGGCGCTCTCCGGTCGGTCTTCCCAAGACCAAACACGAAGGCTGAACGCCTTTTTCCCGCCACCCCTCCCCGTGCGCGGATCCCGGTGGGATTCGCGCCTTTTGCATTCCCACCCGCCGCCATGAAAGAAGAAGGCGTCCGCCTCAACAAATACCTCGCCTCCTGCGCGGTCGGCTCCCGTCGCGCCTGCGACGAACTCATCCAGTCCGGTCGCGTTGAAGTCAACGGCCAGCCCTGCATCAACATGGGCACCCGCATCCGCCCCGGCGATCACGTCCGGGTCGATGGCAAACGGGTCGCCGCCAGGGAAACCATCGTCATCGCCTTCCACAAACCCCGCGGCTTCGTCTGCACCCGGGAGGACGAACTCGGCCGCGACACCATCTACACCCTCCTTCCCGGCTCACTCCACGCCCTCCACCACGTCGGCCGGCTCGACCGCGATTCCGAGGGCCTGCTCATCCTCACCAACGACGGCGACCTCTCCCAGCGGCTCATGCACCCCTCCAAGTCGGTGGAAAAGGAATACCTCGTCACCTCCAACCAAGCCTTTGAAAGCCGCCACCTCGATCAATTTCTCGAAGGCGTCCACACTCCGGAAGGCAAGCTGAAGGCCAAATCCATCGAGCGCATCTCCCCGCGCCGCATCCGGGTTGTCCTCGATCACGGAGCCAAGCGGCAGATCCGCGTGATGTTCGACTCCCTCGGCTATCAGGTCATCAAGCTCCTCCGCATCCGCATCGGCAATCTCTGGCTCGGCGAGCTGGAACCCGGCACCTGGTCCAAGCTCCATCCCAAGGAAATCTCCCTTCTTCTCGAACAGCCTTCCCCGAAAGGGAAATAACCGGGCCGAGCGAACCCTCCATGGGAAACCATTGACCAAGCCAGCGTTTTGGCACATCTCCTGATCATGCTGAAACCCTCTTTTCCAAACCTGTCGCTCCCGGCCTTTCTTTTCCTTTTGCCCGCCATCGCTTGCGCCGGACTCCGGGAGGAACTCGATGTGAAATACGGTGAAGCAAACGGCCAACCTCTCCTCCTCGATGTCTTCCGCCCGGCGGAGCAGGAAGGAAAGCTGCCCGTCGTGATTTATGTCCACGGCGGCGGATGGACGCAGGGTGACAAAAAGGACTTCCACGATGGAGCCCGGGGCATGGCGCGAAGAAACTACGTGACCTTCTCCATCGGCTACCGCCTCGTCCGGCCCGGTGAAGCGGGTACCCACTGGCCCGCGCAAATCGACGACGTGCAGCGCGCCGTCCGCTGGATCCGCTCGAAGGGGGACGAATACCAGATCGACATCGGCAGGATCGGAGCCGTCGGAGCCTCCGCGGGCGGCCACCTTGTCTCCCTGCTCGGCGCCATCGACACCCGGGACAACTCGGACAAGTCTCTCGCCGGTTACTCCAGCAAGGTCCAGTGCGTCGTCAATATCTTCGGTGCCAGCGATCTCACCCCGGATTTCAGCAAAAACGGCGAAGCAGGACCATACGTGCAACAGCTCGTGGACAATCTGATCGGGCACCCCAAGGACACCCATCTTGAAATCTACAAGCAGGCCTCGCCCCTGTTCCGCGTCACTTCCAGCGCCGCGCCCTTCATTCATTTTCACGGTACGGAAGATCCTCTCGTTCCGCTCGACCAATCGCAGCGGCTGCACGACGCGCTGAAAAAAGCGGACGTGGATTCCACCCTCGTGATCTTTGAAGGCGAAGGGCATGGCTTCGCCAAACCCGGGAACATGGAAAAGTTCATCACCGACGCCGTGACCTTCCTGGACAAACATCTCGAAGCCTCTCCCTGAGCACCGGCTTCAGCCCAATGCCCTTGTGGCCACGAAGCTCTCCGAAAAGTGGCCCGGGAATGATTCCAACTCGTGAGCCCGTCCTTCAAGGGCAGGGCGAATGGGCCGTCCCGTGTCTTCCGGCAGGTAGGGCGAGACCGCCGGGCGCGCCGTGACTGTCTCTCCGCAGCGGGTGGGGCTTCCATCGGCG
>CAZVSA010000144.1:0-10139 GCA_964629955.1 uncultured Luteolibacter sp.
GACCCGTGAAGGAAACGACCTCTACTGGGAAATGATCGAGTCCGGCGTCATCGCCACCGAGAAGGACGAAAACGGCCACATCAAGCTCAATGCCGACGGCACCCCGGTCCTCGCCGCGGGTTCCAAGGTCGCCCTTTGTTACGGCCAGATGAACGAGCCGCCCGGTGCCCGTCTCCGCGTCGCCCTCTCCGCCCTCACGATGGCCGAGCACTTCCGTGACGAAGCCAACCAGGACGTTCTCCTTTTCGTCGACAACATCTTCCGTTTCTCCCAGGCCGGTTCCGAGGTGTCCGCGCTGCTCGGCCGCACCCCGTCCGCCGTGGGATACCAGCCGACCCTCTCCGAGGAAATGGCTGCCCTTCAGGAGCGGATCACCTCGACGAACAAAGGCTCCATCACTTCCATCCAGGCCGTTTACGTTCCTGCGGACGACCTTACCGACCCGGCCCCCGCGAACACCTTCGCCCACCTTGACGCGACCGTCGTTCTGGAGCGTTCCCTTGCGGAACAAGCGCTTTTCCCCGCCGTCGATCCGCTCGCCTCGACTTCCAAAGCCCTCGCCCCCGAAGTCGTCGGCGAGGAGCACTACCGCGTCGCCCGCGGCGTCCAGCAGGTGCTCCAGCGTTACAAGGATCTTCAGGACATCATCGCCATTCTCGGCATGGACGAGCTTTCCGACGAGGACAAGCTGACCGTCTTCCGCGCCCGGAAGATCCAGCGCTTCCTCACCCAGCCCTTCCACGTCGCCGAGGTTTTCACCAACGTCTCCGGCGTCCTCGTCTCCATCGAGGACACCGTCAAAGGCTTCGCCGAGATCCTCGACGGCAAGCTCGACTCCGTCCCCGAAGGCAACTTCTACATGAAGGGCGGCATCGATTCGGTCGCGAGAGACTGATTTTGTTAAAAGTTATATGTTATTGGTTATTAGTGATATAACTTATAACAAATAACCTCTAACCAGTAACTTTAATGTCATTACACCTTGAAATCGTAACCCCCGAGAGGAAAATCTTCACGGGCACCGTTGAAAACGTCTATCTGCCCGGAGCGGACGGAGAAATGGGAATCCTGCCGCAGCACGCCGGATTGGTGACCGCCCTCAAGGCCGGAGAACTCCGCTACCAGCACAACGGCGTCGCCACCACCCTTGCGATCGGCTCCGGATTCGCCGAGGTGGATCAAAAGAAAGTCATCGTTCTCACCGACGCGGCGTTCGGCGAGGATGAGATCGACGAGGCTGCCACCGAAGCCGCCATGAAGCGCGCCGAGGAACAACTGGCCGGTGTCGATCACAGTGTGGACGCCGAGGAAGTCGCCCGCCTGCAAGCTGTCATCGCCCAGGCCGCCGCCGCCCTCCACTTCAAGCGCAGGCACAAGCATTGAGTCTCTGATGTGGCGGAGATCACCGGTCTCCGCGGCATTCAAGCAAACCGAAAATCGAAAAGGGGACCACACGCGCCCTCGCGTGTGGTTTCCGGAGCCCTCGCCGGAAACCTGGCGGACATGGCGGGGAGTTTTCCGAATGCGGGACGGCTTGGCCTGACCAGCCCCCGGAGCGCGAGAGATGGCGACCGGTGATCGCCACCACGGTGCGGGTGCCCCGCGAATCCCTTACAGACTCAGGAGGCCGATGCGATTTCTGAGGAGATTCGCGCCTGTTGCCCCAAAAACCGGGCTGTTTCGTCCGGCCCGGTGGTGTGGAGAGTTTTTGACATGTCATTTCCTTTCCGGTATCTCCCACCATGAATTCGATAAAAACGCCCGCTTCCCTATTTTTCCCCTTGAGGGCTGCCATTGTCATGGGTTGCCTGACAATCCTGCCATTTGCAATGGGGCAGGAGTTTTTGGAAACCATCCGGAAGGTCGCCTCCGAGGAAATCGAAGCGGCGGATACGGATGTTCTTTTCAAGAAACTGGAGCTGGCGAAGAAGTATGCCGCCGCGCTCGATACCTTGGAAAAGAAACTCGCCGCGGAGGGCGACCTGGACGCGATCGTGCGGCTGAGGGAGGAAAAGGAATTGGTGGGAAAGTCCGGCGATACCACGGCTCACAACGACAAGCCGCTTGTGGAACTTCGGGAGAAATATGTCTCCGCCCGGGATGCGATCGGCAAGGAAATGGACGCGGCCCGCGTCAGGGCCGCGGCGGGCATCGCGGCCAGAATCCGTGTCGAGGAGGCCGCGCTTGCGAAGGCCGGGAAGGTGGATGAAGCGCTCGCCCTGCGCAAGGAAGGCGAGCGGCTGATCCTGGAGCTTGGCGGAGCAGCGTCCGCGGCGATTCCTTTCGCGGACGATCCGCGGAGCACCGCCTTGATGGATCTCAAGCCGCTGGAGGTCATCGAATTTCCGAAGGACGATCCGCCGGTGGATCCGGAGGCGCTCGCCACCCAGGGCCGTTGGTTGAAGTCTCTGACGGTTCCCGCAACCAAGCAGCGGCTAAGGGAGAATATCCTCATCGGAGACCGGGGGAAGAGCCCTTGGGTTACGGTTGTGGTTTCGCCGGGAAGCGTCTGGTCTGGAACCGATCAATATATCCTGGCCAACGCTGGAAAATTCATCGCTTCCAAGTCCCGCTTCGAAAACCTGAGGCTCCAGGCCGATCATGCGTGCAGGCTCTATTTCTCAAACTGTCTGTTTGAAGACTGCGCTTTGCAGAAAGGCGGGTGGTGGCGGGGAGGCGAATTGGAGGGGAAGATTTATATGGAAGGTTGCGTCATCCGGAAGAGGCTTTCCAACCGTTCGATCAACATCGTGCAGGATGGATTCCGGGTGGAGAACTCGGTGTTCGAAAACGCCGATCTCCCTACGATGGATTTCCGGAAAAGACAGCCTGCGGATTATGTGAACAACGGGTGGCTGCGTTTCGTCAACTGCCGCTTCGTCAACTGCAAGATCCCGTCCAGCTTCCTTCTTCTGACCCGCGATTGCATATTCGAGAACTGCATCTTCATCGACAGTGCCCGGCACAAGGATGAGGCGGATATCACCAAGTCGATCGAGGTCGTGCTGTATGTGTACAATTGCAAAAACCGGATCGCAAAACTCCCGGACCAGGTGACATTCACCGAGAAGCCCCTCACCGACCTGAAGGGAGTGACCATCCCCACCGCGGCATCCCTGCTTTCCTTGATTGACCGCTGAGGACGCGCTCCACGTCTTCCGGCGGGTAGGGCGTGACCGCCGGGCGCGCCGTGACTGTCTCTCCGCAGCGGGTGGGGCTGTATTTGGCGGAGAAAGTGGAAGGGCCGGAATGGATGCCATACCAATCGGGAAAAAGTGGAACGGCCCGGCGGTCCATCCCTACCGCAAAACCCGCCTCCGGCGTTGCCGCCACGATTTGCTTCCCGCATTCCGTGCGCTGTCGGTCGTGTAGCGGGCTTTCTTCCTGCTTGCCGGGGGCTGTGCGGGAATCAAAGCTCCTTCCGACATGGAAAAACCCGCCGCTCCCACCGCAGTGATCACCCGCTTGTCGGTGATGATGTTCCTTCAGTTTTTCGCCTGGGGCTCGTGGTTCGCCACCCTGGCGCTGGCAATGGGGACCAACGGCCTCGGCGACTTCATCGGCGGGGCGTACGAGAGCGCTCCCATCGCGGCGATCATCGCTCCGTTGTTCCTCGGTCTCATCGCCGACCGCTTGTTCGCTTCGGAGAAAGTCATGGGCGTGCTGATGCTTCTTGGAGGAGCGATCATGTGCGTCATCGCGATTCTCGCGCCTCAGGGAGCGGAGAAAGGCGGGCTCATCGTCTGGCTGATGATCGCCTACATGCTCTGCTACATGCCCACCCTCGGGCTGGGGAACACCATCACCTTCACCCACCTCAAACAGGAGGATTTCCCGAAAGCCCGCGTGTGGGGCACCATCGGCTGGATTGTCGCCGGTCTCGCGCTGGGGGCGGCGGGCTGGTCCGCCTCGCTGAACATTTTCTGGCTCGGCGCCGCTTCCAGTCTCGCGCTGGGCGTTTACAGCTTCACTCTCCCCAGTACTCCGCCTCCGGCGAAAGGACAGCCGATCGATGTCGGCTCGCTGCTGATGGTCGATGCCTTGAAGCTGCTCAAGAATCCTCCATTTCTGGTCTTCGCCGTTTGCTCGATGCTGATCTGCATTCCGCTGGCCTATTATTACGGACAGACTTCCGCATTCCTCGGTGCCACCGGCTTTCAGGAACCGGGTTCCACCATGACCCTGGGGCAGATGTCGGAGATTTTCTTCATGATTCTGATTCCGTTTTTCTTCCGCAAGCTGGGGGTGAAAATGATGCTTCTGATCGGCATGGCCTGCTGGGTCGCGCGCTACGCCCTTTTCGCCTTCGGCGCTCCCGATCAGATCGCCTGGATGCTCCTGATGGGTGTCGCGCTTCACGGCATCTGCTACGATTTCTTCTTCGTCACCGGCTTCATTTACACCGACAAGAAAGCTCCTGCGAAAATCCGCGGACAGGCGCAGTCGCTGCTGGTGTTTCTCACGCAGGGCTTGGGCATGTTCTTCGGCTTCCGCATGGCTTTCGGAGGGACTTTTCCCTTCACCGACATCGCGCTGCCCAGCACTTTGGGAGCCTATGGCAAAGCGGCCGACGGCCACCAGCCTCTGATGGACGAGATTCAGGCTCTGGCCGGGGATCAGGCATTATCGAGCGGCATGTTCGGCAAGAGCTATCCCGAGGGGCTGGATCCCGGTCTCGTCGCAACCGCGATGGAGGGTTGGAAAAACTACTGGCTCTTCCCCGCCGGGATGGCCGCCGCGATTCTCGTGATCTTCGCTCTCTTCTTCTGGGACAAGGTTTCCACCGATGCGGCTCCCCCGGAGGAGGAGGGTTGAACCGCGCTTCTCCGGAGATTTTTTCCAGGATATTCCCGGTTGCCGTGTCATCCATACGGAAACCATGAAAGAAACCATCGCCATTACCGCTGCCCTCGTCTCGGCTGCCAGTGCCGAAACCGCACTCACCATCTACAACCAGAACCTTGCGGTTGTCCGTGAATCGATGCCGCTTGAGCTGAAGGCGGGTGAAAACAACGTCGCGTTCGATCGTGCGACCGCGCAAGTCCTGCCGGCTTCGGTCGTGCTGCGCGATCCCGCGGGCCTCGCGGAGTTCTCGGTTCTTGAGCAGAGCTATCGCAATGACCCGGTGAGCCGGTCGCTCCTGCTTTCTCATTTCGAGGGGCGGACCATCGATTTCCGCAGCGTGTATCCGGATGGGAAGGTCGAGCTGGTTCAGGGAAAAATCATCCGTTCCGGCCACGTTCCGGGCGGCCAGCCGCAGGATCCGATCATCGAGGTGGAGGGGCTGCTCCGCTTCCAGCTTCCCGGCGAACCGCTTTTCCCCGCCCTTGGCGATGGCTCGATCCTGCGGCCCACTCTGGCCTGGGCGATTCGCAGCGAAGCGGATGCCGTCGTTGATGCCCAGCTTTCCTACCTCAGCCGCGGTTTTGAATGGGAGGCGGACTACAATCTCGTGGCCCCGGAAAAAGGGGAAACCGTCACCCTCGCCGGCTGGGTGACCATCCGGAACCACAGCGGCACGGGATTCGAGAACGCCAACGTCAAACTCGTCGCCGGGGACGTGAACATCATCGCGGATGCCGTGCCCGCCACCCGGATGCGTTCGCAAATGATGGAAATGGCGGCGCCCGCTGCCGCCGTAGAGGAGAAGGCTTTCGACGATTTTCACCTCTACACCCTCCAGCGCCCGCTCACGATCCGTGACAAGGAGACGAAGCAGGTGGAATTTCTCCGCGCCCCGAAGGTCAAAGCCGCCAAAAAATACGTGTACGATGCCGCCTCCATGCGTTTCTTCGGTGGCAATTCCCCGCGCACGGAGCCGCTTCACGGCCAGCAGTTTCCCAAGGATGTCGCCATTTACTGGGAATTCACCAATGACGAGGAAAGCGGTCTTGGCGTGCCGCTGCCGAAAGGCCGCGTGCGCTTCTACCGGTCCGACGACGGAGGGGATGGCAGCCTCGAATTCGTGGGGGAAAACAACATCGACCACACCCCCCGCAACGAGAAGCTCTCCCTCTATACCGGAAATGCCTTCGATCTGGTCGGCGAACGGAAAATCACCGATTTCCAGAGCAACGAACGGGCGAGCCGGCTCAGGGAAACCATCGAAATCACCGTCAAGAACCGCTCGAAGGAGGCCAGGGAGATCGTTGTCCGCGAGCACCTCTGGCGCTGGATGAACTGGAAAATCGAAGATGCCACCCTGGAGCATGTGAAGAAGGACGCGCAGACCATCGAGTTCACCGTTCCTCTCGCTCCGGATGAGGAAAAGAAAGTCACCTATACCGCTCATTACTCGTGGTGACCGGCCTCGTCCTCCCCTGTTTGGAGGCGGAATTCCGGGGCCGGGAGGAACCTGCGGGAGCGCCGCCTTGGGGCTTGCGCGGGCCTGATTCAGGCAGCAAGGTTCTCTGACAATCATGAGCGAACGACGCGTCGTCATCACCGGCATCGGCTGCCTTTCCCCTCTTGGCAACGATTTGCAAACCACATGGGAAAGTCTTGTCAACGGCCGGAGCGGGGTGACCCGGATCTCCCATGTGGACGTGGATCAGTTCGAGTGCAAGATCGGGGCGGAGGTGAAGGACTTCTGCGCCGATGGGTTTTTCAAGGTGGCGAAGGACGCCCGCCGCGCGGACCGTTACGTGCAGTTCGCCGTCGCCGCCTCGAAGATGGCGATGGAGGATTCCGGCCTCGATCTGGAAAAAGTGGACCGCAGGCGGATCGGCGTCATGGTCGGCAGCGGCATCGGAGGCCTTTCCACGCTGGAGCGCGAGCACGGCACCTATCTGAACAAAGGGCCGAACCGCGTTTCTCCATTCACGATTCCGATGATGATCTCGAACATCGCGAGCGGCATCGTTTCCATGGAGCACGGCCTTCACGGGCCGAACATGGGAATCGTCACCGCGTGCGCCACCTCGAACAACAACATCGGGGAAGCCTGGCGGATCATCAAATTCGGCGATGCGGACGCGTTTCTCTGCGGCGGAGCGGAAGCCGCGATTCTGCCGATGGGGCTGGCCGGTTTCGCGAGCATGAAGGCGCTCAGCACCCGCAACGACGAGCCGGAGCGCGCATCGCGGCCCTTCGATGTGGACCGGGATGGATTTGTCATGGGAGAGGGTGCCGCGGTCATGGTCATCGAGGAGCTGGAGCACGCGAAGAAGCGCGGTGCCACCATTTACGCGGAACTCATCGGCTACGGTGTCAGCGCCGATGCCCACCACCTCAGCGCGCCCACCCCCGACGGCAGCGGCCCGGCCTATGCCATCGGAATGGCCCTCGGGCACGGCAAGGTCAACAAGGAGGAAGTCGATTACCTCAATGCCCACGCAACCTCCACCGGCTTGGGTGACATCGCGGAAACCAAGGCGATCAAACTCGCATTCGGCGATCACGCGAAGAACGGCCTCATGGTGAGTTCCACCAAATCCATGACCGGCCACATGCTCGGCGCGGCGGGCGGCATCGAGCTGATCGCCAGCGTGATGGCCATCCGCGATGGCATCATCCCGCCCACGATCAACGTGGACAACCAGGATCCCGAGTGCGATCTGGATGTCGTTCCGAACGTGGCGCGCGAGGTTCCGGTCAAGGTGGCGCTCAGCAACGGCTTCGGCTTCGGGGGACACAATGCCGCCGTATTGGTCCGCCGTTTCGAGTGACGATGGAAGCTCCCCGGCACCGCCAGACCTTCGAGATTGCCTTCGGGGATACCGATGCGAGCGGCTGGATGCATTTCCCCAACATCTTCCGTTATGTGGAAGCCGCGGAGCACGCGTTCCTGCGTTCGCTCGGTCTGCCGGTATTCGACAGAAGTCAAGGCGGCTGGCCGAGGGTGAACGTTTCCTGCGATTACAAAAAACCGCTGCTTGCCGGAGATCGCATCGAAGTTCTGCTCTCCATCGGGCGGCTTGGTAGCGCATCGTTGACGTGGAACTTCGAGGTGCTCAACGAAGCGGGAGAAACCGCCGCCCTCGGGAGCATCACCACCGTCCGCGTGGATCAAAATGGCAGGCCGCGGGAAATCGACGCCACCGAGCGGGCGGCTCTCACGGGTTCTGCCTGACAACACCGCCGTGACCATCCCCCGCATGGAACCATCCGAAACATCCGGCCGCATCATTTTCGTCCCGACGCCCATCGGCAACCTGGCGGACATCACCCTCCGGGCACTGGAAATTTTGCGAACCACCGACCGCATCGCCTGCGAGGACACGCGGCATTCGGGCACTCTGCTGGCGCATCACGGCATCTCCGGAAAGCCGCTCGTTTCCCTGCATGAGCACAACGAAGCGCGCCGCGCTCCCGAGCTTGTGACCGCCGCGAAAGCCGGGGAAACCATCGCCGTCATCACCGATGCGGGAATGCCCGGCGTTTCCGATCCCGGCTACCGCCTCGTGCAGGCCTGCCTCGAATCCGGAACGCCCTTCGAGGTTCTGCCCGGCCCGTCCGCCGTGATGACCGCGCTCATCGGCTCCGGTTTTCCCTGTCACGCCTTCCGCTTCGGCGGCTTTCTCTCGGTGAAATCCGGCAAACGCCGCAGCGCCCTGCAAGCCGCGCTCGACTCCGGCGAAACCGGCATTTTCTTTGAATCCCCCCACCGCATCCTTTCCACTCTGGAAATCCTCGCCGGGATCGATCCGTTGGCGAAAACCTGCGTCGCCCGAGAGTTGACCAAAAAATTTGAAACCTACCATCGCGGCACCGCTTCCGAAGTGCTGGCCCATTTTCAGGCCCATCCTGCGAAGGGCGAGATCGTGCTGTTGGTGCACGCAGCCGGGTAAACCGGCAAGATGGCTCCGAGCGGAATTTTCAGGCGGAACTCACTTTCAATCCCGCGGCTTTCGCGAGAGCGATCTGCCGCTTGTCGAAGCTGAGAAACACCGGAATTCCCAGGACAAGTGCCGCGGCAACGTGAAGAACATCCATGGAGCGGGTGCCGAGTTTCTCGCTGTAGGAAGCGCTGAGGCGCTCTGCTTCGGTCATTGTCTCCGCCAGACTTGGTGAAACATGCTCCAGAACGCCCTCGGAGAGATCCGCCAACAACAGATTCAGCGAGGCATTTCGCTGGCTGATGCTGATTTCCTTCCGGAAAACACGAAGCCGGAAAGCGTTCCGCAGTTCCAGTTGGTGGAGCCAGGTGTAGGCGACGGGTTCCCGCTGCCGTTGCATGATCGTCTCCGCTGTTTCCGTCAGTGTGTCGACGGAATAGAACGAACAAAGCACTCCCGTATCCGCGTAGGCTCTCATCGCTCGCCGCGATCTTCGGAAATGAGATCCGTACCGGTGACGGTGAGAATCGTATCGCCGTAAATCGCTCTCAGGCGTCCCCGGAAATTGCGCCGCACCGCCTTCCCTTTGGTCTTTACCGGAGAAATGACCGCCACCGGCACGTTGCGGCGGCGCACTTCCACGCTTTCCCCATTGGCGACCATGGCCAGGACCGAGGTGGTGTCGTGCTTTAATTCGCGAATGCTCGCCGTTTTCATGGTGACACCTTCATGTAACACATCGGTGATGTCAAGCCAGCGTGATCTCCACCGGACAATGATCCGATCCCATCACGTGCGGGAGGATTCGCGCCGAGGAGACGCGGCTCACGAATGGCGTGGAGACTCCGAAGTAATCGATTCTCCATCCGATGTTGCGCGCTCTTGCTCCCGCGCGGTAGGACCACCAGGAGTATGCGGCGCTCGCGTCCGGGTGAAGATGCCGGAAGGTGTCGATGAAGCCCGTGTCCAACAGCTCGCCGAAGCTCTCGCGTTCCTGATCGGAGAATCCCGGGGAAAGCCGGTTTTCCTTCGGTCGTGCGATGTCGATTTCCTGATGAGCCACATTCAGGTCGCCACAAAAAATCACCGGCTTGCGTTCGGCATGCCTGGTCACGTGGGACCGGAATGCCACATCCCATGCCATGCGGTAATCGAGGCGGCGCAGGCCGTCCTGGGAATTGGGAGTGTATACATTTACCAGGAAAAAATCCGGATACTCGATCGTCAGCACGCGGCCCTCGCGGTCGTGTTCGTCCACCCCCATGCCCGCCTGCACGTCCAGCGGCTGCTCCTTTGAAAATACGGCGACACCGGAATACCCCGCTTTGTCGGCGGAATTCCAAAATCCGTGGTAGCCGGCCA
>CAZVSA010000145.1:0-10124 GCA_964629955.1 uncultured Luteolibacter sp.
CCATTCCCACCGTCTCCGGAAAACGCTTCAGCAGAACCTGCTCCGCGCCGGAACCGAAATCACTGTAATGGCCCTCCCATCTGGTGGAGTCCTTGAACCACAACTCATCGAGAATCGGCAACACGTCCGGATTCCTCTCCTTCACGATCAAAGCCATCATCGCCAGGGGAACCACCCGTTTCTCCTCGTGCAACTGGCGCACGACAACCATCGCCGCATCGCTTGCCGGGCCATCCTCCTCCGCCCAAACCATCAGCGCCCGGCAGATGTTCTCTTTGAAATCGATCTCCTTCTGCCCCAGAAGCTCGATCAGCCGCCGGGTGATGTCCGCGCGGAAAATGGTCGGCTCCGCCCCGGCCAACCTCGCCACCGCACGTTCGCACCGGTCCAGGATGATGCTCTCCAACTCCCTCTTGTTCAATGCGTAGAACGAAGGATCCTCCTTGTTCGACAGCTTCTCGGCGGGAGATTCGGTGAAATGATTCCGATCCACCCGCACCTCGATCACACCGAGTTCAGGATGGGAAGCTTCCACGCTCCCAAGACGGGAAACGATCGCCTCCATCTCCTCCAACGACTTCGTCAATCCGGTCACCACAAGCAGAAACTGACCCCGCTCGCGCGGAAACGGATGCGTCGAGCGATCGGCTCCCGCGACACGGATGATGTAGTCCCGCACATGGAGCATGTTGCTGTCCGTCAGATTCGTGAGAAACAATCCCATCACCGTCCCGCCCCCGCCCCGTTCCTCCAATCTGGCCAGCTCGCGTTCCAACGGAGCCATGCCGATTTTTTCCCGCAGCTTCGCGATTCTTTCCTCCTCGGGATCCATGGGAGGAGGCTCCGGCTCCACCACCCGCTCCGCCAAATCCGGCGCGACCGCCAAAGGCTGGACTCCTCCATCGAAAAAAAACGGAACCGCCAGCAATGCCGCGCCGAGCGCTCCCCCTCCCAGCCCCGCTTTCAATCTCCCCCTCGGATTCGCATAGACCAGCAAAACCACCCCCAGCGTTGCCGCGAAACCCGCCATCACCAGCCGGTTCACCAATGGCACCCCATCCAGAAAACCACCCCGCTCCGCTCCGAAAATCAGCAGAATCCCCACGAGAATCATCCCCGCCACGGCCGCGAACCCCGCGATGATCCGCAGCGGTGACACAGGCTCGATATGCGCCGGATCAGGTTTGCTTCCGTAGGCGACCGTCATCACATCCGGCATACCCGCCGCCGTCGGCAGCGGCACCCTGTGGAACCGGTGCAGCGAGGGATCATGCTTCTCTCCGGGGTAGAACTTCTTCACCCGGGAAATCACCGTCTCATCAATCACGAACTGGTGCTCGCACCCCCCGCACTCCACCGTCCGGCCGCGAAGATCCGCGCCAGCCTGGAACTTCCTCCCGCAGGACGGGCAGCGAACCTGCAAATGGGGGCCATCTTCATTCCGCGAAACCATATTCCCGGCACCATCCCCCGCTCCCCGGCCGATTGCAACCCCAAGGTGGCTTCATGAACGCCTCTTCCGGATATTTAAGATAACTTAAAAGTTGACGTGACCGAAAAATAAACCTATTTCCACCATCGAATTTCACGACGCTCATGACCCCCCTTCCCGTCAGCCCACTGCCCTCCGCCCGCGCCGATGACGCGCGGGGTCCGCTGCAATCCGAGCAACAATACTTTGTCGATGACGAAGCGGTTCTCTCCCTGCTCACCTCCCCGTTTCCGCCCGCCCGCCCGCAGCCGAACCACATGGATCTGGCGCTCTCCTCCAGTGAAGATGACTTCGCCGGCTGGGCGATGCCCGTGGTATCCTCGCCTTTCCGCGCGCTTGCCGAGGCGACTCCCTCCGTGGCCGCCCCCCGGAATGCACCGCCGCCCGTCCGGCGCAAACCACAACCTCCCCAACTGCACGACACCGGCATCGGTGCCGCCCACACCGGAAGCAGCCACCGCTGGTGGCTCGCCTGCGTGACCGGAATCATCACCTCCTTGCTGCTCGCCTGTCTTTTTCTCACTCTCGCCAAACACTCCTCCGCTCCTTCCGCGGGAGGGATTTTCTCCAAGCGCATCTACGTGCCCGCAGCCCCGGCTCCGGCTCCCTCCGCAATGCGGAACGCCCCTGCCGACGGTTCCCCCGTGGCGCGGTTGACGCCGTGATTTCCGGCCGTCAGTCTCCCCGCGCATGTCCCGCCCCGGATTGATTCTCAAACTCAGTTGCCCCGACCAACCCGGCATCGTTGCCAAAATTGCAACCTACGTCGCCGGACATCGCGGCAATCTCATCGAGTTCGCGCAGTTTTCCGATCAGCTCGGGCGGAAATTCTTTGCACGGCTGGAAATCGAGACGACCGACCTCGACGTCGAGGTCCCCGATTTCATCACCGGCTTCGGCACACTGGGCCGGTCCCTCGCCGCCGAATGGCATTTCCGCCGCCTCCCCTACAAAATGCGTACGGCCGTTCTCGTCACCCGCACCGATCACTGCCTCAATGAAATTCTCTGGCGGACGAACACCGGGGAACTCCCCGTGGAAATCACCTCCGTCATCGGCAACCGCGAGGACTGCCGCCCCATTGCCGGGCAGGCCGGACTGCCCTTTCACCTCATCGACATGGACGGCCCGAACCGGGAACCCGGCTTCCGCGAAATCCACCGGCTGCTCACCGAGCAGGAAGTCGAACTGATCGTTCTCGCCCGCTTCATGCAAATCCTGCCGGAAGAATTCTGCCACGCATACGCCGGCCGCATCATCAACATCCATCACAGCTTCCTGCCCGCGTTCATCGGAGCCAATCCCTACAAACAAGCCCACCAGCGGGGCGTGAAACTCATTGGCGCGACCTGCCACTACGTCACGGGCGAACTCGATGCCGGACCCATCATCGAGCAGGAAGTCGAGCGGGTGCAGCACTTCCACAGCCCCTCCGACCTCGCCCGGCTCGGACGCCATTGCGAGCGCGCCGCCCTCGCCAAAGGCATCCGCTACCACGTCCACGACCGCACCATCATCGACGGCCACCGGGCCATCGTTTTCCCGGATTGAACCGAACTGGAGGCTTTACAACTCCCCTTCGTCCGCGCATTTTTCGCCCCCGTTCCCAGGAGAGGTGGCTGAGTGGTCTAAGGCACCCGATTCGAAATCGGACGTGGGGTAAAACTCACCGTGGGTTCAAATCCCACCCTCTCCGCCATTGATTATCAATGAGTTGACGGATTGAAAATTCACCGGACCGTTCCGATTTTCATCCCATCCCGCATTTGAGAGGGAAAGATGACGACGCCCGCCTCTGATGCCAGGAAGACGGATTCCGGCGAATGATGAATGACCGGGAGAAGAGCCGGGATTGCCAGCGCGCACTTCAGGCAATCCTCCGGTGAATCCGTCCGCATGCACCGGAAACCCTGCCTGCGATGAAGTTCCAATCTGTTTGACGCTTCCGGAGGAGATGCCAGTTTGCTTCCAATGACGGGAAAACGCGGCCTCACACAACGGCACGCCGCAAACATGTTGCGGGGGGAGAATCCGGACGAGGTGGCGAAGCGCCTGAAACCCGACATGACGGGGCTTCCCAAGGTGCCCGCGGGCAGCGCGAAGTTTTCACGGGAGCGCGCGGAGTCACTCTGGGAGGAGATCGGGGGAGATCCGGAACTCAGGAAGGTGCTGCTGGACGACTCGGCGGAAGACCTCTCCCCCTATCAGGGAAACATCGAGAACGGGCTGGGTTTGATTCGCATGCCCGTGGGGCTCGCGGGGCCGTTGCGCGTCAACGGGCTGGCCGCGAAGGGAGATTTCCCGATTCCCCTGGCGACGACGGAGGCCGCGCTGGTGGCGAGCTACCACCGTGGATGCCGGTTGCTGACTTCCGTCGGCGGTTGTTCCGCGATGGTGCTTTACGAGAGCCTGAGCCGCTCCCCGGCGTTTGTGTTCGAGACGGGTGCCGACGCCTGCCGCTTCGTGGTCTGGGCGCTCGACCGGTTCGACAGTTTCCAAAAAGTGGTGGAGGGAACGACCTCCCACGGGGAACTCGTGGATGTGGGATGCACTGTCGAGGGAAACCACGTTTACATTCATTTCGATTTCACGACAGGCGACGCTTCCGGGCAAAACATGGTCACCTTGGCGACCCAGGCGATCTGCGACGAAATCATGGAGAACACGCCTCTGAAGCCGGTGAGGTATTATGTGGAGTCGAACATGTCCGGCGACAAGAAGGCGAGCGCGAAATCGTTCGTCTCCGCGCGGGGCAAGAAGGTCACCGCGGAGGCGGAACTGTCCGCGGAATCGATCCGCAAACACCTGCACACGACACCCGCGGCGATGGCCGATTACTGGCGGATGTCGGCGATCGGCGGAGTGTTGAGCGGCACCATGGGCATCCACGGCCATTTCGCGAACGGACTGGCGGCGCTCTATCTCGCGACGGGTCAGGACGCCGCATGCGTGGCGGAATCCGCCACCGGAGTAACCAGATTCGAGGTGAGGGAAAACGGGAGCCTGTATGCCGCGGTGACCCTGCCGGGCATCATGGTGGGTACCGTGGGCGGAGGAACCGGACTGCCGACCCAGCGGGCGTGCCTGGAACTGATGGGGCTGGCCGGCCCCGGCAAGGCGCGCGCGCTGGCGGAAGTGTGCGCGGGCCTTCTGCTGGCAGGGGAACTCTCGATCATCGCCGCAATGAGCGCGGGGCATTTCTCACGCGCCCACCGCAAGCTGGCGCGGACCCGGAGCGCGACATGAAACGGTGGTGGATCTATCAGAAAGAACGGTTTCCGTTGGCCGCGCACGGCCCGCTCATCCTGGCATTCAGTGCGTGCGCCGTTTCGTTCTCAAGCCTGCTGCGGGGCAGCGCCACTCCCTCGCCGGCCGCTTATGCGGTGGCGTTCGGGGTTTGCCTGCTGATGTTCCTGCAACTGCGGATCGCCGATGAGTTCAAGGACGCGGAGGAGGACGCGCGGTGGCGGCCCTACCGGCCGGTGCCGAGGGGGCTGGTGAAGCTTTCCGAGTTGAGGGTGTGGTTCATCGCCGCCGCAATGGCACAAGCGGGAATGGCGGCGGCTTTGGAACCATGGCTGCTGGTCCCTCTGGCCATCGCATGGACGTATCTGGGGCTGATGAGCGTGGAATTTTTCTCCAGGGAATGGCTGAAAAAACGGCCTGTGATTTATCTATTGAGCCACATGGGGATCATGCCGCTGGTGGATTTTTTCGGAACCGCATGCGAGTGGCAGCCGCGCGGATCCGACATGCCCGGCGGCCTGGGATGGTTCCTAGCAGCCAGTTTCTTCAACGGACTGGTGATCGAAATCGGGAGAAAGCTGAGACAACCGGACGCGGAGGAAGAAGGTGTGGAAACCTACAGCAGGTTGTGGGGAAAACGCGGGGGCTCCATCGTCTGGATCGCGTCCATCCTTGCCACATGGATCTGCGCGGTGATCGCCGCCGCTCGGATCGATTTCATCGCGCCTGTGGCCGCCGCGCTCGGAGTCGTGGCGATCCCCGCCGTGATCGCTGCGTTTTCCTACGCCCGCGGCTCCCTTCCCGGAAAACGCATCGAGGCCGTCAGCGGGATCTGGACTTTGGTTCTCTATCTGATGCTCGGCCTCGTGCCTCTCTGGCTGCGGAATTGATATTGGCTTTATGAAATTTCCCAAACCCGATCACTGCCCCGAGGAATTCCGCCCGATGCTGGGAGGAAAAGCGCAGGCATTGCTGCGCTTGCACGAATTGGAATTCGATATTCCGGATTGGTTCGCCGTGCTGCCCGGAATGGAATGGACGGAGGAAGAACTTGCGGATGCGGTCGCGGATCTGGGAGGAGAGCGGTTCGCCGTCCGGTCCTCGGGCACGATGGAGGACGGAGCGGGGAATTCCTTCGCCGGACAATTTGAAACGTTTCTCGAAGTCTTCCCGTCCGGGATTCCGGAGAAAATCGCCGGAGTGCGCGCCTCCGCCCGGAACGAAGCGATCCTCGCCTATTGCCGCGAACGGGACCTCCCTCCCCCATCGCCGCCGGCGGTGATCGTCCAGAAGATGATCTGCCCGAAGTGCGCGGGTGTGGCATTCAGCGCGGACCCCGTCTCGGGCAGGCGGTCCGTGGCGGTGGTTTCCGCGGTCGTGGGCATTGGTGAAAAACTGGTTTCCGGGGAGGAGGACGGGGAAACATGGCGGATCGGCCGCCAAGGGGAGGTTGACCCTCCCGAAGACGCCGCGGTATTGAATGAAAAGGATGCCCTCGCGGTGGCGGAACTGGCACGCCGCTGCGAGTCGGTTTCCTCCCGTCCCCAGGACATCGAGTGGGCGATCGACCAGGCCGGAAAGCTGTGGCTGCTCCAATCCCGCCCCATCACCACCTTGGGGGAAATTCCCGATCCGGACGATCCATTGCGCGTCTGGGACAACAGCAACATCGCGGAGAGTTATGGCGGAGTGACCACTCCCCTCACCTTTTCCTTCGCCCGGCGCATTTACGAACACGTTTACAGGGAATTCTGCAATCTGATGTCCGTGCCCGCATCCCGGATCGAAAGGGCCGGCGATGTGTTTCCCCAAATGCTCGGCCTCATCCGCGGGCGCACCTACTACAACCTTGCGAGTTGGTACCGCGTGCTCGCCCTCCTGCCCGGCTTCCAGATGAACCGGGCGTTCATGGAGCAGATGATGGGAGTGCGCGAGCCCCTCCCCGATCCCCTGGTGCAAACGATCCTCGAGGAGTCGAAGACGGGAAAACTCACGGACGCTCTCGCCCTCGCGGGCACATGCCTGGGGCTGGTGCGGCGGCTGGCAGGCTTGCGCAGGCAGGTCGTGGAATTTCAGAAACGCCTGGACCTGGCATTGCACCCGGTCGCTCTGGAAACGATGAGCGGCGACGAGCTTGTCGCGCATTACCGGGACCTTGAGCGCCGTTTGTTGAACAAGTGGGACGCCCCGCTGGTGAACGATTTCTTCGCGATGATCTTCTACGGCGTGCTGCGCGGCCTGTGCGGCAAGTGGGCCGGTGATCCGGAAGGAACTCTCCAGAACGAACTGCTCGCGGACACCGGCGGGATCGTCAGCGCGGAACCTCCGAAACGAATTCTCGAAATGGCGGAACTGGCCGCCAGGTCTCCGGGCCTGCCGGAACTCCTCGCGAACCACACCACCCCCACCCGCAGAAAGCTGGCCGCGCTCCGGAATCAACCGGAACTGGCGGCCGCGTTCGATTCCTATCTGGAAAAATTCGGCGACCGTTGTCTGGAGGAACTGAAACTGGAAAGCCCCACCGTCCGCGACGACGCCTCCACTTTGCTGACCTCCATCGGCGCCCTCGCGGCATCAGGCCGCGGCAATCCGGCGGAAATTCCCTCTCCCAGGGAAACTACTCCGCCCATTCCCAATCCAGCCAAGCGCTGGATTTTCCAACGCGTGCTGGGGCAAACCCGGGAACGCATCCGCTGCCGGGAAAACCTTCGTTTCGAGCGCACCCGCCTTTTCGGGCGGGTACGGGCAATCCTGCGGGAGTTGGGAAAACGCTTTTTCGCGGACGGCAGACTGGAATCGCCCGAGGATGTGTTTTATCTGGAACTCCAGGAAATCTTCGATGTCTGGGAAGGCACCTCTACCACGCTCGATCTCTCCGCCCTCGCACGGCAGCGGCGGACGGAATTCAATATCTACGAAAAAACGGATGCCCCTCCGGATCGCTTCCAGACACGAGGCCCCGCGCACCGATACGTCACCTGGGAGCCCACCTCCTCCCCTCCCCTCCCCGGCGAACCATCCGCGGACGCGATCAAGGGAACGGGAGCCTGTCCGGGAATCGTGCGCGGCAAGGTTCGTGTGGTTCTCGATCCCCGCGGAGCCCGTCTGGAAACGGGAGAAATCCTCGTCGCACGGCAAACCGATCCCGGCTGGGTGGTTCTGTTCCCCTCCGCCGCCGGCCTGCTGGTCGAGCGCGGAAGCCTCCTTTCCCACTCCGCGATCGTATCACGCGAACTGCGCCTGCCCTGCATCGTTTCGCTGCCGGGCATCACCACAACCCTCAAAACCGGCGACCTGGTGGAAATGAACGGCACCACCGGAACGGTGAGGTTGCTGGAGAGCGAAACCTCCTGATCCCGCGAAATGCTCCGCTCTTTCAGAAATCATGCCCCGAAGATTTCCGGTTTGCGGCCACGACTTTTCACAAAACGCGCTAAAGCAACATCGCGCCCACGATGCTGGCAGCGACACACCAGATGACGACGAGGAGCGCGGACACACGCCACACGACCAGAAGCGCGAACCCAACGACTGCAATGGCCGGATCGACCGGCCCACGCACCGCGCTTGTCCAGATCGGATCGTAAAGCGCCGCCCCCAGAAGCCCGACCACCGCGGCGTTGATGCCCGCGATCGCGTGCATGGCAATCGGCTGCCCGGCAATGGTGCGCCAGAGAGGAAGAACACCCGCCACGAGCAAAAACCCCGGCAGAAAAATCGCGGCGAGCGCGATGGCCGCTCCCACCATGCCGCCTTCGCTCCCCGGCAGGCGCGCACCGAGGTAGGCGGAGAACGTGAACATTGGGCCGGGCACAGCCTGTGCGGCGCCATATCCGGCCAGAAACTCATCAGAGGAAACCCATCCGGGCTGAACGACAGCCTCCTCAAGAAGAGGCAGAACGACGTGGCCACCTCCGAATACAAGTGAACCCGCCCGATAGAATGCCTCCGTGACGGCAAGAAGGCCGTCGCGCCCATGCGTGGCGAGGGGCAAACCAAAAAGCAGCAGAGCGAACACCGCAAGCAGTGCCCACCCGAACGCCGGACCATGGCGCGGTTGCAGGGTGCCGCTTGGAACGGCCTTCACACCGCGACAGAATGCGATGCCGGCGATCGAGCCAAGCGCGACAACGGGAAGTTGCACCCACGCCTCGCCGGATACGAGGATGGCGGCTGCGGCCAGCATCGCCAGCGTGGCGCGTGTGGCATCCGCGCACAGTTGCCGGGCCATTCCCAGCACACCATGCGCCACGACCGGCAAAGCAACGAGTTTGAGACCATGTATCGCAGCCTCCCCCACCGGGCCGGAGATGTGTGGAAACAGCGCCGCAAACGCGAACAGCAGCAAGGCGGACGGCAGCGTAAAAGCAATGAAAGCGGCGAGCGCACCAGCCCAACCGGCACGCAACAGGCCCAGACTGAATCCCAATTGACTGCTTGCCGGGCCCGGGAGGAACTGGCAGAGGGCGAGCAACTGCGCGTATTGGCTTTCGCCAACCCAACTCCGCCGCTCGACGATTTCACGCCGGAAATAGGCAAGATGTGCAATCGGGCCGCCAAACGAAGTCATCCCGAGTTTCAGGAACGTGGAGAAAACTTCCAGGACGGAACCCGTTTGGCCCGCCCTTGTTTGCATGGCATCCCGTCGTCCTTTGCAATCCGTCACCTCCCCGTTCATGTGCCAACTCCGCGGGGTGGCGTCAATTCGCGGTTGATGGATGGGATCTTCATATTCTTGTCGGGAGGCACGGAGCGCGGCGGTGCCGATGGTACACCGGGCGGCGTGGCATTCGCAGCGCAACTGGCGTGGCAGGGAAGCGACATGCGAACGCACTTGCCACCAGCCCTCGCCCCAAGATAGATCGTGCCGCGCCGATGCTCCGCCAGATTTCCCCCAACTCCTTGCCAGACGCCCGTGCGGGCAAGTTTTGTCCGGATGGCAGGGCCTTGGCAGTGGCGGCGATCCATGTCATTCAAAATTTCCACCATTCTGGTTTTCAACGATTTCGGGCCTGTAGCTCAGCGGTTAGAGCAGGGGACTCATAATCCCTTGGTCGTGGGTTCGAACCCCACCGGGCCCATTTTTAAAATCAATGAGTTACATTGATTTTCATGAATCTCCAAAAAGTTTGATAGGTCAATTATAGGCCAATTTTCAGCAGGGCTGCCTGTTCAAGAATGGAACGAAACTCTGTCGGCGCGTCGCCTTTTAAAGGAAATTGGCAATTTCTTTAATTTTTGATCGATCTTTTAAAGAGCGCTTCCCATCTTTCGTCAAAATTAAAGCAATTTGCCATTTTTTTAAATTCCATGCAGCGCGGACTCACAGGCCACTACGTTCCCATTTCCACCGCAGGGGAAGCCGCCCGCGCCTTTGTCCCCCACC
>CAZVSA010000146.1:0-10050 GCA_964629955.1 uncultured Luteolibacter sp.
ATGCGGTAGTAGCCGTCCGGATTGTAGAGGAAATAGACGTCCTTCGGGTTGAGGCGGGGGAGCCACATGAAGGGTGCGCCATCGGCGTCGATTTGCTCCTCCGCGACCGCCGTGGGGCGGGTGGCGGGGCGCTCGGCCGGGGAGTAGTCGGGATCCCGGGTGATGGAGGTTTCTTCCATGCCCTGGACGATGTGGTTCACCCACTTCAGCTTCTGGGCTTCGTCGGCGAATTCGACCCAATCGCCGCTGGTGGAGCGGGCGTACATTTCCTTGATGAACTCGTCGGTGGTGATGCCCATTTTGTCGGCGACGGGAGTGGCCAGGCGGTCCCACCAGCGTTCGCTTTCCTGATAGAATTCCCGCTGCTGGGTGAGGTTGAGCCGGTGGAAGGAGGGCTGGTTGCTGATCTGGTGGTGGAGAAGGACGGCGTTGGGATACGCGTAGGATTCGTTGGCGAGAGTGGTGATGGCGGCGGCCATGGAGGCGGCGAAGGATTTTACGACGACATGGATGGGGGCGTCGCTCGATTCCATGGCCTTGAGGATGCGGTAGCCTGCCATGACGGAGCCGCCGGGGCTGTCATTGATGACGATGAAAATGGGAAGGCTGCGGTCCTTGTTGTTCCAGAACTCGATGCGGGTGGTGATGAAGTCCGCGGTGGCGGCGGTGATGAGGCCGTTGAGGGGGATGCGGCGGTCGGAAATGACGAGGATGCCATCCTCGCGGAGAGGGGTTTCCAGATAAACGGGGTTGGAATCGGCGTAGCGGGCGCGTTTTTCGGAGGTTTCGATGCGGGTGATCTCACTCTCCAGGCGGGTGACGGCGAGGGTGGTTTCGGATTGGAGGGCTTTGAGATCGTTGGCGAGTTTCTCGGCGCGCAGCTTGGAGATTTCGCCTTCGCGGGCGAGTTTTTCGCGTTCGATTTCCAGCTCCATGGCGGCTTCGCGGGCGGCGGCCTGGCGTTGGGCGTCGGCGAGGGCGTTGCGTTCGGAGATGGCTTCGCGCTGGGTTTTGAGGCGGGTGATCTCGGTGCGGAGGGCTTGGGTTTCCCTGGCGAGGCGCTCGGCCGCGAGTTTGTTTTCGAGGGTGAGGGCTTCGAGTTCCTTGTTCAGCTCCGTCACCGCGGGTGCTTCGGGGGCGGGGGTTTGCTCCAGGACGGCGGGGGTTTCCCCCGATTCCAGGCCTTGGGCGATGGGAATGAAAAGGGCGGTTGCGAAGGCAATGGCGGAGGCGGTTTTCATGTGGGTGGGGATTTGATAGCAACGAAACTGCGCGGGGTTTCTTTCTATCTTATTTTCCACGGCGGGATTCAAGGTTGTTTCTTCGCTCCGGAACGGAGGCCGATGAAGAGGAAGATGCCGACGAAGACGAGAAAGGCGGCGGCCGCGATCCCGAGGGCGCGGAAGAGGCGGTTGCCGGCGGATTTCACTTCCTCGTCGGTGAAGGTGTGGGCCGGGGATTCTCCCGGGATGCGGGTGAGGACGAGATTTCCGTCCGCCAGTTCCACGCGGGTGAGGCTCGCCATCGCGGGGCCGAGGATGGGATCGGCGGCGTAACGCTCGGTGATGCGGTAGGGGGACATGTGCTCGATGAACTGGCGGGGGATTTCTTTTCCGGGGACTTCCAAGGCATCGATGCGCAGGGCGATGTCCTTTTCCGTCAACGCGGGCCGCGAGGTCATGGTTGCGTTGAGGTAGCGGGGATCGGAGGTGAGCCAGCCGGGTTCATCGGCGCGGGTGAGACGGGGTTTGCCGTTGAGGGGGAAGGAAATGGCGATGCGGAGGGATTCCGGGCCGATTTCCTCCACCCGGAAGGTGCCGCGGAGTTCCTTGAGGGCGTCGTAGGCGGCGATGGCGAGATTCAGATCCTCGGCGGAAAGGCTGAGGCTGGCGGGTTCCTCTCCGTCGAGAAGCTGGCGGAAGGTTTCCAGCCGTTCGGCGAGGGAGTTCAAATCGGCTTCGCGGTCTTCCAGCGGGGTGATTTCGATGGAGGCGGGTTGTTCTTCGGTGAATTCGGCGATGGCGTCGGCCTGCCGGAAAAGCGTGGTGACGGAGAAGCCGATGAGGAAGAGCATCACCGCCACGGCGATGACCAGAATGAGGCAGCCGGCGAAGGGGGATTTCGCGCTGTCGGAGCGGGTGCTTTGGTCAGGATTCATCCGAGGGCTTTCCGTAGGAGTTGCGACGGCGCTCCTCCTCTTCCGGAATGCTGTCGGGAGGGGGATCGAGAGGGGAGCCCTCGTCTTCCAAAGGATGCTCCGGTCCCGGGGCGTGAGGATCGTGCTGCGGGTATTCCTCGTGCCAGCCGTCGTCGCCCGCTTCGGGTGCGTCCTCCGGGGCGGGGTCGTGGTGTGCGGGTTCGTCGTAGCGGTCCCTGTCGAGGAGCAGGCGTTCCATGCGCTCGCGTTCTTCTTTTTCCTCCGTGCGGCGGGCTTTCCGTTCGTCGAACCATGCCAGCCAGATGCAGATTTCGTAGAGGAAGATCATCGGCATCGCCATCAGGACGAGGGTGAAAACGTCCGGCGTGGGAGTGAGGATGGCGGCGATGATGAGAATGGCGACAATCGCGTAGCTGCGGGTGTTCGCCATTGTCTGGTAGGTCAGCATGCCGAGTTTTACGAAGACCATGACGACCACGGGCAGCTCGAAGGAGACGCCGAAGAGCAGGGTGAACTGTGTGGCGAAGCCGATGTATTCGCCGATCCGCCAGTCGTTGGAGACGCCCATGCTTTCGCTCCAGCCGTAGAAGAAGCCGAGCGCCCGCGGCAGCACCACGAAGTAGGCGAAGCAGACGCCGGAGATGAACAGGCCGAAACCGATGGCCATCGATGGCCAGAGGATCCGCCTTTCATTGTTGTGAAGCCCCGGCAGGACGAATTGCAGCAGGAACATCAGAAGAAGGGGGAAGGAGATGATGATCCCGGCGAAGAATGCCAGCTTGATGGAAAGCATGAAGGTTTCCGTGGGCTTGAGGGCGGACATCATGCGGAGGCTGCCGCGCGAGTCGGCGTCCGGGTCCGCTTTTCCGGCGAGCAGCACGGTGACCTGCCGTTTCATGTCTTCCTCCACCTCCAGTCCGTCGAGGAAACCCTGGCGGGCGTCTTCCGGGATCGCCCGGGCCGCGCGGAGAATGCCGATGGAGCGGGCATGGAATTCCACATCGGGATCGGCGAGGGAGGCAAAGAAGGGGGCGCGTTGTTCTTCCGGGAGCGCGGAAGCGGCTTTTTCGATGGTTCGGGCTTTTTCCCATTGTTCGGGAGTGACCGGGCGGGGCGCGTCCTTTTTGTCCTCGGGCAGGCTTCCTGCCAGCTTCGCCGCCAGCACCTGCTCCACGGGCCTGCGGAGAACCTCCATCAGGTGATCCTTGAAATTGAAGCAGACGATCATCGCGATGATGAGCGTGATCACGACCCGGGTGATCATCACCCGGAGATCCTCGAGGTGTTCGAGGAAGGGTTTCTCGTGATCCGGGTGGGCTTTCTCCCGGAGTTGGAAAACTTTTTTAAGCAAATACATGCGGGGCCGGGGATTCAACCCGTGCTTCCCCCGCACCGCAAGGGCAGATCTCCCGGGGATGCCAAAGCCGGTGGTGGCAATGGATGCCGCCATTATTCACATTCGGGATTGTAAACCGGGCCGCCTCAGGATGTTTTCGGGCAATGCCGACCGCGTCGAAAACCGCCCCTCCAAACGCTCCCGCCGCGGCCCTTGCGAGCGTGTTGCACATCGGCGCCAGCTCCGTTTCGCTGATGGTCGCGCAGCGGGGGGAGGACGGAACTCCGGAGCCGGTGGATTTCTTGGAGCAGCCCGCCGCGTTGGCTCAGGACATTTTCCGGAACGGCGTGGTCACGCCCTCCACGACGGAGAGAATCGTCTCGATCATCAAGGGCTACCAGAAATCCCTGGCGGAGCTGGGCCTCGATCCGCACGACGTCACCCGCGCGGTGACGACCAACATCCTCAGCGAGGCGGCGAACCACGAGCAGGTGATGAACCGCATCCGGATCGCCTGCGGCCTGCGCGTCGGCACGATCGACGACGGGGAGATGACCCGCCTCATTTATCTGAAAACCCGCCGCCGCCTCCAATATCTGCCGGCGATGCAGAAGGGGATCACGCTGGTGCTCCATGTGGGGCCGGGAAACACGCGGGCGCTGCTTTTCGACAATGGCCGGATCGTGCGCTACACGAGCTACCGGCTGGGCACGCACCGGACCCGCGAGGCGGTGGATGCGACGAACTCGGAGGGTTCCGCGCTGCTGAGGGTGATCCGGGAGCACGCCTCCGGAAATCTCGCGCAGATCCGTTTCGATTTTTCCGACGTGGAAATCGAGGGCTTGGTCGTGATCGGCTATGAAGTCCAGTCCGTGGCCGATTCGCTGGGAGGCGGGCGGCCTTATCCGCTGGACGCGTTCCGGAAATTCACGGCGGAGGCCTCCGCGCTCAGCGATCTGGAACTGGTGAAGCGTTTCCACCTCGACTACCAGACCGCGGAAGCTCTCCTGCCCGCGCTGGAGATCAACCTCGCCGTCGCGGAAACCCTGGAACTGCCGGTGGTGCACATTCCCGACAGCGAATACGAGCAGGGGCTTTTGCACGATCTGCTGGTATCGAGGGAGCTGACGAATTCCTTCGCGGAGGAGGTGCTGCGATCCGCCGGGATTCTGGCCGAGCGTTATCAATCCGACGCCGGGCACGGCGAGCACGTGGGTTCCTTGTGCGCCCGGTTTTTCGAGGAATTGCAGGATCTCCACCAGTTGTCCGGGCATGACGCGCTGTTGCTCCAGGTGGCGGCGATTTTGCATGAGGTGGGCACCTATGTGAGCCCGCGCGCGCACCACAAGCACTCGGAATACATCATTCTCAATTCGGAGATTTTCGGCCTCGACCGCATGGACGTTACGATCGTCGCGCTCGTTTCGCGCTACCACCGCCACTCCGGGCCGAGGATGGACCATCCCATCTACGGCTCCCTTTCCACTGACGACCGCATCCGCGTTTGCAAGCTTGCCGCCATCCTGCGCGTGGCGGATGCGCTGGAGCGCACGCATGCCCAGCGGGTTTCCAGGATCACGATCCGCCGCGATCACGGGAAGCTCCGCCTCAGTCTGGAGGGGCTCGCGGACGCGGCGGTCGAGCGTCTTGCCATGGCGTCCAAGGCGGACCTTTTCCAGGAAGTCTTCGGCCTCGCCGTCGTCATCGACGAAGAAAACTAATCACCCTCCTTACCCAAACTCCCGTTGCCCATGATCCCCTATTTGAACCGCGAGCTTTCGTGGGTGGAATTCAACCAGCGCGTTCTCAATGAAGCGCAGCGCCAGGATCTGCCGTTGCTGGAGCGGCTGAAATTTCTCGCGATCACGGCGTCGAATCTCGACGAGTTTTTCCAGGTTCGCGTCGGCGGGTTGATGTTGCTGCGGCGCAGCGGCAGGAAAAAACCGGATGCGTCCGGACTGACTCCCACGCGAAATCTCGCGGTGCTCCGGGAGCGGATTCTGAAGATGACCGCCGACCAGTATGAGCTTTTCAACTCCTCCCTCCGCCCGGCCCTGGAGGAGGCGGGAATTCATTTGCTGAAACCGCGGGATCTTTCCGCCGTCCAGTCCGTCCAGCTTGCCGCGGTGTTCGAGGACAATATCTCCCCGCTGCTCACGCCGCTGGCGATCGATCCGGATGCCCCCGCTTCTTTGGTTCCCGCTCTCCAGATCATCGTGGCGTGCCGTCTTCTGGACCCGGCAACCCAGGGGACGCGTCACGCATTGATCCCGATTCCGGAGACGCTCAGCCGCCGCGTGCCGGTTTCGATCGAGGGGGAAAGCCATTCGTTCCTCCTCATCGAGGATCTGGTGGCGGTTCATGCCGAGCGGCTGTTTCCCGGTGAGAGCGTCACCGCCACCACGGCCTTCCGCGTGACGCGGAATGGCGACATCGCGGTGCAGGAAGAGGACGCGATCGACCTCGCGGGGGAGATGGAAGACGTGCTGACGGCCCGCCGTTTCGCCGACACGGTGCGGCTCGAACTCCGGACCGACGCTCCGCGCGATCTCGTCCGGGTGATCCAGCAGGTCACCACCGCCGGTCCCCAGGAAGTGTACCGGACGGACGGGCCGCCCGGCCTCGCCTCGTTTATGGAACTGGCGTTTCTCGCGGGCTTCGACCACCTGCGGGATGTGGAATGGCCGGCGTACAATTCCCCGTCGATCACGCCGGGAGCGTCGATGTTCGAGACGATTTCCTCGAACGACGTTCTCCTGTTTCATCCCTACGAATCCTTCGAGCCGGTGTTGCGCCTGATCGAGGAAGCCGCCGTGGATCCGGATGTGATCGCCATCAAGCAGGTCCTCTACCGCACCGCCCGGCAGTCGCGGATCATCGACGCGCTCATCCGTGCGGCGGACAATGGCAAGCACGTCACCGCATTGGTGGAGTTGAAGGCCCGTTTCGACGAGGCGCGCAATCTCAACCGGGCGGACGAACTCCAGCGCGCCGGCGTGCAGGTCGTTTACGGCGTGAAGAACCTCAAGACCCACGCGAAGATCTGCCTCGTGGTCCGCCGGGAATCAGGCAACCTCCGCCGCTACGTCCATCTGGGAACCGGCAATTACAATGAGGCGACTTCCCGGCTCTACACCGATCTCTCCTACCTCACCTGCAAGCCGGAATACGGAAACGACGCCTCCTTGTTCTTCAATGCCGTGACCGGCCGCTCCAAGCTGCTCCGGTTCCAGCGGCTCGTGCCCGCTCCCACGGCGATGAAACCGCGCCTGCTGGAACTCATCGCGGACGAGGCGGAGCGTGCGAAACAGGGGCTCCCCGCCCGGATCACGGGCAAGGTGAATTCCCTCCAGGATCCGGACATTATCGAAGCACTTTACAAGGCATCCCAGGCGGGCGTCGAAATCCGTCTCAACATCCGGGGGATCTGCTGCCTCAAGCCGGGGGATCCCAAGTTCTCGAAAAACATCGAGGTCGTTTCCATCATCGACCGTTTTCTCGAACACGCCCGCTTGTTTTATTTCCACCAGGGCGGGGATGCGGAAATCTATATTTCCTCCGCGGACTGGATGACCCGCAATCTGGAGAAGCGCATCGAGCTGATGATTCCCATCGAGGAGCCGTCCCTGAAACGGCGTCTCGTCAAGGTGCTGGACGCGTATTTCCAGGACAACACCCAGGCATCCGTTCTTCTGCCCGACGGGACCTCGAAACGAATCGTCCGGGGTCGGGGGAAAAAGGCGTTCCGCGTGCAGGATCATTTTCACCAGCAGGCGAAACGCGCCGCGAAGGCCCGCGAGCACGAGCGCTCGATGACCTTCGAGCCGCACGTGCCTTTGTGAGGACTCAAGGAGCGTGGGCGTCCCGCCCACATCTAACAGGGAGGCGTGACCTCGCCGGAAACGGGCGGACATGGCGGGGGGTTTCCGGATGCGGAGTGGTTTGGCCGTGCCAGCCGCCGGAGCGCGAGGGCGCACTCCGGAACACGCGGGGGCGCGTGTGGTCCCCGAAGAGCAAAGAAGACGCGGCGACCAATGATCGCCGCCACGGCGCGTGTGGTCCCCGAATCAAAAGAGGTGGCGACCGATGATCGCCACCACGACGCGGGTGCGAAGGTCACCGCGTGCGGGCCAGTTCCTCGCAGCCTTTGATGTCGAGCTTGCCGGAGGCGAGGACGGGAATCTCGCTCACGGGAATGATGGCTTTGGGGCACCAGAGGGAGGAGACGCCCTGGTCGAGGAGCTTGTAGCGGAGGTCGATGCACTCCTGTTCGAGCGCGGGTCCGGCGATGGTGGAGAGGAGGAGGATGGCCTCGCCTTTCTGTTCGTCCGGAACTCCCACGATGGCGATGCGGCGCTCGGCTTCGGAATCGAGTCCGAGGACTTTGTTGATCATCGCCTCGACGGTTTCGTGGGGGACCATCTCGCCGGCGATCTTCGAGAAGCGGGAGATGCGCCCTTCGATGTAGAGGAATCCGTCGTCATCCATGCGGCCGACGTCGCCGGTGCGGAACCAGCCGTCCACGAGGACTTCGGCGGATTTTTTCGGGTTGTTGAGGTAACCGGAGAAGACGTTGGCACCCTTGAACCAGATGATGCCCTGCTGGCTGAGGGGGACTTCCAGTTCGGAGGCCGGATCGGTGAGTTTGATGGCGAGTCCGGGGAGAAGCTGGCCGACGGAGCCGTTGCGGGAGGAGGGCATGGCGGGCACTCCGGGGGGCGTCTCCGGCTCGGGGAGGTTCACGTTGGTGGCGGGGGAGGTTTCGGTGAGACCGTAGCCTTCCTGGGGCCGGATGCCGAATTTCTCCTGGAACGCGTCTGCGAGGGATTGGGGGAGTTTTTCCGCTCCGGTGACGACGAGCTTGAGCGAGGAGAGCTGGGCGGAGTCGATCCGCTTCATGTAGCCGCGCAGGAAGGTGGGCGTGGCGAGAAGGACGTTGACCTGATGCAGGGCGATGAGTTCGGCGAGGCGCTTGGTGTCGAGCGGGCTCGGATACGTGACGAGATCGATCCCTTCGATGACGGGGAACCAGAGGGTGACGGTGCATCCGAAGGAGTGGAAAAGGGGCAGCGACCCGAGGATCGCGGAACCTTCCTGCATTTGGAGGCGGCTGCCGAACTGGCTGACGTTTGCGAGCACGTTGCGGTGGCTCAAGGCGACCCCTTTGGGCTCCCCGGAGGAACCGGACGTGAAGAGGAGGATGGCTTCGTCGTGGTTCCTGCGTTTGTTCAGGCCGAGGATGAGGCCGAGAACCTTCGCCGGGAGAATTTTTGAGACGATGGCCCAGGTGATGATTTTTTTCTTCAGCGTGGGCAGGACGCGCTCGATGAAGATAAGGTCGCGGTTCGGCGGCCAGGGAAACGAGGAGACCTTGCGGACGAAGGGATCGGCGGTGATGAAGCGGTCCACGCCTGCCTGGCGGATGGAGGACTGGATGGCTTCGTGTCCGGCGGTGAAGTTGAGGTTTACGGGAACTTTTCCGGCGAAGAGCACGGCGAGGTTGGCGATGAGGCCGGCTTTTCCCGGAGGGAGCACGATGGCGACGCGTTCCTGGTCGGTTTCCTGGATGATGTGTTTGGCAAGCGCGAGGGAGGCGGCGAGGACGCGGCCGTACGGGATCTCGGAGTCGTCCGAGCCATCGAGGACGCGGTGGCGCGAGCCGTGTTTTTTCAATCCCTCCAGGAGGGCCATGGCCAGCGATCCGGAAAGCAGGGGGTGGGCGGAGAAGAGTTCCTCCGCGGCTTCGAGGAGGCGTTGCTGGTAGGCGGCCACGCTGGCTTCCGGGCCGGGGAGGAGTTTTCCGACACAGAAAACGGCTTGCGGTAGGGAGGAGGATGACTCGGTGCTGAGAGCGGTTTCGCGCGGGCAGTCCACGGCGATCGGCAGAATCGGGAGGCCGAAGGCGCAGAGGGTGCGGAGGTGGCCGGAGGGGATGTGGCAGGGGGTTCCGGCCCGGGCTTCCGCCTGGCTGGGGACGTAGATGAGGACTCCACGGGTGGCGAGGTAGGAGGCGAGCTGGCCTCCGGCGGCGGCGGGGGCGGAATCCTCGCTGGAGAACATGGCTCCGGAGTTCGATTTTTCGAGAAAGGCGCGGAGCGGGCCGTCATGGCGGGAGTTTTCTTCGACCAGCCAGGTGATTTTGCGGCCCGCGAAGAGTTTTTCGAGGTGCAGAAGCTGATGGAAATCAATGCGGCCCGGGATCACGAGGGCTCCCGTGTCCGGAAGGCGTTCGGTATGGAGGACTTGGATGGAAGAGGACATCGGATGGGAAAGGTTGAGACAAGGTTCTCAGGGGTGATTCACGCGGATTTTACCGGCGGTGGCACGGATTATTTTCCGTCAATCGCAGGTCGCCGCTTGCCGCTTGCGGGGCGGGCGGGGATTGTGTGAGCTTCGCCCGTGTTCGCCAATTATGTTCATGATCTGAATCCGGTGGCGCTTCCGGTTTTCGGCGGTTTCGCTTTGCGTTGGTATGGCTTGGCTTATCTGGCCGGGTTCGTTTTCGGTTTTCTCCTTCTGCGGAGGCTGGCGAAACAGGGGCTGTGGGTGTTGAAGC
>CAZVSA010000147.1:0-8843 GCA_964629955.1 uncultured Luteolibacter sp.
GATGAGTCTCAGGCCAGCCTGCATCTCGGGTTCGGCTTCTTCAACACCTTCGCGCTGCTGACGAGCTCTCTCTGTGTCGCAGCGGCCATGGCGTCGTTTTCCACAAAAACCGGCAACCCCGTCGCCTCCGCGAGCAATCTCTTGAGCGGCACCGCATCCCATCCCGGGACGTTGGTGAGGTTGTGGATCGTTCCATTTTCAAAATCGATGAACCCCGGCATCCCGACACCGAGCGCGGTCACGCTGGGATGGCGGTCCTTCAATTCGTTCACCGCCCTGCCCATCGCCTCGATCAATTCCCCCGGGCTGCGGAACTCACGGGTAAGAATCGGCGGCGCGTGATCGATGATGTTGCTCTGGTAGACGACACCGGCTTTCACCGACGTTCCTCCGAAATCGACTCCAATCGCAAGGGGGCAATCACTCATTCGCGAAGCCGTGGTAGCCAATCGGGAATCGGATGGCACGTCTTTTTGCTTTCTCCCGTTCAGGAAAAAACCCGCTCGGCGATCCTCCGCAATCCGTCCAGCGTGAGATCGGGATCCACCACGTCGATTTCCGGCATCCCTCTGGCAATCAGCGCCGCATCCCCGCCCGTGGCGACGATTCGGGGCACTCCATCCATTTCCTCCCGGATTTTCTCCAGAATCCCCCGCACAAGACCACGGTAGCCGAAAACCGCCCCCGAGCGCATCGCATGCTGTGTGGATTTCCCGATCGCGGAGGGCGGCTCCTCCAGATCGATCTCCGGCAGCAAAGCCGTCCTGCGCGCCAGATAGCCGGACATCGCCCCCAAACCGGGAGCGATCACCCCTCCGCAATACGCGGGCGCGCCGGAAATCACATCGAACGTCACCGCCGTCCCGAAATCGATGACCACCGCGGGCGCGCCATGTCGTGCGAACACCCCCGCCGCATTTGCCAGACGATCCGCCCCGATCTGCTCCGGCAGCGGGTAATCGATCCCAACGCCGATCGGACTCCGGTGGCTCACCTGATGCAGCGGACGCCCGGTGCTCCCGAAATACTCCGCGAGGACAGCCGCCTTCTCCGGCACCACCGAAGCCACCAGCGCCGCATCGAAAACAACCCCCGCCAGCAACTCCGCGAGCGACTCCCCGCACAGATCCGCCGTCGCCGCCACCGCCCGCCACGAGCTCAGGCCCTGCTCGTCTCCGAGGGCGAATTTGGTGCGCGTATTGGAATTGTCCACCAGCAGCCAGGCCATGATCACCAACGGGATGAAGTGAAGTAACGTCGTCCGGAATTTCCCAGCCTCGGCAGGCCGTTGCCGCGCCGGATCGCCAGTTTTCCATCGTTCAACCGGAGATCCAGATTCCCCTCCAAATCCTGCTCCTCCAGCCAGAAACGGAGCCAAAGCTCCGAAACCGGCATCTCCGCGGAGCCCGACAACGTGGTGTCCGCGGGCTCCAGCTCACGCCCGCCCGCGGTCAACAACCGGACCGGCTTTTCCAAATCGTGGCCCTCGCCCGAATTCAGCCTCAAATGCACATCGAGCCAGTAAAACGAATGATCCCGGATGACCTGGGCGCCCGTCACCCGCAACCGGGCTCCCGGATCCGCGCCCCACTCGTAGGGGCGCAGCCATGCCCAGGCGGCGAACACCGATGTGATCGCCAGCGTGATTCCCAATAAAATCCGGAAGGACTTGCGCTGCACGCCCCCCACAGGATGCGGAACCCCGGCCGCATGCAAACGAAAACGGGCGGACCGTCTCCGGCCCGCCCGTGGGATTTCAAGGATTTCAGATCGTGATCAGCGGGACTCGCCGAGGGCGTATGCCTCCTGCCCGTGCTCGCCGAGATCCAGTCCGCCCTCTTCCTCTTCTGCGCTCACGCGGACCCCGAGGGTCGCTTTGATCGCAAAGAAGACCGCGAAGGAGAAGACGAAGGCGAATGTATAGACCAGCACGATGCCGATGACCTGGGAGACGATGGACATTTCCGTGTCGCTGCTGTTGAAGATCGCCACGGCGATCGTTCCCCAGATGCCCACCGTGCCGTGCACGGAGATCGCACCCACCGGATCGTCCACCTTGATCTTGTCGAGGAAGATCACCGAGAAGACCACGATCACACCGCCGACGGCACCCATGATGATCGCCGCCCAGGGACCGACCGCATCGGCGCCCGCCGTGATGGAAACCAGACCTGCAAGGCAGCCGTTGAGAGCCATCGAAAGGTCGGGCTTTTTCAGCACCGCGTAGGAAGCGGCGATCGAACTCAGGCCGCCCGCGGCGGCGGAGAGAGCCGTGGTGGTGAAGACCAGGCCCAGGAGGCCGGGATTCGCGGAAAGGACGGACGCGCCGTTGAAACCGAACCAGCCGAACCAGAGAAGAAGCGCGCCGATGGTCGCCAGCGGCATGCTGTGGCCCACGATGGGCTTGATGCCATTCGGGAGGTACTTGCCGGCGCGGGGGCCGAGGATGATGACCGCGGCCAGAGCGGCGGCACCGCCGAAACCGTGAACCACGGTGGAACCCGCGAAGTCGTAGAACGGAATCTCAAGACGGTTGAGGAAACCTTCGCCCCAGTGCCAGGAACCGGCGATCGGGTAGCCGAGGGAAACCAGAATCACCGCATACAGCATGAAGCTCGGGAGCTTGATCCGCTCGGCCACGGCACCGGACACGATGGTGGCGGCGGTGGCGGCGAACATCGCCTGGAAGATGAAGTCTCCATAGCCCGTCATGGCGAGAGCCAGACCACCGTAACCCCAAGTATCGCCTCCATCGGCGGCCAAATCGCCAATGGGGCCGCCAATGCTGATCCAGCCGGCCCAATCGTCATGGCCACCCGGATAATGCGTGTTGAAGCCGATCGCCGCATAGGTGATCAGGCCCGCGCAGATCACGAACACGTTTTTGAACATCACGTTCACCGTGTTTTTCTTCTGCGTCAGCCCGGATTCCAGCGTCGCGAAGCCGAGGTGCATGATGAACACCATGGCCGCGCCGATGCAGGTCCAGAGCATGCTCAACGCGAAGAAATCGAACGCAGCCGCATACTCGGGTCCGTAAGACGCCACAAGCTCCAGGTAATCATCCACCGGCCCGGGCTCCGCCGCGACCTCCTCGACTGGCGGTGGAGCCCCCTCGTCCTGCCCGTACGCGGGGAGGCACAAGGGGACTGCTAGTAACGCGATTGCGGCAGCCGTCAGGGCCCGCACTTGATTGATGTATCGACTGGTCATGGTGGGAGTCAGGGTTAATCGGATGTTTCACTGCCCGTTCCCGGCGATTCCGGATCTCCGGGAGCAGCGGCTGCCGGAAAAGCAAACGTCGTGCCAAATCTCCGGCGGGCCTCGCATTCGCTCCCACCCCCTCTCCATCCCTCCGGTGCCTCAGATAGTTGCGAAAAACCACCATTACTCTTGCCAACCACCGGGGCCATCACTAAACCCTCGCGCATCGGAGCGCAGCTCCCCCCTTTGAGAACCCAAATTAACGCTCGACAACTCCTTCGGAAATGTGAAATATTTCGCCTTGCCGGAAGCGGTCGGTTCATTTTGGGCAACCAAACGGGGCGCCACTCTCCGGGACGATCCTGCCTGAGCCGCCCCTGGCAAAGTCAAGGACGCAGCAGCAACCGATAACCAAACAAACACGATGCAAAACTACTGCAAAACCATTGGCGCCCTGGCCGCTGCCTCCGCCCTCGCGGCCGGCACTGCCTCGGCTCAAGTCGAATATGAAATCGGCGCGGGATACGCCAGCGAGTACCTCTTCCGCGGGCTCAACCTCGGACAGGACCTCATTGACGTCGGCGTGGAAGCCTCCACGGAATTCAGCGGGCTTGGCGTCAGCGCCGGAGCTTGGTATGGCAGCGTCCATAACATCGTTGGCCCCGGTGTCCCCAACCTCTCCTACGACGAGCTGAATCTCTTCACGGAAGTCTCCAAGGATCTCGGCTTCGCGGAAGTTTCCGTCGGCTACATCTTCTATCACTTCCAAAAGAATCAGGTAGGACAGTTCCTCGCGGACCAACAGGAAATCTACTTTGGTCTGAGCCGTGATTTCGGTTTCGCCGAAGCTTCCTTGACCTACTTCTGGGACATCGAAGGTGACAACGACGGCTACCTCGAACTCGGCGTCGCCAAAGGTTTCGAGCTGAGCCAATGCCTGACCCTCAATGTGGACGCCGCACTCGGCTACTACGTCGAGCCGGGCGAATTCGGTCATCTCACCACCAAGATCTCGCTCGACTACGCGCTGACCGATACCGCAACCGTGTCTCCCTTCATCGCAGGCTCCCTGGCCCTCAGTGATGAACCCGGCACGTTTACCTGGGGCAGCAAGAACCAGTTCGTCAGCGGTGTCGCCCTGAAGGTCGCGTTCTGATCGAACCCGGCTTCCTGACTTCATCAATCACAGGGCGGTCGCGAAAGCGGCCGCTCTTTTTTTTGTTTCAGCGGCAGCCCTCTTCAAGTGGCTGCCGCGTCTCGCGGCAGGCCGTGATTGCGGCGTCCCGCCGCAATGCCCACAATACAAGCGGCGGCGGGACGCCACTGCCACGGCCTGCGACGAGACGTCGCAGCCACAGTTTCCAAAGCAATCCCTCTTCCCCCCAATAGAGGAGCATTGCCTCGTTTTCTCTCGATTCAAAGCGGCCGCTGCCTTGAAATCAAAGCACGCCGCCACCTCCCATGCCATCCATACGCCAATGCCGCTTCGCCGCCATCGACTTCGAGTCGGCCGGCGCCGCGCGCGGCATGACCGACAGCCCCGTGCAGGTCGGCCTCGCATGCTGGTCCCCGGCGGAGGGACACGGCGATCCCTTCGTTTCCTACCTGCACACCGATCAGCCGATCCTCTGGTCCGCACAAAAGATCCATGGCATCACGCCCGCCCATCTCGCGGAAGCCCCGGCGTTGCTGGAACTCTGGCCGGAACTCAAACGAAGGCTCGCCGGAGCCGCCGTGGTCGCCCACGGAAAAGGCACCGAAAAACGCTTTCTCCGCGCCTTTCCCGGACATGGATTCGGCCCCTGGATCGACACCCTCCACCTCTCCCGCGCCGCCTGGCCGGAACTCTCCAGCCACTCGCTGGGAAACCTGTGCGATGGCCGCGAACTCACCCCGCAAATCCAGAAACTCGTCCCCGGAAAATCCTGGCACGACGCCCTCTTCGACGCCGTGGCTTCTCTCGTGCTTCTCGCCCACCTGCTCGAATCGCACGACCTGCTGGACCAGCCTCTGGAATCGATCCTTCACCCCGATACCTCCCACTGGTATCAACGGCGCACTCCCTGAACCGGATTGAACCCATGCGATCCCCTTTCCTCAGCAGGCGAACCACCCCGGCAATCCTCTTGCTCGCCCTATTGCCCCCGATCGCCCGCGGCACTCCGCCCGACGGGGAAGCGGACGCCGCGCTGGTTCGATCCCTCCTCGCCGAAGATCTGGGAAACCGGACGTTTTCCTTCGCCACCATCGTCAAAGCCGCCTCCGGGAAAAAAGTCATTCCCCTCAACGACAGCACCCCCCATCAGCGCGTGATCGCCGCCATCGAAAAAGCGCTCGCCGAATCCGTGGAGGAACTCAACCGGCCGGACTCCCCCATCCGGCGGCTCCGGCGGATCAACGAAGGATCGCGCTTCTTTGAAGAATCCCTGCAAACCCGCCTCGACGCCACCCCCGGCCTGAGCTGCGACATCCCTCCCACCCGCGACGGCGGCCGCCAGCGCTCCGGCTATCCCGACCTCCGCATCATCGACAAGGAATCCGGCGAAGTTTTCTATCTCGATCCCAAACTCGTCGAGCAAGGCTCCGCGGCCAGCACCTTCCGCAGCTTCTACTTCGAGCCCAAATCCGGTACCCTCAAGATCAACGACGACGCCGTCCATCTCCTCGTCGGCATCGAGCACGACGGAAAAACCGGCGAGTGGACGTTCTCCCACTGGCGTCTGGCCGATCTCTCCAAACTCCGGGTCCGCCTCAAAGCCGAGTTCCAGGCCTCCAACGCAGAGCTTTACCGGGAAACCGGGCTTTCCCTTCCCTCCGGCAGCCCCTAGCCTCCCCGCCGATGACCCAGCTTCCCCGGCGCACCAGCGGCTCCGTCGCGATGGACGATTACCTCGAACAGATCCTGCATCTCATCGAGGAAAAAGGCTACGCCCGCGCGGTGGATATTTCAAAAAACCTCGGCATCTCCCAGGCCAGCGTCACCAACATGCTCCAGCGCCTCGATGCGGAAGGCCTCGTCAAACACGAGAAATACCGCGGCACCGTTCTCACCGGAGATGGCCATCGCATCGCCCTCGCCATCGTGGAGCGGCACGAAACGCTCACCCGCTTCCTCCGTCTTTTCGGCATCGACGAGGAAACCATCTACCGCGATGTCGAAGGCATGGAACACCACGTCTCCCGCCCCACCCTCAACGTCATCCGCGCCGTGGCCGACGCCCTGGAAGCCGATCCCGCCCTTCTCGAAAACGTTCGCAAAAAATGCGCCCTGTAGCGGCGATCACCGGTCGCCGCATCCCTCTGGAAAAGAAAATAGAGAACCACGGAAGGCACGGAACACACGGAATTTCAGAAGATTGGAGGCACGCATCTTCCCCAATAACGAATCACAAATCACCAATAACTTTTCTCCCACCTTTTCCGTGGATTCCGTGGTTCGCCTTCTTCTTATTTAGGATTACCCCTCCGCCTCCCGCGCGGGCGGTCCCGATTCAAACCTCATCAGATCCGCCACGAAGGTCAGCGGGATGTGGCCCGTCTCCCCGTTCCGGTTCTTCGCGAGCACCAGCTCCGCCCTGCCCTCCTGCTCCTGTTTCTCCTCCTCGGAATCCGCGTAGTAGGCGGTCCGGTAGAGAAGCCCCACCATGTCCGCGTCCTGCTCGATGGCACCGGATTCCCGGAGGTCGGACATCCGCGGCACCCCCTTGCTCGATCCCGTCCGCCCTTCCGGCCCCCGGTTGAGCTGCGCCAGAATAATGATCGGAATCCCAAGCTCCTTCGCCAATCCCTTGATCCCCGCGGAAATCTCCGCGATTTCCCGTTCCCGGGAATTCTCCGCCTGCTTGGTGCGGGATTTCATCAACTGGAGATAGTCGATCGCGATGAGCTGGATGTTCTCGTCCCGTTTCTTCCTGCGGGCCTTGGCGCGCAGCTCGTTGATGGAAATTCCCGGCGTGTCGTCGATGAAGAGTTTCGCGCCCGCCGTTTCCATCGCCGAGCGGGTGATCCGCTGGAGATCCGCCTTGGTCGGCGTGTAGCCGCGTGAAAGCTGGCTCATCGCGAATTTCGCCCGCGAGAAAACCAGACGCTGCACGAGCTGGAAGGCGCTCATCTCGCAGGAAAACACCATCGCGGGCTTTCCCTGATCGACGCAGATGTGCTCCACAAGGTTCATCATGAACGAGGTCTTTCCCATCGAAGGCCGCGCCGCGATGACGAACATTTCCCCCGCCTTCAGGCCGCTGCTCATCCGGTCCAGTTCCTCGAATCCCGTGGAAACCCCCTGCGCACCCTTTTCTCCCGCCAGCAGGGCCTGGAACTGCTCGATCACCTCGCCCACGGACTGCTTGATCGTCGGAGACTGGTTCGTCTCGGAGCCCTCGCGGATCGCCAGGATTTTCGCCTCCACCGTGTCCAGCAGGCCCGCCACCTCGTCCGGGGCGTCGTAGGCCTGCGCGATCGCCTCGTTCGCATTCTGGATGATGGAACGCAGGACGAACTTGTCCTTCACGTGCTGGAGATGGTGACGGAAATGCCCGGGACTCGGCGCGTAGGTGTAAATGTCCGTCAGAGCCGCCGGCCCGCCACAGCGGTCCAACAAACCCCGGTCAAGCAAACGCTGAACCAATGAAACCAGCTCCACCTCGTGGCCGCCCTCGAACAATTCCACCAGAAAACCGAACAACGTGGAGTGCGACGGCAGATAGAAATGCTCCTTGGTAAGCTTCTCCTCGATCGCCACGCCGATGTATTCCTGCGGGTCCTGCAACATCGAGGACAGCAGGCTCTTCTCCGGCCCCAGCGCATGGGGCAGGGCGCGGGTGACATCATCCGCGGCGGTGGGGCCTTGCTGGAGGGAAGGAGAGGAAGCGGGAGGAGCTTTTTGCGTTTCGACAGCCATGGGGTCCGGGACGCGGAGATTGCCAAAAATACAGGCGACCGGTCAACGAGCCGCTTTGGGCACAAGGTGGGGACAACCACGCTAGACACTGATGTGGGAAGACTTGCACTACCGGGGCACCGGTTCAGAATTTTTTCCATGCGAGCGATTCTCCAGCGCGTAAGCGAAGCCTCCGTCACCGTGGACGGGCAGACCGTTTCCCGGTGCGGTCCGGGCCTGCTCGTCCTGCTGGGAATCGAAGAAAGCGACAGCGCCGGGGACGTGGAGTGGCTCGTCGGGAAAATCACCCGCATGCGGATTTTTTCCGACGGAGAAGGAAAAATGAACCTCTCCCTCGCGGAAACCAACGGCGAAGTCATTGTGGTCAGCCAGTTCACCCTCCACGCATCCACCCGCAAGGGAAACCGCCCCTCCTTCCTCCGGGCCGCCCCGCCGGATCGCTCGGAGCCGCTCTACGAAGCGTTTTGCTCCGCCATGGAAGCCGGATTGGGCAAACCCGTGGGTCGCGGCATCTTCGGCGCTGACATGAAAATAAGCCTCCTGAACGACGGCCCCGTGACGATTTTTATCGATACGAAGCTGCGGGAATGACTCAGGCCTGCTCCACGAGGCGCAACCGCCCGCGTGCTTCGGGGCACCGCCGCTTTCCGAATTTCCTGCTCCTCAAAAGCTTCTCCAGCGAAGCGCCGCTGTCCGCGTTCTCCAACCGCAAGTGACTGGAAAGCAATCTGCGCAAGCG
>CAZVSA010000147.1:8853-10029 GCA_964629955.1 uncultured Luteolibacter sp.
AGAACGGCAGATAGTGGTCCATCTCCATACGCAGGCGGCATCTGGAAAAGCTCTCCAGCACTTCCCCCCAATCGCTGCCGCGAAGCAACAGCCCCCGCAGATCGAGCAAATCATTCCACTCCTTCTCCGGAGTCACCGGAAAAAGTTCCTCCACAATCCTCGCGGCGGTCGCACGCCAGGGACGACACGGGGTTTCGGAAATCACTGCCATGCTGGACACGGCGGCAAGCTAGCCTTTTGAGATGGATTCGCAATAGCAAAAATCACACATCAAGAAACCATTTTCACCGCAAAGCCGCGAAGGGCGCAAAGGATCGCGGAGAAGAACTCCGGAGGAGATCAGGGGCGGAGGAATGACGTCCCGCCTGTTTTTCCGGTTTCCGATCCTCCATTCATCCTCTTTGCGTCCCTTTGCGCCCTTCGCGGCTTTGCGGTGAAATGAAAACCCGTCTTTTGATGCGCCGGCCTTGGGACGAAGGCACGGTTGCGGGGGCCGGGGCGCGGGTGTATGAAATGCCGGGTGGAGGAACTGGTTCACATCGCCGCGTGGTGGGAGGGAGCGGGCACGGGAACGGCCTGGATCGTGACGATTCTGCTGCTGGCGGTGGGCTTGGCGGGATGCGTGGTTCCGGTTCTGCCCGGCCATCTGATCCTCCTGATCGCCGTCATCGCCCACCGCCTGATGCTGGGAAGCGAGGAATCGGGACTGCATTGGTGGTCGTTCGCCATTCTGATCGTCCTGATGGGAATTTCCCAAACTTTTGAAATCCTCAGCGGAGCGGCCGGAGCGAAATGGTTCGGAGGAACCCGCTGGGGAGCGATCGGCGCGATCCTCGGAAGCATCGCCGGGCTTTTTTTCCTCCCTTTCGGCCTGCTGGCCGGTCCGCTCGCCGGAGCGATCGCATTTGAAATGGCCTTTGCCAAAAAGGAGACGCGTCCGGCCTTGATTTCCGGAGTCGGCTCCGTGGTCGGCACGCTGGCGGGAATGGGATTCAAGATCGTGATCGGCCTGGCGATGGTCGCATGGTTTTTTCTCGATGTCTTTTTGATTGGAAACTGACGCGCTTCCTCCATCCTGGTCGTGCCGCTCCCCGGACGGTCGCAAACGCGCGCAAGCGTGGGTTGAGGAAAGTCCGGACACCACAGGGCAACGCGCCTCACGAAAGTGGGGGACGG
>CAZVSA010000148.1:0-9914 GCA_964629955.1 uncultured Luteolibacter sp.
GGCGAAATTGCCACCCGTGCGGTAGCCGAGGGCGTAGGAGGAATCGGATTTCACCACGGCGGGATCAAGGGCGGGAGCTTCCGCGGACGGGGCTTGCGGTTCCGTGGCCTCTCCGGCGGCAGGCTGGGCGTGGGTGGTGGCGATGAGGCCGAGAGCCAATGCGCCGGGGATGATGGTTTTGATCATGAGGATGTGGGTGTATGGGAAAGTCCGCGGACGCTAGGTGGGCGAGAGGGGGCTGTCGAGGGCACTTTTCGCGCGGAAAAGGCCCATGCCGGCAGCTTAGAGGTTCAGGATGGCGGCGGCGGTGGTGAAATAAATCAGCATGCCGGAGACATCGACGGTGGATGCGAGGGAGGGGGCGGAAACGACGGCGGGGTCGAGGTTGATCGCGCGGGCGGCGATGGGGAGCATGGCTCCGAGGACGGTGGCGGAAAGCACCTGGACGGTGATGGACACGGCCACGGCGAGGGCTAGGTGGAAAAAATCGAACGAGCCGCCGGTTTCGCCGGTGAGATGGGGAAGAAAAAAGGCGATGAACGCCGCGATGGCCAGCCCGAGGGAGAGGCCGAGAAAAAGGCCGGTGCGGGCTTCCTTCCATGCGATGCGGAGGGCGTTTCCCGTGCTGATTTCCCCCAGCGCCATGGAACGGATGACCATGGTGGCGGCCTGCCCTCCGGAATTCCCCCCCGCGGCGACGACCATTGGCAGGAAGAGGGCGAGGACGAAGGCTTGTTCCAGGGTTTCGCTGAACCGGAACATCACGTAGCCGGAGGCGAGGGAGACGAAGGCCAGGCCGACCAGCCAGGTGACCCGCCTGCGATAGTGCAGGCTGACGCTGGTATTGAGATAGGAGACGTCCGATTGTTCGCCGCCGATGGCCGCGAGTTTCTCGATGTCCTCGGTGGATTCTTCCTGGAGAATTTCCAGCGCGTCGTCGTAGGTGATGACGCCGAGCAGATGGTGGAACTCATCGACCACGGGCAGGACGACGAGGTCGTAGCGGGAAAGCATGCGGGCGGCTTCTTCCTGGTCCGCGCTTGCGAGGATGTATTCCCCGGCTTCCTGCATGATGTCGTGGATGGGGGTGTCCCACGTGCTGAAGGCGAGGTCCCGGAGGCGGACCTTGCCGGCGAGCCGGCCCTGGGCATCGACGACGAAGATGCGGGAAAGGGTTTCGGTGCTTTCCCTGTCGCGCCGGAGGACGGTGATGGCTTGTTTCACCGTCATGTCCGCGGTGATGCGGCCGACGTGGGTGGTCATACGGCCCCCGGCGGTGTCCTCTTCGTATTTGAGGAGGTTTTTGGTGAGTTCCTTGTCGCGCGGGCCGAGCAGGCTGAAGAAGCGGACCTGCGCGTCCTTGCTGACCACCTGGAAAACGTCCACGCGGTCGTCGTCGGAGAGGTTTCCGAGGAGCACCCGGAGCTGGGCGGGCTTGAAGTGGTTCAGCGCGCCCTCGATGAGGGGGTAGGGAAGTTCCGCGACGAGGTCGGTGGCAAGCTCGGGGCCGATGGTGTTGAGGAGGAACCCGCGTTTTTCCTCGTCGAGGTTCTCGTAAAGGTGGGCGAGGTCGGCGTAGTGGACCTCCTCCGCGGTGGCAAGCAAGGCGGAGCCATCGGCGGCTTCCACCGCCCGCATGAGATCGTCGAGCGTGTTTGTTTCCTCCTCGTCGGCCACGAAACGGACGTTGCGCGCAAGGCCGGAGGGCGGCAAGAAAAACGCGGCGGCGGGGATCAATTCCCGCCGATCAGATGGCGGACGAGGAATTCTGCGCGGCGGCGTTTTCCGTAGGGGGTTTCCGCCGCGCCATGGCCGGCGTTCATGATGGGGAGAAACTCGAAATCCCTGTCCGCGCGCTGGAGGGCGTGGACGACCTGCGCGGTGGAGGCGGGATCCACGTTGCGGTCGAGTTCCCCCACGATGAGCAGGAGCTTGCCTGTCAGCTTCGCGGCGTGGGTGACGTTGGAATTCCGCTCGTAGCTTTCGTCCACGGGCCAACCCATCCAGGCTTCGTTCCACCAGATTTTGTCCATGCGGTTGTCATGGCAGCCGCAATCGGCGACGCCCGCTTTGTAGAAATCCCCGTGGTGGAGGAGCCCGGCCAGCGTGCTCTGGCCCCCGGCGCTGCCGCCGTAGATGCCGGTGCGGGAGAGATCCATCCAGGGGCGGGTTTCCGCGGCGGCCCTGATCCATGCGATGCGGTCGGGGAAACCGGAGTCGGAGAGGTTTTTCCACGCGACATCGTGGAACGCCTTGCTCCGCCAGTTCGTGCCCATGCCGTCGATCTTCACGACGATGAAGCCAAGCTCGGCCATGGCTTGCATGTTGGACCAGGAGGAAAAGTTTTTCGGGACGAAATGATCGTGGGGGCCTGCGTAGATGTCCTCGACGACCGGATAGGATTTGGCGGGATCGAAGTTTGTGGGCCGGACGATGATGCCGTGAATATCGGTGGAGCCATCCCTTCCTTTGGCGGTGAATCTTTCCGGGCGGGTCCAGCCGGATTGCCGGAGCGCGTGGTCGTCGGCGCGTTCGAGTTCCATCACGAGTTCGCCGTTGCCGGCATGGCGCAGCTCCGTCACCGGCGGATGGTCCACTTTCGACCAGGTGGCCAGAATCCATTTCCCGTCCGGGGAGAAACGGATGGAGTGATTCCCGTCGCTGGAGGTGAGCGGCACGAACCGGCTGCCATCGAGATCGACCCAGGCGAAGTGGAGATGATAGGGATCCTGTCCTTCCACTCCCATGTATTTGATGAGCAGACGACGGTTCTCCTCATCCACTTCCACCACTTCACGGACGTTCCAATCGCCGCTCGTGACGGGGTGTTTGATGGAACCCGTGGCGGCATCGATGAGGTAAAGGTGGTTGTGCCCATCGCGTTCGGAAGCCCAGAGAATTTCACTCGTGCCGGAAATGTGATGAAGCCAGGTTTTCTGCGAGTAGTCGATGAATGTGGGGCTGGTTTCCTCATGGATGATGCGGGCCGAACCGGTATCGGCGTGGATGCCAATGATTCGCATGAGCTGGTGGCCCCGCTGGTTGTGGAGGAAGGAGAATTCCGAGGAATCTTCCGACCACCGGAGCCGGGAGATGTCCCATGGATTGGAAAACAGGTCTTCGTCGATGGGGATCTGTTTTCGATCCGTGATGGAAAACAGACAGGGAAGCGGTTGCCGGATCGGGTCTCCGGGCTTCGTGTATGGCAGCTCGATCAGGGAGGGCTGGAGCTGGTCCGGGGGCGACGATTGGACGATGTGAATCCGGCGCTGCTCCACCGGTTTCACGCGGCGGGCGACGAGTTTCAGGGAATCGGGTGACCATTCCAATGGCCCGGTGAATTCGATTTCGGAGGTGCCGCCCGAGCTGATGGCAATGGCCCCCCCTCCTTCCGCGGGCTCGATGAAGACGTTGTGATCGCGGATGAACGCCCGCCATTTTTTGTCCGGTGACAGGCCGGGCCGGGGTTTTGGCGGAGCGGGAATTTTTTCCGTGATCCGGGCGGAAGACGGGGTATCGGCGGCTTCCACCGCGGCGAGCGCTTCGCCATCCGAATCGGTCATCAGCCAGATGTGCCCGGCGTAGGTTTGCCGGGTGGAGGATTTTCCATCGGGGATTTTTCCGTAGGATCTTCGTTCGCCCGCTCCGTTCACCCAGAAGATTTCGATTTCGGAGCCGGTGGCGTTTTCGATGGTCAGGGAGGAGGGCGGTCCGTTGCGGCGGGTTCCCCGGCGGACTTCCCCGGGAGCGAGAAGCGAACTTTGGGGCGGCGGGCGGTCATCTCCGGAGATCCGGCTGTCCGCGGGATCGAAACGCCGGGATTCTCCGAAAGCATGAAACCGGACCAGGCCGTCTTTCGTGATGTCAGGCGCTTCAAACGGGAGCTTCGCGGGATCGACATCCCGGCCTGTGGTTTGGGAGAGAGCCTTTGCCAGAGCGTCGTGATCGAAGGCGGGGGACTTCTCTTTTGTTTCGAGATCCACTTTGAAGTAGCGGGTTTCGTCCGGGCCGGTGTTGACGCGATAGGCGAGGTGGCTGCCATCGGAGGACCAGTGGGAGCGGAGATCGTTGCGCGAAATCAGGGAAGGGGCGTTTTTTCCAAGTTCGTCGGCACGGGCCATGAGCGGGCGGACATCGTTGGCGGATCCGAAGGCGGTGAGGCACGCGGGGATCAGTGAAAGGGCGAGCGCAATGCGGAGGGTCGTCATGAGCTTTCCGGGGAATATTGTTGTTACTTCGTGATTGCGAGGGATTTTCCAACGGATCAGCTCCGCCCGAAAAACGGGCAGGACAACCCGCCCGGAACCCTGTAAAGTCCACCCATGACCACCGTCACCGATGTGATTGAGAACGCGCTGGCTCTCTCGCTGACAGACCGCTCGTATCTCGCCTCCAAGCTCATCGAGAGCCTTGAGACGGAGGAACTCAGCTCCGAGGCCATCCGGGAATACGACCGGCGCGTGGCTGGCTGGAAATCCGGCCAAACCCGATCTTCGGGGAGCGGGGAACTGGACGGAAAAGTGCAGGACATCCTGAACCGATGACCGTCCACCATCTGCTCGAAGCCGAGTTGGAAATCCTCGATGCGGTGACCTTTTACAAGGAACGCGCCGGAGACATCGCCGCCGCTTTCTTCGCGGAGTTCAGAAAAGCGCGTGAGGAAATCGCCGTTTTCCCTGAGTTTTGGAAACCCATCGGGGGAGGCTACCGCCGCAAGCTGCTGGAGCGCTATCCCTACGGGATCATCTATAGGGTTGATGGCGGCGAAATCCTGATTGTTGCCCTGGCCCACACCAGCCGACAGCCGGAATACTGGCGGGGCCGTTGAAAAATCCCCTTCCTTGGGTCGACATTTCTCACACTCCGAACCCATGGCGCGAAGTGAGCTGGGATCAGGGAAAGCGCCGGGATAAACCGGCTTGAAACAGAGAATTTAATCATCTGCGTCCTGATAAGAATCCGCTGTTGAGACTCATTTTCAATAATTGACTTTCTTTTCCCTGATGCTGGGATTGGCCGTCATGAAAACAACAGCAGTTCTGTCGTGGGTGCGCTTGGTGAAATGGTTCGTGATTCCGGGCCTGTTGGTTCTTCCCGCGTGCGAGCGCTCCGGAGAAACCGCAAGCCCATCCGCCACCCTGAGTGGCATTGGCGTGAAATCGGTCGATCCCTATCATGCCCTGGTGGAAGCTCCCGCGGGATCGATTGCCACGCCGTTTGTGTTTGTGATGGAAGGCGAACACTCCTCGCCGGATCTTGAAGCGGGGGAATTCGAGCAGGCAACGGAGGAGGGAGGGCTTCGTTTTGTTCTCGATCTGCTTCCCGGCGGTTCGCTCACTCTTTGGACTGCGCCTTCCGAGGAAGCGGGCGCGGAAGATCTGGGTGGCAGGACGGTGGCAACCTCCACCAATGTGATCGCGGCCGCGGAAGACGGGGGCACCGGCGCGACGGATGCCCCTTCCCTCTCGGAGGCAAAAATCCGATTCACTTCGCTGGACGGCCATCATGCCTTGCTTGAAGGGGATGTTGGCGCGGCGGCGGGTGAGTCGCTTTACATCAGCTATGGAGCGCATGAGGAGCCGGTGGAAGGTGCCGGGCTTTCCCGTGGCCTTCGGGCCGATGGCTCGTTCCAGACCGTGTTCGACATCGCACCCGGCGGGGAAATCACCCTCTGGTCCATTTCCGGAGAACACCATTCCGCTCCCCTGACGCGCAAAGCCGCGGAATAACCGTGGCGCGGGCATTCCGCCCGACGCCTTTTCTTTACCGCGTTTTGTGAAAAGATCGCGACCGTTTTAGTGGCTGCCGCGATGGGAGGGAGGCGACCGGTGATCGCCTCCACATCTCCTCAACTCGTCACCCGCATGGGCATGAGGACGTAGAGGAAGCTTCCTTCGATGCGCAGCACGCCGGGGCTCATCTCGTCGATCAGGTCCAGATAGACATCGTCGCTGTCGAGGTTGCGGAGGGGGGCTTGCAGGAACTCGGGGTTGAAGGCGATCTGCATCGGCGGCCCCTGATACACGACATCCATGGATTCCTGCGCTTCCCCGACATCGGGCGAGTTGGCGGTGACCTCGATGTGGTTTTCGCTGAAAACGAGTTTCACCGAATTGGATCTTTCGGACGAAAGCAACGAGACGCGGCGGACGGTTTCCAGAAGCGCCTCACGGGAGATGACCACCCGCTCGTTGCTGTCGCCGGGGATGACCTGGCGGTAGTTCGGGTAGTTGCCCTCGATCAGCTTGCTGGCAAGCAGGCTGTCGCCCACGGAGAACGAAACCTGGTTGTCGCTGAGCTTCACGACGACCTCGCCGGCATCGCCGAGGAGCCGCTGGAGTTCCTGAACGGCCTTGGTGGGGATGATGACGTCGGTTTCGTGGGAAGCCGGGAATTCGAGATCGGCATCCACCATGGCGAGGCGGCGGCCGTCGGTGGCCACAAGCGTCAGTTTTCCGTCCCGGAAGGAGGCGAAGATGCCATTGAGAACGTAGCGGGTCTCATCCGTGGAAATGGCGTAGGAGGTTTTCTTCAGGCCGTCCTTGAGCGTCTCCTGGGGGATCTTGAGAACCTTGGCTCCCTCGAAATCGGGCAGCGGAGGAAACTCGGTGTCGCTGAGGCCGATGATCTTGAAAAACGACGGACCGCTGCGGATGGAAGCATGGTTTTTCCCGTCCACCGAAACCTCCACCTCGCTGGCGGGAAGCTCGCGGACGATGTTCACGAGGCGCTTGGCCGGCAGCGTGGTGGCACCCTCTTTTTCGATCTGCGCCTCCACCGATCCGGTGATCCCGACATCGAGATCCGTCGTGGTGAACTGCAGGCGGCCATCCTTGGCGACCAGCAATACGTTGGAGAGAATGGGCAGAGTGGTGCGCGAGCTGACCACGTGCTGGACTTTTTGGAGGCCATCGAGGAGCGCTTCCTTGGAGATACGGAACTTCATGGAGGGAAAACCTGAATAATTTGTCGGCGGCGAGTTTCCGCTTTCAATCACCCTTGGCAAGCCTTCTGTGAATAAACCGGATTCCCGCCCCTCAGCGCCGGAGCAGGGCTTCGATCCGGGACACGCTTTCCTGAAGTCCTTCCTCCTCCCCCATCCTCGCCTTCACCTTTTTGCAGGCGTGGATCACGGTCCCGTGGTCCCTCCCGCCGAAGGCCTCGCCGATCTCCATGAGCGACCCCTTGGTCAGCGAACGGCTGAGATACATGGCCACCTGCCGGGGAAACGCGATGCTGGCAGGGCGGCGGCGGCTGATCATATCGGCCAGGCGCACGTCGAAATGCTCCGCCACGGCCCGCTGGATGGCGTCGATGGTAATCTGGCGGCTGGCCTCCTCCCGGATGAGATCGCGCAGGAGATGCTCCACCTTCTCCACGGTGACACTGCCGCCCGCGAGGGAGGCGTAGGTGGCCACGCGCATGAGCGCACCCTCCAGACGGCGGACGTTCGTACGGATTTTTTCCGCGAGGAACATCAGCACGGGCTCCTCCACGCGCACCTTCCAGTCCGCCGATTTTTTCCTGAGAATGGCCAGGCGCGTCTCCATCTGCGGCGGCTGCATCTCCACGGTGAGCCCGCACTCGAAACGGGAAATCAGGCGGGGTTCCAGGCTTTTGATCTCGCAGGCCGGGCGGTCGGAAGTCAGCACGACCTGGTTGCGGCCATCGAGCAGGGTGTTGAAGGTGTGGAAAAACTCCTCCTGGGAGCGTTCCTTCCCGGCGAGGAACTGGACGTCGTCGATCAGCAGAACATCGGTGCTCCGGTAGCGGCGGCGGAATTTCTCGATGTCGCCGCGGCGGATGGCGTCGATGAACTCGTTGGTGAATTTCTCGCAGGTGAGATAGATCACCCGGGAAGCCGGCTGGCGGCGCAGGATCTCCTGCCCGACCGCCTGCATCAGGTGGGTTTTCCCCAGTCCCGGCCCGCCGTGGATGAAGAGCGGATTGTAGCCGACCCCCGTTTTTTTCGCGACCGCCTCGCAAGCGGCATGCGCGAACTGGCTGTTGGCCCCCACCACGAAACTGGCGAAGGTATGGGCGGGATTGAGCCCCACGCCCTTGATGCGCTTCTCAAGAGCCTCCCCTTCCAGAGAAACCGCCCTGGAACGCAACGGCGCGCGCACGGTTCCGTTTTCCCCCGCGGAAGCTTCCTCCTGATCCCCGAGCACGATTCTCACCTCCCTCACTCCGTCGAACACCTGCCCCACCGCCATCGTCAGCTCCGGCAGGTAGTTGGTTTCGATCCATACCTGGTGCATCTCCCCCGGCACGGCCACGGTGCCCACGCCATTCTCCTCCCCCAGCCAAGCGGCGGCGCGGAACCATCGCTGGAACGCGTCGGGGCTCACGGAGGAACGCAAAGCGCCACACACCTTCTCCCAATCCGGGTCACCGGGTTGGCGGAGATCATTCTCCGCCGTTTCAACCGCGTTTCTTCCAGACGCTGAGACTTCCTTGGGTTCCATTGCTGCTCGAATTGTCTTGAAAATTGATGTCCTGCACCCCGCCCGCCCGGTCCCGCCATCGGGTCGCCGCGTCAAGGTGCGCCAAGGAACATGGACGACCGCGGACCCGGGGTGAAAAACTTTTTGAAACAATCTAACAGACAACTTGCGGGCCGCCTATTCCACAAGGGTTCCACGGGCCGGATTTTTTTAGAACTTGACGAAAAAGTTGATTAAGAAACACGAACCATCGCAATCCTTCAGGACAAAAAATTTGCACAACCATCTGATGGTAAATTGCTTGAAAAGTGACGAATCCGTTGCAAAACGCCATACCCCTGCGGACCACCGGAAAACACGGAATCCGGAACCGGCGGCGAATTCCGGAAGCGCCGGTGGCAAAGCGGGCCGGAATCGGTGCCCGGGCTTTTAGCTTTCCGACCGGGCATCGAAACGGCAGCTTGGGGCGCAATGACGGAAGCTCCGAAACTCGTCCGAGACGATCCCTGGCTGGAACCTCACAGAGCCGCCATCGAGCGGCGCATGCGGCGGTTCGACGAGACATTGGCGGAGATCGAAGCCCATTCCGGCTCCCTGTCCGCCCACGCCACCGGGCACAAGTTCACCGGAATCCACTTTCAGGCCGCCGCCAACCACTGGATGATCCGCGAATGGGCTCCCGCCGCAAAAAGCATTTCCCTCATCGGCGACTTCAACGGCTGGAACCGGGAATCCCACCCCCTCGCCCCGGCGGGCGGAGGCGTCTGGCAGCTCCGGCTCCCCGCGGACGCGCTGGCACACGGACAGAAAGTGAAACTGCACGTCACCGGCGCCGATGGCTCCCGGCGCGACCGCATCCCCGCCTGCATCCGCAGGGCCGTGCAGGATCCCACCACGCACGACTACAGCGGGCAGGTCTGGAATTCCCCGCACCCATACGAGTGGAAACACCCCTTCGATCCCTCCTCGGTCGGCGCACCCGTCATCTACGAATCCCACACCGGCATGGCGGGCGAGGAACCCCGCGTGCACACCTACCGCGAGTTCGCCGATTCCATCCTGCCGCGCATTGCAAAAGCCGGCTACAACACCGTGCAGCTCATGGCCGTCCAGGAGCATCCGTATTACGGCTCCTTCGGCTATCACGTCTCCTCGTTCTTCGCCCCCTGCTCGCGTTTCGGAACCCCGGAGGACCTGAAATACCTCATCGACACCGCGCATGGACTCGGCATCGCCGTGCTGCTGGACATCGTCCACTCCCACGCCGTGAAAAACACCGCAGAAGGGCTCAATGACTTCGACGGCTCCGGAAACCAATACTTCCACAAAGGCGGTCGCGGCGAGCACCCGCAATGGGACTCCAAATGCTTCGACTACGGCCGCCCGGAAGTCCGTCAGTTCCTGCTCTCCAACATCCGCTATTGGCTGGAGGAATTCCGCTTCGACGGCTTCCGCTTCGACGGCGTC
>CAZVSA010000149.1:0-6256 GCA_964629955.1 uncultured Luteolibacter sp.
CGCAGCGGCAGGCCCTCGCGGATGGCGGGCTCGTCGATCTGGATGGCGGCGATGCCGGATTTTTCGAGGTCGATCACTTCGTCACGAATGGCGAGGGCGATCTGACGGGCGGTGATTTCACGCGGCTGATCATCGCGGACGAAGGACCATTGGAGAATGGTGACGGGGCCGGTGAGCATGCCTTTCATCGGCTTTTCGGTGAGGGATTGGGCGAATTCGGACCAGTGAACGGTCATGGGTTTCGGGCGGCGGACGTCGCCGAAGATGACGGGCGGCTTGACGCAGCGGCTGCCGTAGCTCTGGACCCAGCCGTGCGTGGTGAAGGTGAAGCCGTCGAGCTTTTCACCGAAGTATTCTACCATGTCATTGCGCTCGAACTCGCCGTGGACGGGCATGTCGATGCCGATTTCATCCTGGAAGGCGACGCAGCGGCGCGTCTCTTCCTTGAGGTAGGCGTGGTAGGCGACGGCGGGGATTTCGCCTTTTTTCCATTTGGCGCGGGCGGCGCGGACTTCGGCGGTTTGCGGGAAGGAGCCGATGGTGGTGGTGGGGAAAAGCGGCAGGCGGAGCTTTTCGCGCTGGAGTTTTTGGCGGACCTGGAAAGGTGATTTGCGGCGGCTGTCGTCCGGGATGATGAAGCTGAGGCGGGCCTGCACGCGGGGATCGTGAATGCGGGTGCTGTTGCGGCGGGCGAGATGGGAGGCGCGGTTTTCCAACAAGGAAGGGTCGCTTTCATCGGTGGCGCACAGGCGGGCGAGGGTGGTGACTTCGGCGAGTTTCTGATCGGAAAACGCGAGCCAGTTCCTGATTTCGGGATCGAGGGATTTTTCGTTTTCGAGGGTGACAGGGCAGTGGAGCAGCGAGCAGGACGGGGCGATCCAGAGGCGGCCGGCGCCGAGGATTTCGCGAGCTTTGGCGAGGACGGCCAGGGAGGCATCGTAGTTGTTTTTCCAGATGTTGCGGCCATCGACGATGCCGAGGGAGAGGATTTTGTCCTGCGGGAATTTGGCGAGGAGTGCGTCGATTTCCGAAGAGGCGCGGACGGCGTCGTGATGGAGGGCATCGACGGGCAGGCTGAGGAAGAGGGTGAGGTTTTCGCGGAGTTCTCCGAAGTAGTTGGCGACGATGAGCTTCGCGGAACCGGCGGCTCTTTTCAGGCGGGTGTAGCTTTCGATGAAGGCGTTGATTCGAGTGTCCGTTAGATCGAGGGAGAGAATGGGCTCATCGAACTGGATCCATTCCGCGCCTTGTGCGGCGAGTTTGGAGAGGATTTCCTCGTACACGGGGAGCAGTTTTTCCAGCAGCGAGAAGCGGTCGAAGCCGGGAGTCTGGGATTTTCCCAGGGTGAGGTAGCTGACGGGGCCGATGAGGACGGGTTTGGCGTTGTGGCCGAGTGCGCGGGCTTCCGCGAACTCGGTGAAGATTTTGTTAGAGGAAAGTCGGAAGGTGGTGTCCGAGCGGAATTCCGGGACGATGTAGTGGTAGTTCGTATCGAACCATTTTGTCATCTCGCCGGCGAAGGTGGAAACCCGGTCCGTGTGGCAGCCGCACGCATTTTCGCCATCGGGCGAGGCTTCGCGCTGGCCGCGGGCGATGAGGAAGGCGGTGTCGATGTCATGGTTTTCCCCCTGCCGAGAAAAACGCGGAGGGACGTTGCCGAGGAGCAGGGAGGCATCGAGGATCTGGTCATAGAAGGAGAAGTCGTTGCAGGGGATGAGGTCGATTCCGGCGTCGGACTGTTTGCGCCAGTTCCACTCGCGCAGGGTGCGTCCGGCGGCTTCCAGTTCCTCGCGGGAGATGCGGCCTTTCCAGTAGAGTTCGGTGGCTTTTTTCAGCTCGCGTTGTTCGCCGATGCGCGGGTAGCCGAGGTTGTGGGTGGTGATGCGTGACATGATGGTTGGATGATGCGGGTGGATGGTGCATTCACAAAACGCATTGTTTTTAGGATGGTCATTCGGATTTCTTATGATGAATGTTCCGCCGCCATGCTTGAAATCCGTCACCTCCGCGCCTTGATCGCCGTCGCGTAAAATCGGGGATGCCCTTTCAAGGATTGACAAAAATCTTTCTTTTGAAAGATTTCTGCCATGCAAACTACCCTCCGCATCGACGATCAACTTTATCGCGAAGCTAAAGCGGAAGCGGCTCGGGAAGGAATCACCCTGACCCGGTTTCTCGAAGGTGCCCTGCGGATGAAACTCGGAAAAGCCTCGCCTGCGACGCCGGGGAAACCTCATCCGTTTCCCGTCTATATCCCGGAAAAGCCGCTGAACCTCACCCATAAGGAGATCAAGAGAATCGACCAGGAAGAGCAACTGCGGCATGATCTGAAAAAGCTAGGCATTGAGCTGAAAGACGCATGACCCGGAACGCTATTTTTCTGCCGGATGCGAACATCTGGCTGAACGCATTGAACCGATCATCCCGCGATCATGCGGTGTGCCGTCAATGGCTTGACCAAGCCACCTCTGCCGGTCGGGAACTGCTAATCAATGATTTGACGGAGTGCGCCTTGCTGCGGATCGGCACCCATCCGCAACTCGGCATTTCCACGCCAGCGGTCTCATTGGCTTTTTACAAGGCTCTGCTGGAATACCCGCAAACCCGGCGTTGCTCACCTACGGACAGGCATCATCAAATTCTCTCCGGATTCCTCACGGATCTCCGCCTCGTAGGAAATGACATCAACGATGCCTGGCTCGCGGCCCTGGCCATCGAACACCGCGCCATCCTCGTCAGTCTGGACGAAGGTTTTTCCCGTTTTCCCGGCCTCCTCTGGCACAATCCCGCCACCTCTGAGCCGTGATCGAACTCCGCCATCTCCGCGCCTTGATCGCCGTAGCCGAGACAGGGAATCTCTCGAAGGCGGGAAAACGTCTGCATCTTTCCCAACCGGCGTTGTCCCATCAAATGAAGGCGCTCGAAGAGCTGGTGGGAACGGAGGTTTTTCAGCGAAAAAGCAATCCGCTGCGGCTGAGTCCGGCTGGAGAACGTTTGCTGGCGACGGCTTACGAAGTGGAAAAAGTCATCAAGCAGACCGAGCGGGATGTGGCGCGCATCGCGGAGGGGAAGGCCGGGCAATTGCGGATCGCGGTGGAGTGCCACTCGTGCTTCGACTGGCTGATGCCGAGCATGGATGCGTTCCGCGAAGGGTGGCCGGAGGTGGAGATGGATTTGGTATCCGGATTCCAGCCGGACCCGACCGGGCTGCTGGCGGAGGATCAGGCGGATCTGGTCATCGTTTCCTCCGCGAGATCACGGGCGGGCGTGGTGTATCATCCGCTGTTCCGTTATGAGGTTCTGGCGTTGTTGGCGCGGCAGCATCCGCTCGCCCGCAAGACGCATCTGACGGCGAAGGATTTCCAGAAGGAAACGCTGGTGACCTATCCGATCCCGGACGACCGGATCGATGTGATCCGCGAGGTGCTGAAACCGGCGGACGTCGATCCGCCAAGGCGGAAAACGGAGCTGACGGTGGCGATCCTGCAACTCGTCGCCAGCCAGCGCGCCATCGCGGCGATGCCGGGCTGGGCGGTGCAGCCGTTTCTCGATAGAAATTACGTCGCGTCACGTCCGATCCGGAAGAAGGGGTTGTTCGCGAATCTTTACGCCGCCACCAGCGAGGCGGGGGCGCAGGCGGCCTACATGCGGGAGTTTCTGGAAACCATGCGCCGGATCAGTTTTTCCACGTTGAAGGGGATCAGTGAGGTGGAATGAATCCAAAAAGGGAAAAGAGACCGCGAAAACCACGGGATTTCACGAAACGGGGTTGCACGGCGGGTTGAAAAATCAGCACGCCCGCGCCGGACATTGCCGGACGCGGGCGCACCTTTTGCCTCCCTGGAAAAAATTTGCGGATCAGTTCCCCCGAACCCCCGGCATCCGGAAATTGAAGCGCAGCCCTTTGCCTGCGAATCCTTCATCGAGGTTCAGATTTTCGACGCGCTCGCGCACTCCTTCCGGCGCGGCGGCTTTGTCCTGCTCGGTATCCCACGGGCCGGTCCATGTGATTTCATTCGCCTGATCGCGGATGGTGATTTCCTTGCCGCCGTTTCTGGAGCGCATTTCAAGGCTTCCCTGATCGTCCATCACGCGGATGGTGGCGTCGGATTGGAATTGGAAACCGCCTGCATCGCCGTCGATTTCCGGGAGTCCGTCCCGCATGATGCCGTCCATCCGGCGTTTCATCCGCTCCATGGCCTCATGCATGGCTCCGGGGACGGGCGCGCCCATCAAGTCGCCGGGATCCATGCCGCCGAGGTTTCCCTCGATCAGATCGCGCAGCCGGCGGGCCTGCTCCCGGGGCATGCCGTCGAGCATCAATCCATCGAACATTCGTTCGTTGCGGAGGCGGGGGGCGTGGGAGTGTTCTTCCGCGGGGCGTTCGCCGAGCACGACGGCGATTTCGGCGGGCTTTCCTTCGTGGATGAGTTGCAGGGAAATTTTGTCGCCCGGTTTGTGGTTCTGGATCTGCCGGGTGAGGTCGGCGGGGGTGCCTACTTCGGTTTCGTTGATGCGGGTGATGACATCGTGGGTTTGGAGGCCGGCGTTTGCGGCCGGGCCATCGGGGACGACGGCGCGGACGGTCACGCCCCGGCCGGCTTCCAGATGGAGGTGGGCGGCGAGCAGTTCCGGCACCGGACCGGTGACAACGCCGAGGAAGGCCGGACTCTCCGCGGCTTGTTCGGCGGGCGGGGCGGGGGTTTCCTTGCGGAGTTTTTCGAGAAGAGCGGCGGGGGGCGGGGCGTCATCCTCCGGGGGCTCGATGGCGGGTGCGGCGGCGGGGGCCAGCAGCGCCGCGGCGAATCCGGCGGGGATCAGGTGGTGTTTGTTCGTTTTCATCGCTTTACTACTGTAAGCGTAGTAGAAATGGAGGTTTGTTCCGGATCAGTCGGTTTTTTCCGGGACGAGAATGTATTCGACGCGGGGTTGTTCCATCTCGATGCGGGTTCCGTCCGGGTTCGTGTGGAGGACGCGTTCCATGTAGACGATCCGGAACATCCGGTGGGGGCGGTTGCGGGCGTTCCATACCACTCCTTCGTCATGGGCCTCGGCGAGGCCGCGGTTGAACGTGGCGGGGCTGATCCCTTCCGGGGCGATGCGGGCGGCGGTGGGCGGGGCCTGCGGGGTGGCGGCTGGTGGATTGGGCGGTGCGGCGGCGGTTTGACCGGGAGAGGATTCGCCGTACGGAATGAAGAAGGCGGTGGCGGCTCCGATGAGGGCGACCGCGGCGGCGGCGCGCCAGAGGGAGCGTTTCCCGGATGCGGCCGCCTGGCCGGGCCCGGGGAAGAGGACGATTTTTTCATCCACGGCGAAGGGGATTCCCCGGGTGATGGCTTCGAGTTCCGCGAGATGAGCGGCGGCCAGCGGGGCGGGGGAAAGGAGGCGGAGCTGTTCCTCGAAGAGAAGTTCGTCCCCGTGCAGCTCCAGATCAGCGCCTTCCATGCAGGCTTCCAGCCGGGCGAGCAGATCGTCATCGAGAGCCTGTGGCTTCAGTGTGGCGAGTTCTTGTTCGATGGATGGGAATTCGTGACTCATGGGTCGTTGGTGCAAATCAAATGGAAAGGTCTCCGCGCCTGCGGGCCTGGCCGAGCAGTTTTTTCAGGGCCTCAAGACCATAGCGATACCGTGAGGCGGCTGTGTTTTGGGAAATGCCGAGTGTTTCGCCGATTTCGGCGAATGTGCGCTCGCCCCAGATTTTCATGACGATGACTTCGGAGAATTTTTCCGGCAGTTCCTTGAGGCTTTTTTCGAGCTGGACTCTTGTTTCGTCGTCGGACGCTTCGCTCTCGAACCATGGGTGGAAGGTTTCCCGGTGCTGCGCTTCCTCGTCCGCGCTCACGTTGTCCTCCCTGCGTTTCCGGCGGTCGTCGCGGCGGCTCAGGTCGATGGCAAGTCTCCGGATGGCGGTGTAAAGGTAGGGTTGCCAGGATTCCTGGCCGCCGACGAATTCGCCGTTGCGGATTTTCTCGACGAGTTTGACCAAGGCGTCCTGAAGGACGTCTTTCGCGTCTTCCAGCGAGCGGGTTTGCTGGCGGGCGAAGAGCAGGAGCTTGGGCCCGTGTTCCGCCAGCCACGCCCGCCACGCGGATGCCGCGGGGGAGGCTTCGGATGCAGCCGGGGATGATGCCATGGTTTCGGGGTTTTCCATGGATAAGCGATGGGAAGCGCCCCGTTTGTCTAAGTTTTCCAGCCGGCGAGTTTGCAGGCTTTTTTGAAATGCCGGGCCTCTCCATCACCCCCGTCGAGGCCCGGC
>CAZVSA010000149.1:6266-9888 GCA_964629955.1 uncultured Luteolibacter sp.
AGCGGGTCGGCCTTGAGGGTTTCGAGGGGAATGATCGAGCCGAAGGTGGCGACGTGCTCGAAGTCCACCAGCCACCAGCGGGGTTGTTCGGGGTTCGATTTGGGATCGAAGTATTCGCTGGAGGGGTCGAACTGGGTGGGGTCCGGGTAGGTTTCCCCGATGACGCGGGCGATGCCGGTGATGCCGGGAGGTTTCGCGTTGGAATGGTAGAAGAGGGCGAGGTCTCCCGGGGCCATTTCCTTGCTCATGAAATTGCGCGCCTGGTAGTTTCTCACGCCGCTCCATGGCTCGCGCTTCACGCGCTCCAGATCCCGGATGGAAAACGCGTCGGGCTCGGATTTGATCAACCAGTGGCGCATGGATCAGGCGGTGGCGTTGAGGAGGCCGGGTTTCACGGCGGGGAGCGCGAGGTGTTCCGGTCCGAGTTCGATGCCGCGGGCGGAGCGGACATCGGCTTCCACGGCATCGAGGATGTCCATTTCCGGGCGGAAGTCCGCGGCGTGGTAGGAGCTGCGGACGAGCGGCCCGCTGGCGGCGTGGCGGAAGCCTTTTTCCAGCGCGGCTTGCTTGAGTTCCGCGAAAACGTCCGGATGGATGTACTCGACGACGGGGAGGTGTTTCGGGGTCGGGCGGAGGTATTGGCCGAGGGTGAGCACGGTCACGTCGTGTTCGAGGAGGTCGTCCATGGCCCGGAGGATTTCCTCGCGGCGTTCGCCGAGGCCGAGCATGAGACCGCTTTTGGTGGCGACCTTGCCGTGGACCATTGCCTTGGCTTTTTTGAGGACGGCCAGGCTGCGCCCGTATTTCGCGCGGGAACGGACGAGCGGGGTGAGGCGTTCCACGGTTTCGAGGTTGTGGTTGAAGATGTGGGGCCGGGCGTCCATCACCATGGCGAGAGCCCAATCGCGGTCGTTGAAGTCGGGGACGAGGACCTCGATGATGATTCCGGGGTTGGTTTGGCGGATGGCTTCGATGGTGAGCTTGAAATGCTCCGCGCCGCCGTCGCGGAGGTCATCGCGGGCCACGGCGGTGATGACGACGTGGCGGAGGTTCATGCGTTGGGTGGCTTCGGCGACGCGCTGCGGTTCATCGCTTTCCAATGCGTCGGGTTTCGCGGTTTTGACGGCGCAGAACCCGCAGGCCCGGGTGCATTTGTCCCCGGCGATCATGAAAGTGGCGGTTCCCTGGCCCCAGCATTCCCAGCGGTTCGGGCACTGGGCTTCCTCGCAGACGGTCACGAGCTTCAGGTCGGTGATCAGCGATTTGGTGGACCAAAAGGCGGGATTGTTCGGCAGCCGCACCTTGATCCAGGACGGTTTCCTGTCCCGGTGCAGCGCCGGATCCATTTTCATTTTCGGACCGCAATTGCTCATGTCGCGGGGAGGCTATGCCCGTTGCCGCATGCGGAAAAGCGGGAATTGCGATGGGGGGAAGGAAAGAGGGGGTGGGTGCAAGGGCATTCTCTGCTTCTCTCCGCCGGGAGGGGGCTTCATCCTCCGCGCATGTCCGCCGGTCGCCTCACGATCCCCCAGTATGCCATGGCCCTTGCCCATGTGGCGAGTCTGCGCTCCGAGGACCCGTACCGGAAGGTGGGGGCGTCGGCTCTCGATGACGACAACCGTGTGATCGGGACCGCTTACAACGGGCTGGCTCCCGGGTATGACGCGCCCCCCGGATTCTGGACGGACCGGGAGGCGAGGCAGAAGTTCATGCTCCATGCGGAGATCAATCTTTGCAGCCTTTTCCGGCGGGGGGAGGCAAAGCTCGTGGCAACCACGACGATGCCGTGCACGGCTTGCATGCAGACGCTCTGTGCGTACGGGATCCGGGAGGTTTATTACCGGGATGTCTATCACCAGTCGGATGCTCCCGAGATCGCGGGGCTTTATGGGGTGCGGCTGGAGCAGGTCACTGATTTTCCCCGTTTCGAGCTTGGGGAGGCATTTTGAAAAATCCCTGAATCAAGGGAGATTTCGGAATTCATCGAAACGCGGAGGCGCGGAGGTCGCAAAGGGGATCGCCGAGATTCGTATGTGTATCTTTGCGTCTCTCTCCGCGACCTCCGCGTTGCTCTGCGTTTCGATTCATCAGTCGGATGATTTTTGAAAATTTGTATCAACGGTCCGCCGGTCTCCAGGTGGGGGCGGTGACGTGGAGGATTTCCAGATAGGTTTGTTCGTCCGGGGTGGTGCGCTTGGCGACTTCTAGCACGGGGGTGAAGATGCCCCGGTTGTCGATGGCGTCGCGGAGGGTGGAGGATGCGGCCGAGCCACGACGGACATAGGCGATGGTTTCCTGTTTCGGAACGGGGCTGCCGATGAGGTAGGTTTCGTAGTGTTCGTTGGTTTGTGCATTTTCGCCCTCCGGCTCGTGTGCACGGACAACAAGGTGGAAGTTGCGGGCTTCCGTTGCGGGGCTTTCGGTGAATCTCTGGAATTCGTCGTCGTGAAACTCGATGAAGGCTCTCCAATCGACCCGCCAGCCATCGGCTGATTCCATCACGGCCACGGGAATGCCGCCGGGGATGGAGGGGGTGGCGACCTGGAAGATCAGCAGCGTGTCGCGCGATTCAACGTCGGTCTGGGTGTGGCTGACGGAGATGGAATTGAAGGGGACGGGGCCGTCCGGTCTCCGTGCCGCGCGGGCTTCCATGGCCGGGCCGGTGGTTTCGGGAAAAAGGGAGTGGGCCAGGCGGGTTTGCCAGTCGGGGGCGTTGAGAAAGGACCGGAGAGCGGTTTCCGCGGCGTCCAGAACCCGGATGTGTTTGACGGGTGGGGACGGTTCTCCGGCGGGAGGTTTTTCAGTGATGGCCGGTTCCTTTTTCTCCGGTGTGGGCTTGGGAGGTTCCGGTGTTGGAGCGGGAGCCGCCGTTTGGTGAACGATCTGATTTGCGGGTTGGGAAGGGGTGGGCTGGAAGTGATGACCGGCCCAATAACCGGCGGCGAGGGCGAGAACTCCGGTGAGGGCGCAGGAAAGCGGGAGAACCGCACGGGAGGAGGCGGGAGCGAGGGAAGGGGCGGGTTCCGGAGTTTGCGGTGGTTCCGGCGGTGGTTCCGGCGAGGATGGAGCGGGGGCGAGCGAGGCGGCGGTGTTGGTTGCGGGATCCGGCGCGATGATTTCCCGGGAGCAACCGGGACAGGGGCCGTGCAGGCCGGCCAATTCGAGAGGCAGGCGCAGGGTGGTGTCGCAGGCGGGACAGGAGAACTGGATGACTTCAGCCATGGGCGGGAAAGGCGGACGGCGGATGGGTGGAGGAAAATTCCGTCCCTGTCGATAGCGCGGGAGGGATGATGTCGATCCGGGTCACCGCCGGGGGAACGGAGAGGGCGGCCATGTATTCGTCGAATCCGGGGAGTTGGAGACGGTGGATGCGTTGTCCGGAGAGTTCCGGCAGGGGGATGCGGGAGGCGGCGGTGGCGGGATCGGTGGAAAAATCGATCCGAACCGCTTCGGGAGGGTGGGAGAGGCCGGTGCCCATGGCCTTGAGCACGGCTTCCTTGGCGGTCCAGATGCGGAGCAGGGCGATGGCCCGTTTTTCAGGGTCGCGGGGAAGCCCGGCGATTTCATCCGGATGGCAGAAGGAATCCTCGCAATCCAGGAGATCCGGGGCGCGGGAGGCGGG
>CAZVSA010000150.1:0-9880 GCA_964629955.1 uncultured Luteolibacter sp.
GGTGGCCTGGCGCTGCGCGTCGTTGAAATAGGCGGGAACGGTGATGACGGCCTGTTTGATGGTTTCGCCGAGTTTGGCTTCGGCATCGGCTTTCAATTTGCCGAGGACCATGGCGGCGATTTCCTGCGGGGAGAAGGTTTTGGCTTCGCCCGCGACTTCCACTTCGATGTGGGCGTCGCCGTTGGAGGCGGCGACGATTTTGTAGGGCATGCGCTTGTCGGCGTCGGTTAGTTCGGAGAACTTGCGGCCGATCAGGCGCTTGGCGGAGAAAATGGTGTTTTTCGGGTTGGTGACGGCCTGGCGTTTGGCGGCTTGGCCGACGAGCCGCTCGCCGCTCTTCGCGAAGGCGACGACGGAGGGGGTGGTGCGGGCGCCTTCCGAGTTTTCAAGCACCATGGGCTCGCCACCGTCCATGACGGCCATGCAGGAGTTGGTGGTGCCGAGGTCGATTCCGAGAATTTTTGACATGGGGGCGTTTCGTTGGGGATGAATTAAAGAGAGGTGAGATTTGTGTGGCTTGTCCTTCGCATGGAGTGTGCCACGCTTGGGTTTGTTCTAGTTAAGATTCGCGAAATCAATTTGTTATGGATTTTTTGTCCGAGGATTGGCTTCGAGAGGAATCCCGTTTTTGAGACAGTTTGGCGCGTGTTGGAGTGCCAAAGTGACGCGGTGGCGTGATCTGACGCATCCGGTTTTTGTTTCCAAACTTGAATTGTTCGGCAGGGGGCGGCTAGCCTTCCTCTGCCTCATGCGAGCTTTGCCGTTTCGATGGATTCTCCGCGGCGAACCGTTTCAAACCAATGGAAATGGTTCGCACGGATCGTTTCCGCCCATTCTGGAACATTTGATCCGCCAGCGCGGGTTGCCCGCGGGGGTTGATCTGGAGGGCTACCTGCGCCCGAGGCTCCGGGATCTGGCGGATCCGTTTCTGATTCCGGACATGCAACTTGCGGTGGAGAGGATTTTTCAAGCGGTGGACAGGGGGGAGGAGGTCTGCATTTACGGGGATTATGATGTGGATGGGGTGACCTCGATCACCCTGATGCGGAAAATTCTCCGGGCCTACGGGCTGGAACCCCGGCATTTCATCCCGAAGCGGGGGCCGGAGGGCTATGGTCTGAGTTTGGCGGCGCTGGAGCGCTGCATGAGGGAGGGACCGAAGCCGGATCTGTTGATCACCGTGGATTGCGGCACGGTTTCGGTTTCCGAAGTGGCGGCGCTGCGAGCGGACGGGATCGATGTGGTGATCGTGGATCACCACGAACCTTCCCCGGTGGGCAGGCCGGATTGCTGTGCTTTGGTAAATCCGAAATGCGGCAGCGATTTCACTTATCTTTGTGCCGCCGGGGTGACCTTCAAGCTTGGCCACGCTTTGCTGAAAACCCGCCCGACGGATCTCGATCTCAAGAGCCTGATGGATCTGGTGGCGGTGGCCACGATTTCGGACATCGTCCCGATGATCGGGGAGAACAGGCTGATGGTGCGCCATGGGCTGAAGCATTTGCCGGGCACGCTTAATCCCGGGCTCCGCGCCCTGCAGGAGGTCACCGGAATGAACGGTCTCGCGACCTCGATGGACGTCGGTTTCCGGATCGGCCCGCGGATCAATGCCGCGGGAAGAATGGACGTGCCCGAGGATGCGCTGGCCACCCTGACCACCGACTGCCGGCGACTGGCGCACGACCTCGCGCAGAAGCTCGATGCCTACAACCGCGAGCGGCAAACCCACGAAAGCCTGATCCGCAGGGAGGCCATCGAGCTGCTCAACCGCGATTTCAATCCCTCGCGCGATCCCGTGATCGTCCTGGGATCGCGCTCCTGGCATCACGGGGTGGTGGGCATCGTGGCCTCCCGCCTCATGCGGCAGTACCACAAGCCGACGTTCGTCATCGCCATCGATGATGATGGAATCGGAAAAGGCTCCGGGCGCAGCATCGAGGGGGTGTCGCTGGTGGAGGCGATCCGTGCCTGCAACGGCGACCTCATCGCGGGCGGCGGCCATGCGATGGCGGCGGGGCTTTCCATTTCGGAAACGAAGCTCGATTGCTTCCGCGAGAATTTCGCCAGCTATGTCCTCCGGACGACCAACGAGGAACAACGCCAACCCAAGCTGACCTACGATGCGGAGATCGCCTTCGACCAGCTTTCGCTCGAATTCCTCGCCAGCTACGATCTTCTCCAGCCGTTCGGAAACGGCAACCCGCAGCCGGTTTTCGTGGCCCGGGGCGTGGGGCTCAGCCGGCCCCCGCTGCACATGAAAAACCACCACCTGCGTTTCATGCTGCGGCAGGGATACCATGAGCAGGACGCCGTGTATTTCGGGGGAGGGGAGCATCCGCTGCCGGATCCCCCTTGGGACATTGCCTTCACCATCGACCGCAATCACTTCCGCGGGCGGACGACGCTGCAGTTGATCATTCAGGACGTGAGGAGCGCCGGGCTTTCCTGACTTGAAAAGGGGAGCACACGCGCCCTCGCGTGTTCCGGAGTGCGCCCTCGCGCTCCGGTGGCTGGTATGGCCAAGCCGTCCCGCATCCGGAAACCTCCCCGCCATGTCCGCCCGTTTCCGGCGAGGGCGCCGGAAACAACACGCGAGGGCGCGTGTGCTCCCCAAACATATTCCGAGCGGGGCTCCGCCGGGTCGTTTTTTTTCGTTCCGCCGGGACTTCGGCATTCCCGATGCTTGATCGGCGTGGATTCCTCCGCTTCCTTTCCCCTCCCCATGGCCACCTCCACCGACAACGGCATCGCGATCATCACCTCGGGCGGTGACGCGGCCGGTATGAACCCCGCCGTGAAATGCTGCGTCGAATATGCCAGCCAGCGCGGCCACACGCCGTTTCTCGTGTATGACGGCCTCCGGGGGCTGATCGACGACCAGATCGTTCCCGCCAGCAGGGAGCTTGTTTCCGGGATTCTCCATCGCGGGGGCACCGTGCTGCGTTCGTCGAGGTCGAAGCGCTTTTTTGAAATCGAGTTCCGCCGCCAGGCGTACGAGAACCTGAAACGCCGCGGGATCGGCAAGCTGATCGTGATCGGCGGGGATGGATCTTTCCGGGCGCTCAACCAGTTTTACAACGACTTCGGCGTCCCGTTCGCCGGAATCCCCGCCACCATCGACAACGACATCGCCGGAACCGACTACTGCCTCGGGGTGGACACCGCTCTCAACGTGATCCGCCATTCGATCGACTCCATCCGGGACACGGCGAGTTCGTTTTCCCGCGCCTTTGTCGTGGAAGTGATGGGCCGCCATTGCGGATATCTGGCTCTAACAAGCGCGCTCGCCTGCGGTGCGGAGATCTGCCTCGTGCCCGAGACCCCCTACAATCTCGATACCATGGGAGCGCGCCTGAAGCATGACATCGCCAACGGCCGCCGCTACATTCTCGCGATCGTGGCGGAAGGCACGAAAATGAGCGATTATGTCACCCGCTGGATCAACGATTCGATCGGGATGGAAGCCCGTCTCACCGTTCTCGGGCACGTCCAGCGCGGCGGCTCCCCCACCGTCCAGGACCGCATCATGGCATACAAATTCTCCGTGGCGGCCGTCGATGCCCTCGAAGCCGGGCAGACCAATGCCATCATGGTTTTCCGCGACGGCACCTACGGCCACCTGCCGATCCACACGGTGACGGATTCAAAATACCAGATCGATCCCGCCTTGTTGCGGCTTGCCGGTCCGCTGGCGTCTTGAATCATTTCGAGACGTGGCGTTTTCGGATGGGGGAATTCCCCTTCTTTATTTGGGTTTTTTACGCCTTCCGCGGAGCGAACGGCTGCTCCGAAATGATCCAATCCTCGTTCTTGTCCGCGAATGTCTTCAACGCCCATTCGCTCGGCAGGAGCGCCACCAGCCAGCCGTTGGAATCCCGCGCCAGCGCCGCTCCGAGCGAAAGGTCCGGGCGCGCTTCCGCCGCCAGCGGATCGCCTTCCTTCGGTTTCAGCCAGCGCGCGATCGACCAATCCGCCTGCTCCAGCCGGGTCTCCGCCGCATATTCGCCACCGAGCCGGTGTTGCAGCACCTCGAACTGAAGCGGCCCCACCGCGCCTAACAGGGGAATCTGCGAACCCGTCTGCTCCAGCAGCATGAACTCGCTCGCGACGCCTTCTTTCAAAAGCTGCGCCAGCCCGTCGCGGAACCGCTTGTACTTCGCCGTGCTCTTGTTGTGCAGCCACGAGAAACACTCCGGAGCGAAGCGCGGGATCTCGTCGAACACCACTTCCGTGCTCTCCGCCAGCGTGTCGCCGATCAGCAGGTCGTGATTTCCCACCAAGCCCACCACATCCCCCGCGAACGCATCGTCCACCGTTTCCCGGTCCCGCGCGAACAGCCGCTGGGAGTTCGACAGCCGCATTTTTTCGCCGCTCCGGGTGTTCAGCACGTTCATGTCGCGCTCGAATTTTCCCGAAACGATCCGGATGAACGCCACGCGGTCGCGGTGCTTTGGGTTCATGTTCGCCTGGATTTTGAAAACGAAAGCCGAGAATTTCTCCGACGACGGATCGATCGCCCCGTTCTCCGTCTCTTTCCTCAAGGGCGGCGGCGAAAGTTCCAGAAACCGGTCCAGCAAAAGCTGCACGCCGAAATTGTTCGCCGCACTGCCGAAGAACACCGGCGTCAGTTCCCCCGCCAGTACGCGGGAAATGTCGAAGTCCGCGCCCGCGCCTTCCAGCAGCTCCAGCTCGTCGCAAACCTGCCCGTAGGTTTGCTCATCCATCGCGTTTTTCACGCTTTCGTCCCCGATGCCCTTCACGCTTACCGGCGCCCGGTAAGCTCCGTGAACCGTCCTCTCGAAAAGATGCACCTGCTTGTGTTCGCGGTCATAAACCCCCTTGAATCTCGGGCCATCGCCCAGCGGCCAGTTCAGCGGATACGCCGCGATTCCCAGCACGCTCTCCAGCTCGTCCAACAGATCCAGTGTCGGCCGTGCCGGACGGTCCAGCTTGTTCATGAACGTGAAAATCGGCACCCCGCGCCTGCGGCAAACCTCGAACAATTTCCGCGTCTGGCTCTCGATGCCCTTGCCCGCATCCACCACCATCACCGCGGCGTCCACCGCGGTCAGCACCCGGTAGGTGTCTTCGGAGAAATCCTTGTGCCCCGGCGTGTCCAGGATGTTCACCACGCAATCCTTGTATTCAAATTGCAGGACCGTCGAAGACACGGAGATTCCCCGTTGTTTTTCCAGCTCCATCCAGTCCGAGGTCGTCGCCCGCTGGTTTTTCCGCGCCGTCACCGATCCGGCCAGATTCAAGGCTCCGCCATACAGCAGGAATTTTTCCGTGAGGGTCGTCTTCCCCGCATCCGGGTGCGAGATGATCGCGAACGAACGGCGGCGTTTCACTTCCCGCTCCAGAGCGGGGGAGGGGATTGCGTAAGGGGAAATCGACATCAGCGGGAAAAACGGTCCGCACGCATAGGTTCCCCGTCCCATCCCGTCAATCCGTGGCTGGCGGCGTGTTCCCAAGGCCGTCCCATTTCGCGCCATCGTCAGGAAGCTCGATTGGAATTCCCCGGCTGGAAGGGTTTTTCCGGTCAGTCTTCCCCGGGAGGGAAAACGAAGGGCAGCGCGTGGTTCAGCGAGAGGGGGACGACGGATTTATGACTCTCATCCTCGAAAACCCGCAGCGAGACCTGGAAGCCGGGAGATGAGAGTTTTTCCAAACGCCAGGCGAGTTCCCGGGTGTTGTCCACCATCTTGCGGCGGGTGACCTTGAGCCGGTGCTCCTCGCGTTCGTCCTCGTCCCATGAGGCTTCGATGCGGGTGAGGGATTGCTCCTGTCCGCCGACGGTGAGGAGCAGGCGGGCCCGGGCGGGGCTGCCGGCGAATTTCTCCGCGAAGGTCTTTTCCTCGTTGAGGATGTAGCGGTCGTTCCACCAGATGGAGGGGCTTGCGGCGACGTAGGTTTGAAAGGATTCAGGCCGGGTGAAGAGGACGTGAAGGGCGAAAAGCCCGCCGTAGCCATTGCCAATGAGGGTCTGGCGGGTGGTATCGACGGGGTATTCCTTTTCGATCAGGGGTTTGAGTTCGTTTTCGATGAAATCGACCAGCGTGGTTGCTCCGCCTCCCGGCCTGGATGGATAGGGGCGGCCGTCGCGATAGGTTTCCGGCGGGCCGGAGGGCGATGGCGGGGTGTATTCCAGATCGCGCCGGGAGGGGCCGGGGTAGCCGATGCCGACGACGATGCCAGGCGCGATTCCATTGTGTTTCGCGGCTTTTCCCGTGCCGGCCTGGAGGTTCAGCAGGCTGGCGAAGAGGGGAAAGAGGCCATCCCGTCGCCTATCTGCTCGACGGCGATGGCCTTCCTCCGGCGGATCCCCCTCGGGGAGGGAGACCATGATCCGGTATTCCCCGCCGTTTGCAGACCGGACGATCCGTTCCGTGCTGTGGGGGAACCGGTAGGGACCGGCTTCCTCCGCCGCGAGGGGGGGAAGAAGCAGGAGCGTGCAGGCGGCGAGGATTTTTCCGGTCATGTTACCAGGCGTAGGTGAGGTTCAGGTTCACGGTGCGGCCGGGGCCGTAGTTGGCCGAGGAGACCGTCTCCGCTTTTGCGACGTAGGTTTTGTCGGTCAGATTGGCGGCGCTGAGCGAGACGCGCGCACCTTCCAGGGAGGAGCTGAGTTTTCCAAGGTCGTAGCGAACGGCGGCATCGAGGAGCGTGTGGGAGGGCAGGATGAACTGGTTGCCGTTGTCGCCGTTGCGGGAGCCGACATAGCGGACGCCCGTGCCGATGCCGAGACCGGCGAGGGGGCCGTTCCTGAACGTATAGTCGAGCCAGAGCGAGGCGGATTCCCCCGCCAGGCCGCCGAGCTTGTTGCCCTCGTCGCCGTCATTGCTGCGGGTGATTTCGGACTCGGCCAGGGAGAAGCCGCCGACGAGGAAAAGCCCTTCCGCGAGGGCCACTTTGGATTCGAACTCGATGCCGCGGACCTCGACCTCGCCCGTCTGGGTCTGGAAGGTGGGATCGGAAGGATCGCGGGTGAGGATGTTTTGCTGGGTGAGATCGAAGGCGGAGAGGGTGAAGAGGGCGTTGAAGTTTTTCGGTTCGTACTTCAGGCCGATTTCGAATTGCCTGCCCTCGCTGGGATCGAACGCCTTGCCGTTTTTATCGGCGCCGGAGACGGGCTCGAAGGAGGTGGCGTAGCTGGCATAGGGGGCGAAGCCGGATTCGAAGAGATACAGCAGGCCCGCGCGGCCCGTGAATTCCTCCGCGCTGGTGCGGGTGCGATCTCCGGTGAGGGTGTCCTTCAGATCGATGTCGGCATCGTCGTAACGACCGCCGAGGGTGAGGTGCCAGTTGTTCCAGGACATTTGGTCCTGGAGGTAGATCCCCCTCTGGTGTTCTTTCACGTCCTGGCCGACCTGGGGTGTGAACGCGGCGGAGATTCCCGTGTGAACGGGCCTGAAAATATTCACTTCCGGCACCGTGGCGGTTCCGCTGCGTTCATGTTGCCACGAGGAGCGGAGGTAATCGAACCCGAGGATGGCGGTGTGCCCGACGGGTCCGGTGGAGAAGTCGGCGCGCAGGCGGGTATCCACGGTGAGATTCCGGGCTTCCCCGATCCCTGTGACGGCGCGGCGGCCCCAGTTTCCCGCGTTGTCCGGCACGAGCAGGGTGCGGCTGCCTCCGACCACGCCGTCGTAGTGGGTGTCGATTTCGGCATGCCGGAGGTTTTGTTCCAGAGAGAAGATGTCGTTGAAACGGTGGTTCAACTCATAACCGACCGTGAATTGATCGCGGTTGAAGGTGTTGTGATCGGGCTCTCCGATGAAGGCGTCGCGGTCCATCCGCCCGTGGCCTGGAATGGATTCGAGCGTTCCCATGACCGGAAGGAATTGGAAGGTGGAGCCGCCGCGGTCTTCCTGGCGGCTGGCGAGGAAGGTCAGGGAGGTGGCATCGCTGATGTTCCAGGTGAAGCTGGGCGCGACGAAAAGGCGTTTCAGATCGGTGTCATCGATTTGCGAACCGCCTTCGCGGTAGAGCGCGGCGACACGGTAGAGAAAACGTCCGTCCGCATCGAGGCGGCCGCTGCTGTCGACGGCGGCCTGCAAGGTGTCGAAACTGCCGTATTGCAGGGAAGCGAGGCCTTTTGCGTCGGCGGTGGGGCGCTTGCTGACCATGTTCACGAGACCGCCCGGGGTGACTTGTCCGAAGAGAACGGCGGAAGGGCCTTTGAGGACTTCCACGCTTTCCAAGCCGAAAATGTCCATTTGGGTGCGGGTCCACTGACCCCCGGACGGAACGCGCAGCCCGTCGAGATACACGCTGTTGGAGAATGCGCCCGCGTCGAAGCCCCGGATGAGCACTTCGTCGACCCTGCTGTCCTCACCACCCTGCCCTATGACCAGGCCGGGGGTGTAGGCGATGGCATCCGCCACGCTCTGTGCGCCGCGGATTTCGATTTCCGTGCGGGTGACTACGGATGCGGATTGCGGGGTTTCGAGCAGCGGTGTGCCGGTTTTGGTGGCCGAGGATGAGGTTTTCTGGACGGCGTGCTCCTTGTAGGCATCGACGACGAGATCCGAAAGCGGGTGGGCGGACGGCGGGGCGTCCTGGGCGGAAGCGGGAATCAAAGCAAGGGCGAGGCTTTGAAGAACAAGGCGGAGGTGAGGCTGGTGATGCATGATGGGTTGGGAGTTTCGCTGCTCCGCTCGATAAACGAGCCGGAGATCTGGGCTCCCAACGTCCGGCGGGAGGATTTCTTGGGAGAGATTTCCTTCGCCTCGGGGCTTCTCCCGGGGAACGCAGGTCGCGGGAAGGCGCTTCGCGGATGCATGGGGCGGGAAAATCCGCGGAATCGCATGGCTGGCTGGCATCGGGCAGGAGGAAATTTCTCCGGGAATGCCGTGAAAAGCACGGACTTTGCGGGAAATTTTATAAAAAGGCAAAATAGGACTTGTCAGGTTGCATTCGGCTCCTATCTTCGCCGCCCCCACAGCAAGGGCTGCTGACGTTTGTTCGAGGCAGTCCACTACACAGGGAAAATTTATCGGGTGCAGCTCCGGAAAAAAGCTCCAGCGAGATTCCTCGTCGGCGCTCCGGTTTGTCCCAATGGGAAAATCAGAACCACGCAGGAAATCATGCCGACCATCAACCAGCTTGTTCGCAAGGGACGCCACACTCCGGCCGAGAAGTCGAAGTCCCCCGCACTTGTGAACTGCCCGCAGCGCCGCGGAGTTTGTCTCCAAGTAATGACCCGCACGCCGAAGAAGCCGAACTCGGCTCTTCGCAAAGTTGCCAAAGTGCGCCTTACCAACGGGTTTGAAGTCATCGCCTACATCGGCGGAGAAGGCCACAACCTTCAGGAGCACTCCATCGTGCTCGTCCGTGGTGGCCGGGTGAAGGACCTTCCGGGTGTCCGCTACCACATCGTCCGCGGTTCCCTCGATACCCTCGGCGTGGACAAGCGCCGCCAGGGCCGCTCGAAATACGGTGCGAAGCGTCCGAAGCCGGGTGCCGCCGCCGCTCCCGCCAAGAAGAAGTAATTTCATTCTCCAACCACCTCTCAACCTCTTCCCGCCATGCCACGCCGCAAGCGCATCTTCACCAAGCCCGACCGTCGCGATCCCCGCTACGACAGCCCGCTCGTCGGCCATCTGATCAGCAAGGTCATGACCGATGGCAAGCGTTCGCTCGCCCAGCGGATTGTTTACGCGGCGATCGACCGTGCGAACGAAGGAGTCGATACCGTCGATCCTCTCGAAGTCGTCACCCGTGCCGTGGAAAATTCCAAACCCCGCGTGGAGGTGAAATCCCGCCGTGTCGGTGGTGCCACCTATCAGGTCCCGCTCGAAGTGGCCGCGGATCGCTCCGAGTCCCTTTCCATGCGCTGGCTCGTCACCTACGCCCGCAACCGCAAGGGCACGCCGAT
>CAZVSA010000151.1:0-1912 GCA_964629955.1 uncultured Luteolibacter sp.
TCTCAAGGAGGAGCTGCGTCTCCTGAAAAAAGGCGGATTCGACGACCGCCTCCACGACCTTCGCCCCCGCTTCCGCTACTTCGACAAAGGCATGATGGCCATCATCGGAAAAAATCATGCCGTCGTGAAAGCCGGCAAGCATCTGCGCCTTCAGGGAGTGATCGCCTGGTTCATGTGGCTCTTCATCCACATCGCCTTTCTCGTGGGCTTCCGCAACAAGCTCGCCGTGCTCCTCGGCTGGGGGTACGCCTATCTGCGCAACAATCCCGAAGCGCGCGTCATCGTCTATCCGCCGCGCTCCAACATGCCCGATGGCGCGGTATCTCCGGAAAAACCCTCATGATGAATTCAAGGAGCGTGGGCGTCCCGCCCACTTGTGCAGGAATGTGGGCGGGACGCCCACGCTCCTTGACTCGTAAATCCCCGCATCACTTCCGCGTCGTCTCCGGCACCGGAGATGACACGCCGGTGAATGCATTGCTCTGTTCCTGAATCCATTCCACCGGAGGCAGCTCGCCCTCGATCACGAGAAAGCGAACTTTGAGGGTCAATGATTCCCCGTCAGGAATGGTGCCCCGGAAAAATCCGCCGAAACGCCCGTAGTCCCGATAGGCCGAGAACCGGGTCTCCCTGAGGTTTTCCGGATGATTGAGATATACGATCTGATATTCCTTTTTCCCCAAAGTGAAACTCTCCACCACCCAGTCGTAATCGAGATCCTTGTGAGGATCGGCGTTCTCCTTCGGAAACAGGAATCGGGTCTTTCCGCGATCCACCTCTTCCGCGGGCCGGAACTGCAAACCCGCGTGCTCCGGGTCGCCGCCAAGCGTCGCATCCCCCGCGACGGCGGTGAGCGTGGAGCTGAAATCCAGCAAGGCGTAGGCAGGGGAAGGAGCTTCGCGGAAAACCATGCTTCTCTCCTCTTCCAGCAAGGTCTCGCCCGACTTGCCGTTCCAATGCACCACCGATGTGATTCCCCCCTCCCCTCGTCCTTCGGTCTTCCCGGAAAACTTCACGTGGACCTGCTCCGTCCCGCTCATGTGCCACAGGTCTTCGGATTTTCCGCCCACCTCCAGCTTGTTCCACCCGATGTAGATCCCGCGATGGTGGGGAAACGACCCGCCGGGGCCTTTCGTGATCGGCTCCCTTCCCCGCTCGTCGAACACATGGAGATACGTTTTCGCCGTATCGAAGTTCTTTTCCTTCGACGAAACATCCCGCTTGTATATGTAGCTTCCCACGATTTTTCCGCCCTGCAGAAAATCCAACTGCCCCTTGGTCCGGGAATCGCGGAAGGAAAACGCCGGCTGGCCATGGGATGGCAGCGACAACAGCAGTGCCAAGGAAGCAAAGGAGATCAAACGCATGATGGGGATTCTACGTTCTCCGGCGCGCTCATATTGCAGGAATCCGCGGAGCCCCAAAGTGGCACAAGCATTTCGCTCGTAGCCGGATCCTGCGGATTTTCACATCCCATTCCGGAATGGGTAACGGAGCGGAAAACTTCAACCCATCACCTGCCCCACTTTTCGAGCAGGGTTTTCGCCATGTCGCTCGGCGTCTCGGCGACGGCGATCCCGCATTCGGCGAGGATACGCTTCTTGGCCTGCGCGGTGTCTTCCTCACCGCCGACGATGGCACCGGCGTGGCCCATGCGGCGTCCGGGAGGAGCGGTGGCTCCTGCAATGAAACCGGCGATCGGCTTCCTGCAATGTTCTTTGGCCCAGCGCGCGGCTTCCACTTCCGCCGTGCCGCCGATCTCGCCGATCATGATGATGGCCTCGGTTTCCGGGTCGTCATTGAACATTTGCAACACGTCGAGGTGGCTGGTGCCGTTGATCGGATCGCCGCCGATGCCGACGCAGGTGCTCTGGCCGTAGCCGAGCTGGGAGAGCTGGAATACGGCCTCGCA
>CAZVSA010000151.1:1922-9872 GCA_964629955.1 uncultured Luteolibacter sp.
ACGCCGACATTGCCGCGCTTGTGGATGTAGCCGGGAGCGATGCCGATGCGGCAGCCGCCATGCGAGTTTTCCCCATGCCCGGGAGTGACGACTCCGGGACAGTTCGGGCCGATCAACCGGGATTTCGAGCCGCGCAGGCCCTCTTTCACCCGCATCATGTCCATCACCGGAATGCCTTCGGTGATCGCGACGATGAGTTCCACGCCCGCGTCCGCGGCTTCGAGGATCGCATCGGCGGCGAAGGGTGGCGGGACGAAAATCGCGGAAGCGGTCGCTCCGGTTTCATTCACCGCTTGGGAAACCGTGTCGAAGATCGGCACCACGTCCTCGAACTTCTGTCCGCCTTTTCCGGGAGTGACACCGGCCACCAGCTTCGTGCCGTAGGCGAGGGAAAGCAAGGCGTGGCGTGCTCCGAAGCTGCCGGTGATGCCTTGTACGAGGAGTTTGGTATTTTCGTCAACGAGAATGGACATGGTGTTAGGAGGAGAAATTGATGGAAAAAATGGAACGGAAGGCGTCAGTGATGGCCGGGTTTGCGTTTGTGGATGATAAGCGGGCTGCCGTCGGGATCGGCGACCATGAGCATGTGGCAGACGGGTGTCTCCAGCGGCCCCATCGTGATCGTCACTCCGGCATCCTTGAGCTTTTGAACCCAGGTTTCAAAATCGTCCACCTCCAGGCCGACGGTGCAGCCTTGCGGACTTGGCTCCCAGCCGGGTGTCTTTCCGAGCCCGAGAGTTCCGGCCCCGATGTCGAACTCGACCCAGTGTCCGCTGCCGTCCTCCATTTCGTGGTCCATGGTTTTTGTCAGGCCGAGCACACCTTCGTAAAAGGCGATGGACCTTGCCATGTCGGTGACGGGGTAGCAGGAGAAGGCAATCTCGGTGATTTTCATTGGAGGCGGCGGGTAATGGATTTGGGATCTCGCGAGGTGTGGATGATGGAGATTGTTTCGCAGGCCAATGAACCGGTGATCGTCTCCCATGCCGGGTGCCTCCTTTTCATGCCAGTCTGCGATTTCACGAACATCGGTTGAGGCTGCGGCGATAAACAGGAGACGATGGCTCACATGGGCGAAAAGCGTTCTGTTTGCACCAGTCTTCGTAGCTGACAGCGCCCGAGGGATCAGCCTCGTGGGCCGCGATGCGGCGTTCGAGTTCCACCATGAGTTCCGGGGGAATTTCGGAATCCTCGTCGTCGATCTCCGCGCTGAGGTAGTCGAACACTTCCCGTTTTTCCTCGGGAGTGAGGGCTTCGAGTTCCTTCAGCAAAGCGTCTTTCATGGCGGAAAGGTAACGCTTTCAGGCGACCGCGGCCACGATCTTTTGCGCTCCATCCGCCATGGTGGTGGCGGAGACGATGTTGAGACCGGAGGCATCAAGCGTGGCTTTGCCTTTCCCGACGTTGTTGCCTTCCAGGCGCACGACCAGCGGGATGGGCAGGCCGGTCTCTTTCGCGGCGGCGATCACGCCTTCGGCGATGACGTTGCAGTCCATGATTCCGCCGAAGATGTTGATGAGGATGCCCTTCACCTGCGGGTCGGCGAGGATGATTTTGAAGGCCGCGGTGACCTGCTCCCTGGAAGCGCCACCGCCCACGTCGAGGAAGTTCGCCGGTTCGCCGCCGTAGTGCTTGATGATGTCCATGGTGGCCATCGCAAGGCCCGCGCCATTGACGAGGCAGGCGATGTTTCCATCGAGGCCGATGTAGTTCAGATCGTATTCCGAAGCGGCGACCTCGCGAGGGTCTTCCTCCTCCTTGTCGCGCATCGCCACGATCTCCGGGTGGCGAAAAAGCGCGTTGTCATCGAAGCCGAACTTGGCATCCAGCGCGAGCACGCGGCCGTCGGGCGTGGTGACGAGCGGGTTGATCTCCACCATCGAGCAATCGAGGGAAACGAAGAGCTTGTAGAGGTTGGAAAGAAGCTTGCCGAACTGCTTGCCAAGGTCGCCGGAAAGGCCGAGCGCGGCGGCCAGCTTGCGGATTTCGTAGCCTTGCAGGCCGAGCAGCGGGTGGACGAACTGGCGGATGATCTTTTCCGGCGTGTTGTGGGCCACGTCCTCGATGCTCATGCCGCCTTCGGTGGAGGCGACGATGACGGGGCGGGAAGTCTCGCGGTCCATCAGGATGGCGAGGTAGTATTCGTGAGTGATGTCCACCGCCTCGGCGATCATCACCTTGCGGACCACCTTGCCGGCCTCACCGGTCTGGATGGTGACGAGCGTTTCATTGAGCATCTTGCCCGCGAATTCGGCAGCCTGTTCGGGGGATTCGATGAGATGGACGCCGCCTTGAAAGCCGTTCTTGAAATGCCCTTTCCCCCGGCCTCCGGCGTGGACCTGGGCCTTGATGACCAGCTTGGCCCCCTCGAATTCCTTCGCCGCGGCGGAGGCCTCCTCCGGAGTGGATGCCACTTTCCCTTTCGGGCTCGGGACTTGGAATCGGTCGAAAAGCTCCTTGGCCTGGTACTCGTGGATGTTCATGGGAAAGCTGTGGCGGAATCGGCGGGACGGTATTCCCCCCTTCCACCGCGGGTCAAGACACGCATGGAGCAAAATGCTCCTCCCCGCCCTCAACGCCCCGCATCGCGGATCAATTCCTCCACCCGCGCGTTGAAATCCTCCGCCGCGGCGAGCCTGCGAATGTCCAGATGCATCCGGTAGCGCCAGTAGTGCGGGACAATCGCCGGAACGTTGATCCTCTCCGCTTCGGGCACCGGGTGGCGCAGCTCCTCATCCATCGCCAGCAGGTCCTGCAACGGCAGAATCGCCCACATCGCGGGCGAACGCAGATGGGAATCGGTGATTCTGGTGGCCAGTTCCCCATCCAGATCCCCGGGGGGATTGGAAATGCCGAACATCTCCCAGGCGAAACGCGCGGTCGCCCCGGCATCCTCCCGCCACCACGCCCGCAGGGTGGACATGTCGTGGGTCGAGGTACTCACCACGCTCATGTAAGGAGCCTCCGCCGGGTTGAAAAACTCCACACCGGATTCCTTGGGCATGCGCTGGATCTCCAGCGAAAGGATTCCCAGCTCGCGCATCACCCCCGGCACACACGCGGGGATCATGCCCAAATCCTCGCCGCACAGCAGCATCGGGCTCGCCCCGCGCATCGCGGGAAGCTTCTCATACCCTTTCGCCTGCCAGAACCCTTCCTGCCTCCGGTAGAAATAATCGATGTACAATTCCTCCACCCGGCTTCTCACCTCCTCCCCCAGTTCCTGATAGGACTTGGTCGTCTGCATCCATCCCCTCGGGTGGAACAACGTCCCTTCCGATCCCTCCACCTCGAAAAAAAGCACCTCGCTCGCGCAGTCCAGAAGCCCGTCCCGGATCACATCGCGATTGGAGCTTCCCACCGAAGCGGGACCGTCGAACTGCGCGGAAATCTTCCTTTGATTGGAAACCTCATCCCGGAGCCTCCACCGCCCGCCTCCCATATCCTCCAGATAAAGCGCCTTCACCTCCCCGGTGGCGTCTCCAAACCTCTCCCGGAGAAAATGCTCCCGGATGTAAGGCTCGCAAAATCTCTCCCGGTCAAAGGCAATCCCCCTCTCCGCGAATTCCCCGACAGGCACCGGAAGCGCGGGATCGAACGAACCCATGATTCCCTCCACCTGCTCCATCGGAATCTGCCAGATCCGGAAAAATCCCAGAATGTGATCGATCCGGTAGGCATCGAAATAACGGCTCAGATGGGTGAATCGCGAGCGCCACCAGGCGTAATCCTCGCGCGCCATCGCCTCCCAATCATAGGTCGGAAACGTCCAGTTCTGCCCCTTCACCGCGAAGGCATCCGGCGGGGCTCCGGCCTGGGAAGCCATCTTGAACAGATGCGGCGCGGACCACGCATCCACCGAATGCCGGTCGATTCCGATCGGCAGATCGCCTTTCAGCGCCAGCCCCAGCGAATGCAAATGCTCCACCGCGCCGGAAAACTGCCGGTCCAGCTCATACTGCAACCACATGTGATACGCCACTTCCGGCCAATCGGGATGAGCGGGATCCATCCGCTCCTCCACACGCTCCCTGCGGAAATCCGCCCAACCCGGCCACCTCTCGAAATTTGCCGTCCCGAACTGATCCCTCTTCACGCAAAACACCGCGTACGGAGCCAGCCAATCCCGGTTCGCCTCCACGAAGGAAAGAAACCCCGGATCCCCGACGATCCGCCCGCCATGCACTTCATAAATCCCGCGCAGAAACTTCGATTTCGCGGCCATCACCGCCTCGTAGTCCACATGGTCAACGGCATTGAGCCCGGTGCGAACCCGCTCCATTTCCTCCGCCATGCCTTCGGGCAACAAATCCCCAAGATCATCCAGCCGCAGATAAATCGGATGCAAAGCGAACGCGCTGACCGCCGAATACGGATAGGAATCCGTCCAATCATGAGCCGCGGTGGTGTCGTTCACCGGCAGGATCTGGATCATTTTCAGCCCGATGCGCTTCGCCCAATCGCCGAACGTCTTCAGGTCCGCGAATTCCCCCACCCCCATCCCCTCCGCGCTCCGCAGGGAAAACACCGGAACGGCCACCCCGGCTCCCCGGAACAACACACTCTCCAAACGCCCGAAACCCTCGTCGCCGATCTTCACCCGCTGCCTCTCCGCCACCCGCCGCGCATCGAGGACGCGGTTTTCCCCCGTTTCCAGCCCCACCACCTGATCCGTCGCCAGATCCCGGATTCCATATTTGTACTCGATGTGCCGGTCCGGCGGCAGATTCACACGCACCTGCCAGACATTCGCCTCCACCTCCCGCATCGTTGCCGCACGCGGCCAGTCCCAATCCCCCAGCTCCGCCACGCCGCCCAGAACACACGGCGCATGCCCCTCCGGCACGGCCGCCATGCGGAGCTGGAAAAGATGGTTTCCATCGGGATCTCCCGCCGCCTCCCCGAACGGCCCCCGTTCCGGAAGCACCGCGAGAAACGCGCTCGTCTCGAACGCATAATCCACCGTCCCCGCGGAACACCACGCATCCAGCAGCACCAAAGCCTCGCACCCACCGGGATCCACCGCCTCCACCCTCGGAATCTTCCATTCATCGAGAACCACCCCGTTGCTCTCCTGGCGAAGCTGGTAATGGTATTCCAAACGGAACGGAACGGAAGAATCCACATTCAGCTCCACCTCCCACCTTTGGGAATCGAGCCAGCGCATCGGCGCCACCTGCCCCAGCGTCACCCCATCGTCCGCATGGACCGAGTATTTCAACCAAAGCGACTGCGACGGAACGGTATGATACTGGACGCGAAAAACGATCTGCATGGACGCCCGCGATGCTAGTCGCCGCCCCCGCCCGCCAGCGATACGAAAATGGAATTAGCTTTTCGGGGCGCGTTGGCGGCCCCGGCGGTGAAGTTCCAAAAAGCCGGCGGCTTCGACGGCTTCCTCCAAGGTTTTGAAGTGTTTGTACATCATGGAACGGAGGGTGGAGTCGTTGGCGTCGAGACCGGTGGAGGTGAGGGGGTGGCCGTCGCGAACGTGGCGCTTGAGCCCCTCAATGATGGATTGTCGGTCAGGAAAGCGGAGTCTTTTCCGGCGGGCCTGTTTGATTTGCCGCTCGTGCCAGGCGGTCAGCCCGGCGGCCTCGATCGCGGCCTTCCAGGAGCCGAAACGCCGGGGGATGGCCTTGTAGAGGGACATGTCCTCTTCCATGACAACGCCGCCCGCGAGAGAAAGCCCCTTTTTGGCGCGGAGCTGGAGCGCGGCGACGACGGCCTCTTTTTTCGTGTAGGTGCGCCGGGCTCGGGGAAACCCGCGGACGTGCTCCTCCCACAAGCCGGCGGCCTTGATGGCGGCCCGCCAGGAGCCGAACAAGGTGTAGGCGCTGTTGGTGAGCGAGCGGTCTTCCTTTGCCACTCCCAGGGTGATGGAAAGTCCGGCATCGTTCCGCCGCTTGATTTCCGCGATGATGGAATCCCGGTCCGGGTACTTGCACTTCGAGCGGTCCGTCTTGGTGAGCTTGTTCTGCTCCTTCCACAGGCGGGTAAGACCGGCGGCCCTCATGACGGCGGGCATGGAGCCGAAAACATGGTAAATGGCGCTCCGCAGCGGCATGTCGTCCGCGATGATCTTGTCCTGGGCGAGCGGCTTGCCTTGCCGGGCGCGCTTCTGCAACGCGAGCACGATGTCCTCCCTGGTTTGATAGATGTTCGGCGCGACAAGGAGTTCGGTGCGGGGATCGAGGCCGACCGAGCGCAGGACATCCTGCCAGCTCCAGCCCCTGAGCGTGGCGCCGGACAGGATGGAGTTGTCGTTTTCCATTATGAAGAGCGTGTTGGCGCGGCCATGTTGCGAATGCCAGAACCAGGCGCGGTCCTTGATGTATTCGATGGACGGGAGGGGTTCCCAATGCGGAAAAGTAGTGGCGGCCTTGCGGGTTCTGGACGCGATGTATTCCTCCGAGAGGATTTCCGCGCCGGGAAATTCGGCGCGGTATTCGGTGGGGGAAATTTCGTGAATGAAAACAAGATGGGTTGTCAGGTTGCGGAAATGGGAATGGCAGATCCGGCACTCGACATAGGGTTCCAGATCGATCCGGATGGAGCGATAGTCGAGGCCGGCGAGTTCGAGCGCCTGCTTCCAACCGAGATAGGGGGTAAAGGAGCAGGCGGCTTCGAGAAGCGCGGGGTGGTTTCGCTTGACGGCGTGGATGTTGAGCGCCTCACCCCGGCGGTGGAGGACGCGGATTTTCTTGGCCAGTTGGGAGCGGGTCATGGCAAGGCGGTTCGGGTGGCGATGTTGCGGAAAAAACGCCGGATTACAATCCGTGGATTCCTCACCTCAAAGCCAGAAATTCCGTCCGATTCGTGGAGCCCCCTTCTTCCGACCTATGAATTTTAATGGATAACCGCCCACAACAGGTGTCATTCCCCGGTGAAATCGTTCATGGGAAGCCTCCTTTCCTTCGGAAGAGAATCGGGACGGCAGCCCCGCCCGGATGCTCCGGAGCGCTTTCTCAACCGCCCTCCTGTCTCACCTCCGGTTCGATTTTCAACGGAGGTTCGGAGCTGCGGTCCACACTCTGGATCGGTCCGCTGCTCTCCTGCACCGGCACCACCTTGATGTCCACCTCCACCGGCACGGCGCGCAGACCGGCGATGATTTCGCGGAGCTGGGAAACCGTCGTGTCGGAAAGCGTTTGCGGTTTCACGTAGTCGCGCCCCGTATCCGCGATGATCGAGCGGATGGCATCCAGCCCGTCGTGGAAGCCGGAGAGCTGGGCCACCACCCGGCCCACGGGATCGTCCTCCCCCGCCCCGCCGAGCATGCGGCGTTTCATGAACTCCTTCCTGATGTCCTCCCAACGTGCCAGCTCTTCCGAGGAAGCAATGCCCTCCATTTCCTTGAACTTGAGCAAATTCGATTCGGCCCCCTGCGTCAGCGTCTGCGACTCGTTGTTGTAATGATCCAGAATGAGCGCGCGGATCTCCTCTTTGGTCATCAGCGGCAGAACTTTCTCCGTGATACGGTTCATGTTCCGGTAGGAGCCCTGGAGACGGAACGCCGGCTCGGTGCGGTAGGCGTCTTCCTGCGCGGCGCTGCGGATGTATTCCTGGTTCACCCGGAGGATCGTGTCGCGGACCTCGAAAAGATGGCGGGTCACCGTGACCATCTCGTCGATCTCCGCCGGAGCGTAGTTTCCCTTGAATTCGACGCCCTCCTGGCTGCCGGTTTCCGCCACCCGCATGACGGCGTGGATGTCTTCCTGGTGGCGGTTGGAAAGCTTCGCGAGAATGGAATTCGAGGTGAGGCCGTTTTCGATGTAGCTCGCTTTGAACGCCTCAATGTGCCCGCCGAGGATGTCGCCGAGGTTGTAGGTATCCGCGCGGTTGGCGAGCATGTCCGGGATTTTGAACTTGGTGCCGCCTTCGGTGTAAGGATTTCCGGCCATCACGACGGCGACTTTTTTCCCGCGCAGGTCGTAGGTTCTCGCCTTC
>CAZVSA010000152.1:0-9853 GCA_964629955.1 uncultured Luteolibacter sp.
AATCCCCTGAGACATGTCCCCCACCACCCGTATTGCCACGGGCGAGTCCCCCCCGGCTTGCTCTGGCGCTCCCATCACTGATAGCTCCGAAACCTTCCACCTCCGCCATCGCCAGCGCCCCTGGGTCGCCCACCAGAAATTGGTGGCAGCCAGTTTCCTTGGGGATTCGCTGGTGGTCGTGGCGGCGTTGATGCTGTCGTATTTGATCCGCTTCGATACCGGCATCCGGGAAATCGGGATCGGCGATCCCGCCATCACGGTCTCCAGTTATTCCGGCCACATTCTGCTGGGAAGCGCGGTGCTGATCCTGCTGCTGGCGAACCTGAGACTCCACGACCCGCGCAACTACCTCGCGATCCGCAAAACCTTCACGATCATCGCGAAGTCCTGCATGATCTGGTTTATGGGCTTTCTGGCGCTCACGCTGGCTTTGAAGATCGAGCCCGCCATCAGCCGGTTGTTTTGCGCCATCGCGTGCGTGATCACGATGCTTTCGCTTTTCGCGTGGCGCTGGTTCCTGTATTGCCTGCTCCGCCGCAAGGGCATTGCCGATGCCTTGAGGCAGAAGGCGGTGATCGTTGGTTGGAACGGCGAGTGCGAAAGAGCGGTGAAACGTTTCGGGAACGGGCGTTCGCACCGGATTTCGATCACCGGTGTGATTTCCCCGCCCGCGGGAGGTCTTGAAGTGGCTCCTCCGGCGGAAATTCCGGTGCTCGGTTCCTATGAGGGCCTCAGGCCGATTCTCCGCTCGTCCGGAGCGGACCTCGTGATGGTGGTGGATGGCACGCTGGAGCGGCATGAAACGCTCGAACTCGCGGAGATCTGCGGCAAGGAATTCATCGATTTCAAACTGATTCCGAATTGCTTCCAGGTTCTCGTTTCCAATCTCCAGTTGGAGAGTTTCCACGGCATGCCGGTGCTGGGGGTGGGCAGGATGCCTCTCCACCACGCCTTCAACAATTTCCTGAAGCGCGCCGTGGACATCGCCGGAAGCATTTTCGGCCTGATCGTTTCCGCTCCCGTGATGGCGGTCTTCGCGTTGCTCGTGTATCTGGAATCCCCGGGCGCGGTGCTCTACCGCCAGCGCCGGATCGGATTGAACGGAAAGCCGTTTTACATCCTCAAGATCCGGAGCATGAAGCTCGACGCCGAGGTGAGCGGCGTTCCCGGCTGGACGGTGAAGGACGATCCCCGCAGGCTCAGGGTGGGGGCGTTCATGAGGCAGTGGAACATCGACGAACTTCCGCAATTCTGGAACGTGCTGATGGGGGAGATGAGCCTTGTCGGGCCGAGGCCGGAGCGCCCCGAGCTGATCGAGAACTTCAAGGAGAAGATACCGCACTACAACGTCCGCCACAACATCAAGCCGGGAGTGACCGGATGGGCGCAGGTGAACGGATTGCGCGGGGATACGAGCCTGCGGGAGCGGGTGAAGTTCGATCTGCATTACATCGAGAACTGGAATGTGTTCTTCGATTTCCAGATCATGCTGAAAACGTTCTACAACCGCCGCGGGGCGTGCTGACGCGCGCTTTTGTCGGTGTGGGTTCGGGAGGAACAGGCGTCCCCGCGGTTTTTCGCCTACTCATCCGGATCACGACGAAATAGAAACCGCCACCGTGGAGGAAGCACCGGAAATGACCCGCGCCGAGGCAGGCGCGCACCGCGACCGTTCGATCCGGATGGCGGTGGTCACTTCGTTTCTCTCGAAGGCGGGAAACATCCTGCTGCAACTGCTTTCCATTCCCCTGGCGGTCCGGGTGCTGGGGCGGGAGGAATTCGGGCTCTACACGACGGTGACGCTGACCCTGTCCACGGTTTCGTTGCTGCAGGTGGGGATCGGTCCCGCGCTTGCCCACGGGCTTTCCAAGGCGAGGGCGGCGGGGGACCGGGAGGCGCAGCGGGAGCTGGGATCGACGGCGTTTTTCCTGATGCTGGCGATCGCGCTCGGGGTTGGAGTGTTGATGGCCGGGGCGCTGGCGGTGGTTCCGCTGGACCGGTTGTACGGAGAAAATTTCGCGGGGAAGGAACCGGCGTTGAGACCGGCGCTGTGGGTGGGGCTGGGGCTGTTCCTGATGTTGTTCGTGCTGAATCTAACCGAACGGATCAGGGAAGGGCATCTGGAGGTGGCGGCGAACAATGTGTATGGCGCGGCGGGGAATGTGCTGGCCGCCGTGCTGGTGGCCGCGGGGGTGTGGCTGATGCCCGAGGTGTGGTTCCTTGTGGTGGCGGTGCATGGGGCGATGGTGGTGACCAAGGTCTGGAACACGGCCGCGCTCTGGAAAAAACATCCGCTGATGGTTCCTTCCCTCCGCCGGTTCCGGCCCGGGGTGGCGGGGAGTTTGTTTTCGGATGGGATCGCTTTTTCCACCTGCTGCATGGTGGCCGCCATCGTGGAATACAACCTGTGCGGCTGGATGATCGGGAAAACCGGGGGGCCGTCGGAAGTCGCATTGTATGGGGTGCTGATCACTGTGACGGTGATGCAAATGGGATTTGTGGTCATGCTGAGCACCCCCACCTGGCCGGCGGTCGCGGAGGCTTTGGCGAGGGATGACCGCGATTGGGCGAGGAAATCGGCGGGAAAACTTTATTGGTATGGAATGGGGTTCGCGCTGTGTTCCGCCGCCGGGCTGGTGGTGCTGGGTCCGTTTCTTTTTCCCATTTGGCTGGGCGGCGAGTTCTCGGGAATCGGCAGGGGGTTGCTGGCCTGTTATGGATTTTATTTTGTCGCGCATGTCTGGCGGCACTTGAATCATGCGATGATGATCGGGACGGGACAGGTGAACAAGCTGGTGCGCGTCCAGTTGCTGGAATCCGCGCTGGTGGCGTTGCTCGCGTGGTTCGCGATCCGCGAGGGCGGGACGGCGGCTCTGCTGGTGGTGACGGGTGGGTTGATTTTTGCGATGACGGGATGGGTGTTGCCGCGCTGGGTGATGCGCGGTCTGGCGCGGTGACGGGTCATGAAGGAATCCGGTTCACGCGCATCCATCGCCTTCTTCGCCCACGAGCGCGGGGACGCGCGGGTGCGGAAGAGGATCGCCGCGTTCCAGGATCAGGGCCGGGAGGTCGTGGGGTTCACGTTTCACCGCGTGAGGGACAAGGTGGATGCTCCTCCGGCATGGGAGAACATCCATCTCGGGACGACCTACAACCGCCGGTATTTCCAGAGGGTGCTGGCGCTTGCCGGATCGGTGGGAGTGATCTGGCGGAACCGCGAAAAACTGGCGGCTTGCCCGATCCTTTATGCGGTGAATACGGACAACGCTCTTCTGGCGATTCTGGGAGGCTGGTTGTCCGGGCGGAGGATTCCGCTGGTGCTGGAGCTGGCGGACATCCAGCCGGTGATGCTGGGGCGGGGGTTGGCCGGGCGGGTGTTGCGCGCGGTGGAGCGGGCGGTGTTGAAGAGGGCGTCGTTGCTGGTCACCACGTCGCCGGGATTTGTCAGGGAATATTTCCAGCCGCTCCAGGGCTACCGGGGCGAGGTGTTTTTATTGGAGAACAAGGTGTATCCGGTTCACGGACTCCCGCCGGCCCGGGAAGATCACAGGGAACGGGGACGCCCCTGGGTGGTGGGGTGCTTCGGTGCGTTCCGCTGCCGCGGGAGTCTGGAGATGATGCGCGCTTTGGCGGAGCGCCTGGGAGACCGGGTGCGTTTCGTTCTGCGCGGATACCCGGCGGGGACCATCGCGGACGATTTCGCATCCCTTTCGGGCGGGCTTCCGAACATGATTTTCATGGGGCCTTATTCGTATCCGGAGGACCTTGCGGAGATCTACGGAGGGATCGATTTCAACTGGTGTTTCGATGAGTCGGACCCGAATGGAAACTCCGCCTGGCTGCTGCCGAACCGCATCTATGAGGGCGGGCTCTTCGGCGTGCCGGCGCTTGCCGCAAGCTCCACGGAAACCGGACGATGGGTGGAGGAGCGGAATGCGGGGTGGACGTTCGCGGAGCCTCCCGCCGATGGGATGGCGGCGTTTTTCGAGTCTCTCGATTCCGAGGAATGGGAATCGGTCAGGAGCCGGTGTCTTGCCTTCCGACGTGAGGATTTTGCGGGAGAGGAGGACTATCGCCGCCTTGCGGACGTTTTCGACCGGTTGGCGGAGCCGGAATAGATTGCCGGGCAAGCGTCCGAAAAAAAACCGCCGCCGGAGCATTTCCCGGCGGCGGTTGGTGGAAACGAAGCGCGTTCCTTATGGGTCGCTCACGCGGAAGAAGAGTTTGGGACTTCCCTCGTATTCTCCCAACGGCAGGAAGACCGGAGTGCTGTCGCCGGTGGCCACGATGGTGGTGAGTTCCAGCCAATTTTCTAGGTCGTCGGACCCCCAGATGGTGTAGGATTTGCCCTCCTCCGAGCCGAAGCTGAAGCTGACGGCTTCCACGCCATTCGCGCCGATGGTCAGGACGGGAGAGGTGATTTTGAAATCCCCATCGCCCGGAGGTTGTTCCACTTCCGGCCGGTCGATCAGCTGGATGCCGCTGGGGTAGTGGACGATGCCGCCGTCGCCTTTTCTCAGCAAGGGATAAACGACGCTGGCATTTGGCGAGGCTTTCGAGCCGATGACTTCCCACCACGATCCGCCGGTTCCTTCATAGACGAGGGTTTTGATGGTGTAGGTTCCGGCGGGCAGGTTGATGGCGCCGATGGTCCGGCTGTTGCCGGTGCCGACCTGCACCTGAATGCGGTTGGGCACGCCCGGGTTGGTGCTGCCCTCGACAAGCACCGCGTCACCGGGGTGATTGGTGGCCACGATCGAGGACCATGCGACGGGGCTGCCGCCTTCGAGCGGGCCGTCGATCTGCATGTAGCCGCCGTCGTCTCCCTGGAAGCCGAGGTGGTAGTCGCCGGGGTCGGTGATGACGAGGGTGCCGGTGGCGCGCATGGCATAGTTGTGGTCATCGGCGGGGGTGTCGAGCGGCCATGGATTGCTGTTCGGGAAGCTGCCTTGCGAGCCGTTCTGCGGGTCGTAGAAGTCCAGATAGTCCCATGTGGTCACGGCGCCGGCCGGCTGGGGATCGAGAGCCAGGGTGGTGTTGATGCGAACTTCGGCCCCCGCGATGTTGAAGCCGAGGTGGGCGTCTTCAGGGCGGTCGGGCAGGGAGCTTTCCACCGTCCAGCCGGGTTCGGCGATGCCGGGGAATTCGAGTTGGTCCACCGGAGCCGTATAGCCGACGAGCAGCCAGCCCTCGGGCGGAGTGCCGCTGCCGTGGGGCCATGCGCCTGTCGCGGCGGTCAGTTCATAGTAGAAGCCGCCGCCGCCTTCCCGGTGGATGAAGTCGATGTCGTAGGAGCCCGCCTGGAGTTCGATGATGCCGCGGGTGTCGGCATTGCCCGTGCCGCCTTCGAAGTACATTTCGTGGGGATTGGACATCTGGAAGGTGCCGTCGGCGGCACCCGAGCCCTGGGTGACCCGCTGGAAGGAGGGATTGGGGGTGCCGTCGGCGCCTTTGATCCGCAGCATGAATCCATCGTCGCTCTGGACCCAGAAGGTGTAGGTCTGGGTGGCGGGGATGATGATCCGGCCTTTGGCGACGGTGACGACATTGTCGTCTTCCTCCGGAGTATTGCCGGGGAAGGGTTCGTCCGGGGTGACCGCTCCGCCACCGCCGCCATTTTGCGGATCGTTGGCATTGAGAGTGGGGCGGAAGACGTCGAAGGTGATGCCGTCGCCGGGTTGGCGTATGGTGTTCCGCACGAAGTCGCTCGCCTGGCTGGTGTTGCCGATGTCGTTGGCCTGGAGGTAGGTGCGGATGGAGAAGTTTCCGGGAGTGGCGGGAGGGCCGGGAATCTCCGTGACATAACGCGGGCGGAAGGGGATGGCCAGCACGTCGGGATGGGTTGGATCGCCGACCAATGTCCAGGTGTTCGTGTCCCGGCTGGCCGGGAAAGTGCCCTGGGCCCACGCGAGTTCATGGAAGCCGCCGCCGCCGCCGTCCCAACCGAGGTAGGTCACGTCGTAGACGCCCGCGTCATCGAACTGATAGACTCCGCGGGTGTTGGAATCGCCGCTGCCGCCATCAAGGAAGATGGTCTGGTCGTCGGCGGGATCGATCGCTCCGGTTCCGTGTGCCGAGATGAACCGGCCGCCGGTATTTCCGCTGATGCGAAGGGCGAAACCATCGTCGCTGTGAACCGCGAAGGTATAAACTCCCGCCGCGGGGATATTGAGTTTGGTTTTGGCGGTGACGACCCAATCGTTGTTGCCCGCGGTATTGGAAAGGACCGGCAGGTCGTTGTTGAAGTTCCCGCTGTTGTGGGCGAAGTTGGTATCCGGGTCCGAGTGGTTGAGCACCGGAGCGTTTCCTTCCACATATTCGCTTTCCACGGCGTTCCGGATCAGATCGATCGCCGCGAGGATTGAGTTGGCGGGCGGGAGCGGAGGATCCGGATTTTCCGGATCTTCCGGCTCGGGTGGCGGCGGCGGATTGAAATACTCGCGTATGGCCCAGCTTCCCACACTGCCGGAGTCGCCGGGAAGATCGAGGGGAATGTGATGGCTGGCGAGATCGATGTAGAATTCCTGAAAGGATTCTCCCTCCCGTGGAACGGAGAGGTAAACGAAGTAGCTCGTATTCGCTTCCACTTCCACGGGGATGGTGATGGTGGTCACTCCGTCGGTTTTATTCACGCCGAACGACTCCACTTCCGCGGAGTCGAGAAAGACCAGGAATTCCCCCGTGTCATCCACCACGGCCGTTTCCAGATCGTGAATCACGATGGTTGCCTGGGTGAAGTTGAGGGTGGCAGAGTGAAGCTCCAGATCGAAGGCGGGCGTGGCGTCAAGATTCACGACATCCCCGATTTCCGTGCCCGCACGGATGGCATCGAAGGCACCGATCGGTCCCCCGCTGATACCGAACTGGAGCGCCGTTTTGTTGGTGAGGGTGTTGGTGCCCGTGCTTACATCGCTGTCGGTCAGGGTGAAGAGAGCGTGGGTGGCGAGAAGCGCTTCGGCATTGCCGGGATTGCCGATGGCGGCCACGAGATAGGAGCCGTAGGCGGCTTCATCAAAGGTATAAAGCGTGATCCCGGTGATGGCGCCGGCAACGATGGTCGAACGCGTTACATAGAGGTAATTGACGCCCGGTTGGATGGGGGCGTTGCCGAGCACCCCCTCGCGCACGACCTGGTGGTCCGCGCCGACGGCGGCGATGCTTGTGGTGTTCACGGTGTCGCCACCGTTGCTGGAGCCTTCATCACGCGCCATCACACGAAGGGCGCTGGTGTTCAGTCCGGCGTCCGCGGAGGTGTTGAGCCGGTGCTCGACCCGCCAGTCCGGGTGGTAGTCGTTGCCGGGGGAGGAGATGCGCATGATGGACGATGTCCAGAGAACGGAGAGAGACCCGGGATCCAAGGACTCATCGAGGAAGATGGACGCACCCAGCAGTCCCCAATTGCCTTGTCCGGCATTCCTTAGTTCCAAGGCTCCTGTTCCTTCGGAGGGAAAGTGGTTTTCAAACTCCAGGCTTTCAAACAGGAAGTTGACGTTGGTGCTGGTGTTTACCGATCCATGCCCTCCGACGACCCAATTTCCGGACAAACCGGTGGCGCTGGAGGGCGTGTCATGCACGGGGCCGGAGAAATAATCGAATGGTTCATCAATCAGCAGTTCCGCCCATGCGGCGGACATACCGGCGAGCCCGGCGAACATTGCCGGAAGAATGTGGGTTTTCATGGTCTTTGGGTTTGTGGGTTTCCAACCCTTGACATGTTTGTTTTGCTCCCGGCAAGACAAAAAATGGGTGTTTTTTGGAGATTTTGCATTCGATTGCAATCAACGATGAAAACAAGACCCGGGTGCCGGGGAAATGCTGATGAAAGCCCCGGCCGGTATTTTTGAAAGGGCGGGAGCATCCCGCCCGCCTTGTTTTCCGCCACTGCGGGCATTTCCCCGGACCAGCGGCGGCAGGGAACGAGGCGTTTGAGCCGGCGGAAATATCCTTCGCGTCCCGTTTCTTTCCCGGGTGTCGCTAAAATCCGCGGAACCGTGCCACTTGCGATGTGCATGACATTGCCATCCGCGGGCTGATCCTTATGATGAAGCCATGGCGCGAGCGAAAAAGGCGGTTCCTTCCGAGACGGTTCTCCACAGGAAACTTCTGGCGTTGTGGAAGAGGGGCCAGAGCGATCTTTGCGAAGTCCGGGGTTCCGTAATTCACGGCCGCGGGGTTTATGCGACGAAGTTCATTCCGAAGGAATCGAGAATCATCGAGTACGTGGGCGAGTGGATCGACAAGGAGGAAAGCGAGCGCCGCGCGCATTCCCAGCACGGCAAGTCGCTCAAGACCGGAGGAGCGGCGGTTTACATCTTCACCGTGACGAAGAAATATGACATCGACGGAGACGTGCCCTGGAACACGGCGCGCCTCATCAATCATTCCTGCGAGCCGAATTGCGAGGCGTGGATCATCGGGCGCGGGATCTTCATCTATTCGCTGCGGGACATCGAGCCGGAGGAGGAGCTGACCTTCGATTACGGATTCGACGTCGATTGCTGGGAGGATCATCCCTGCCGCTGCGGAACGGCCGCTTGCGTGGGCTACATCGTGAGCCGCGGGCAGTGGGACGAGTTGGAGAAACGGCGGATGGAAAAGGCGGGTTGAAAACGTATTTGGTGGGATTCGGGAAGAACGGCGACCGGTGATCGCCGCTACAGGGAGCACACAGGACCATCCGGCGGAAGTCAGATGTCTTCGAGCATGCCCTTGAGCCCGCCGAAGAAATTGCCAAGCTCCTCGGTGCTGGCTTCCGTGCCGAGAATGTCCTCGTAGGTGGTGTGGTTGAGGTGGGCGTCGTCCAGCTCGCCGATGAAGCTGCTGGGCTGGCAGGAGGTCGATTGCCCCCATTTGATACGGTTGGCGCAGTAGGTCATGGTGAGCTGGTCCTGCGCGCGGGTGATGCCCACGTAGAGGAGGCGGCGTTCCTCGTCCTTGGTTCCTTCCGCGATGCTGCGGGTGTGGGGCAGCACCCCTTCCTCCAGGCCGATGAGAAAAACGATCGGGAATTCGAGACCCTTGGAAGCGTGGAGGGTGATGAGGGTGGCTCCCTGTTTTTTCTCCAGATCGTCGTCCTCGCGGTCGGAGGCGAGCGCGCTTTCATCGAGGAACGCCTGGAGTTTTTTTCCTTTCGTCACGGCGGCCCGGAGGCTGTCGATCACGCTTTGGATGCCTTCCCCGCGCTGCTGGCGCTCGCTGTCCGATTTGCAGGAGCGCTCGATCCACGGGAGGTATTCGATTTCCTTGAGAAGGGCCTGGAGGATGTCCGCGGGATTTTGTTTTTCCAGATCGATGCGGTTTTTCGCCCCGGCGATGAGGGCGACGAAGTCCTGGATGGCGGTGCGGGCCTTCGGGCCGAGGGTATCGGTGAAGGCGGGATCGCAAAGGCTCTGCCAGACGCTTTCGTGGTGCTCGCGGCTCCATTCGGTGGCGAGAATGGCGGTGGATTGGCCGATGCCGCGGTTGGGCGCGTTGAGGATGCGCAGCAGGGGGACGTCGGTGTCGGGGGATGCGAGGAGCTGCGCGTAGGCGAGCACGTCGCGGACCTCGCGGCGGTCGTAGAAACTCTGCGCGCCGACCATGCGGTAGGGGATTTTCCGCTCGCGGAAGGCGAGTTCGAGTTTGCGGCTCTGGCCGTTGGTGCGGAAAAGAATGGCAAAATCCTCCCACTGGCGGCCCACCGCGCCCTTTTCCGCGAGGATTTCCTCGGCGATGAATTCCGCTTCCTCGTCGTCGCCGGGCATGGCGACGATGCGGACGGAATCGCCGCCGGTTCTCGTGGAGCGGAGGGCTTTTTCGCGCCGCCCCCGGTTGTGGCGGATCAATGAGTTCGCGGTATGCAGGACGGCGTGGG
>CAZVSA010000153.1:0-9806 GCA_964629955.1 uncultured Luteolibacter sp.
AAGTGGTCGAGGACAGCGGCCGCCGCATCGTGCTCCAGCATCTGCTGCAAGTCGGGCCGTCCGTGGTGAAACACTGGGCGCAGATCTGGACCTACGAGGATACCGAAATTCTCGAATTCCAGGGCCACCGCACCTGGGTAACGCGAAAACTCACGCCGGAGGAAGCGCGCGGGAAGTGGTCCCAGCGCGTCACCCAGGTGGATGACTCTCCACGCTATGAGGGCATCGGCGCGTGGGTGCATCACGGGCAATCGAGCGAATGGACCGCCGCGGCGAACCGTCCCCTGCCCCGCCGGGAACACACCAAACGCAAGGACTACGATCTGCTCGTCGTCACCAACCGCCACACCATCACGCCCCAAGGCTGGTTCCACGAACAGGACAACGCGAAACTGGTGAGGCGCGACGGGGAGGAATACCTGCTTTGCCGCGAGGTCGGCTTCAATGATTACATCCGCGTGGAGGGTCACGACTTCGCGAAGGCAAACGAATACTGGGACAAGACCGCCGCCTTCTGGCAGGACGTCCGCAATGTGTGGGACGAACTTTCGCCCGCCAGCGGAGGAATCGAGATCCTCGCGAAATCCGACGAAGGCCGCATTTTCGACGTGGTCGGTGATTTCGCCGAAAACGCGCGGGAAGGGGAAGCGCCCGCTCTCGATGAGATCCGCGGCACCCTGAAAACATTCGTCGTCCTCAAAAGCGAACCATAACCCGGCTTTGGAGGCGGTGAGGCGGCCTGCCCCCCCTCCCCCCGGAATCCCGCTTTCAAAAGCTCCCCCACCCTACCATCCATGTTACGGAATTTTTCTCTCCCCGGCGGTCCCGCGCGGCCCGGCCATTACGCCGCCGCATTCGCGGTTCTCGCCGCCTGCCTGCCATGTGCGGCCGCCGAAGAGGAGGAACGGACCCGCTCCGGCTCCGTCGTCGAGGATCTCGGCGAACTCGTCGTGATCGGCACCCGCTCGGAGCGCCGCTGGATCGATGCCGCGGGCACCACCCTGCGGACCGATGCCGAAGAGCTTCTCCGGCTGGGCTCGCAGGATCTCGCGGGCTTCGCGAAATACGATCCCACGGTTTCCCTTCCCTTCGATTTCGGCAGTGCGGACGGCGCCTTCGGCTACGGCCAGAGCGGCTACGGAAGCATCAACATCCGCGGAGTGGAGGGCAACCGCATCGCCATGGAGCTGGACGACATCCGCCAGCCGCCGCAATACGTTTCCACGTCCTTCGACATGGGCGACGGCGATGGCGCCGGCGGCATCGGGAGGGATTACTTCGACCCCGCGATGTTCGGGATGGTGGAGGTGCTCAAGGGCGGCGCAAGCTCCCTCTACGGCAGCGACGCGCTCGGCGGCGTGGTGGCCTTCCGCACGCCGGAGCCGGAAAGCTTCCTGAAAGGTTCCAACACCGGCGGGCTACTACGCGCGCAGTATTTCTCCGCGAACGAAAGCTACGCCGGCCAGGCGGGCGGAGCGGTGAGAACGGGAAACACCTCCCTGATGTTTCTCTACGCGGGACGGGAAGGGAACGAGATGAAGAACAATGGGCGCGAGGAACCCAATCCCGCCGATTTCAGCTCCCATGCCGCCCTGCTGAAAGCGGAGCACGTTCACGAGGATCATACCTTCCGCCTCGCTCTGGAGTTTTTCGAGCGGGACATGTTCACCAATGCGATCAGCGCGGCCGCTTCGTCGTTCTCCGTCTTCAACGACTACGTCCACAACGAGCAGTTTCTGGAACGTCACAGGGCGAGCCTGCGCTGGTCCTGGGCTCCGGAAAACAACTGGCTCGACCGCCTCGACACCCACGCCTACTGGCAGCACGCGGGAAGCCGCAGCGACAACGAATCGGCATCGAGGCCGCGGGTCGTCGGCGGCATCACCATTCCCAATTCCGGCAGACAACGGCGGCAGACCATCGAGTTCGACACCGACATCATCGGCCTGACCGCGCGGGGAACGAAGAAATGGGGCGACGACCATCGCTTCGCCCATACGCTCACCGCCGGCATCGAAGCCTCGGAGGAAACCTCGGAAAACCGCTTCCGCCGCATCGACAGCAATGTGGCAAGCGACCGGATTTCCTTTTCTCCGAGCGAAACGCAGCGGGCGGGATTTTATCTCCAGGACGAGATCTCCTTCGGCGACAAATTCTTCGTCACCCCGGGCATCCGCCTCGACTGGCAGGAAATCTCACCGGACCCGAACTCCGCCTACCTCGCGCGTCTCGCCATCCTCGGAGGAGCGGGAAACACCGTAGAAGCGCCCGGACGCCATGAAAACCTTTCGATCGCACCGCGCCTCAATCTGGCATGGAAACCAAGCGATGGCATCCAGTTCTACGGCACCTGGTCCCGCGGCGTGCGCAACCCGACGGCGGAAGAGCTTTCAATGGTTTTCGACCACCCGCCGGACGGAGGAAATCCGGTCGGCACGATCACACTCCCGAACCCCGATCTCGATGAGGAAAAAAGCGACGCCTTTGAAATCGGAGTGAAGGGGGAAGGCAAGGCGGGGCGTTTCCAGGTGGCGGGCTACCACACGAAATACCGCGACTTCATCGAGAACGGAGTCCCCACCGGCGGGCTGGACCCGGACGGACGGGAGATCGTCACCACCGTGAACCGGGGCGAAGCGGAAATCTACGGCTTCGAGGTCTCGGGCGTGCTGGAGCTGGGCTACTGGTGGCGGCAAACCGAAGGCTGGCAGGTCGGTCTCGCCACCGGAAGAACCATCGGCAGCGATCTGACCCGCAAACAACCGCTCAACACGGTGGAGCCGTGGAAAAGCGTGGCGTTTTTCGGATACGAAGATCCGGAAAGCCGCTTCGGCGCCCGGTTGAGCGGCACCTGGACCGCATCGGTGGACCGTGTGGATGACACCACCAACCAGGGGACGTTTTTCCGCCCTCCCTCGTGGTTCGCCCTCGATCTCGGGCTCTGGTGGCAGCCGGTGGAAACCCTCTCCATCCACGCCGGGATCAACAACATCCTGGACGAAAAATACTGGAACTGGAGTTCCGCGCGCAGGGGCAACGGCCATCTCGGAGGCAGTGCCACGACGGACCGCGGCACCGCTCCCGGCCGCAATTTCAGCATCTCGCTGACGAAAACATTCTGAACTTATGAAACGCCTGATCGCCGCCTTCTTTCCGATTCTCTGTGCTTCGCCGCTCCCCGCGCAAACCGTGGTGCTGACCCCGGTGAAAGACACCGACGTCTATTCCTTCACCAGCGCGCCGACCGGCAGCACGTATGACCTGGGAGTGAACAATACTCCCGTCACCCACGCTCCCGGCGTCCACTCGCAAAAGAGCCTGATTCAATTCAATCTCGCCGGGCTTTCCATCCCCGCCGCGCAGATCGGCACGGCGAAGCTCAGGCTGTACTCCTTGAAGCCCGATTCGCAGGAAGGCGGGGGATTCCGCCCGGGAAACCTTGTCGTTTACCGCCAGGGCTCGGCATGGGGAACGGTGACGGCGAATTACCCGAACTGGAACACCATCCAGCCCGCGGGCTCTCCCGCGGCCAGCACCTATGTATCGGTGGTCGATCAATGGATCGAGCTGGACGTCACCTCTCTCGTCAAATCGTGGGCCTCCGGCTCTCTTCCCAACCACGGATTCGTTCTCCAGTGCCAGAATGAACATGTGCCGCTGGCGCAAACCACCAACCTGATCTTCGGATCGATGGAACTGGGAGCCCTTGCCGCCGCCGGCGGGTTGCCGGATCACCTGCAACCCTATCCCAGACTGGTGATCACCCGCGCCGTGGTAACTCCGGAACCCGAACCGGAACCACAGCCACAACCGCCGCCGGTCCTCGTCATCTCACAGGGAGGAGCCGGTGTCGTGATCGAATGGCCTGTGGCAGGCAGCACGGGCTGGACCCTGCAAACCGCGGAAAGCCCCGCCGGAACCTGGACGGTGCTTGGCGGTGCGGTGCAGCAGGGCGGAAAGTGGCGGATCGAACGCCCCTTGAACCCATCGGGCCGCGGATTTTTCCGATTGCGCAGACCTTGAAAGATTATTCCGCCCACGTGACGCGGGCATTCCGCCAAAAGTGTTCCGGGAATCGTGGCTGCAACGCCGGAGGCGGATTTCCATCCGGTAGGGATGGACCGCCGGGCCGTCCCACTTTTTCCCGATCTGCCATGGCTCTCACCCCGGCCATTCCCCCGGCCCCGCCAATGGATGCCCCACCCGCTGCGGAGAAAGAGTCACGGCGCGCCCGGCGGTCTCGCCCTACCCTGCCTGCGGCATATCCCGAAGACTTATCAACGCATTGGACTCATTGCCCATGAATTGGCGTCAAATTGCACTTCGATGCCACGATACACAAAACACCATCAATTTTTCGCAAGCGGCCGGAAGCGAAAAAATCTCCATTCCCATTAAATGAAATGGTCCTCCGGCTGAACAACACCCGTTCCCGGATGAAAACATATCACATCACCAACAAACACCAGAATCCATCCATATGATTATCAGACCCCTGACACTTGCAACATTGGTTTCAATCGCCCTGCCGGCATCCGCCGCTTACATCAATCCCTCGGGATTCGATCTCGGCGCCACATCCTACGATGGCTGGGCGAAAGCCTCCGAGCCTGAAACGATTCTATCATCGGCGAATTACGCAGGATATGGCACCCATGGCACCAGCAACGACCCATGGCCCGATGCCATCGGCTCCAATACCGTCGGCTCGGGTGATGCCTGGTTCAACAAAACGTCCGGCAGTGGATATTTGGCTGGTGCCGGGGCTTATTCACCAAGTGGAGCCGGCACTTTCACCATTCATGACCTCACGGCATTGGCGAACCTGCAAACCATCATCTTCCAGATGGAAGTGAATTATCGGGGAACAGGAGCGGAATTCGATTCCACCCTGGTCACCCTCATCATCGATGGAACCAACTATTCCCCGACCCACGCGACCTGGTTCTCCCAGGAGCCCGGAACCGGAGTGGTTCTGGAAAGCAATGACATCTACGCCTATCAATGGGATCTGACGGGAGTTTCCGGAATTGACAGCTTTGAAATCAATTGGAACGGCCCCGGCAACGGACAGATCACTTCATTGGAATTGGTGCAGGGAGCCAATTACGTGCAGGTTGTGCCGGAGCCGTCCTCGCTGGCCTGCGTTGCCTTCGCCGCCGGGCTCATCGGCCTTCGCCGCCGCCGCTGAAATTCTAAAACACCCGGCCTGTCCATGTCAGGCCGGATGTTTTTTGGGCTCTTCGCCGTCAATGCATGACAGCTTCGGTTTTCCACCGTGCCGGAGGGGAACACGCGCTCGAAGGCATGGGGAGGTTGGTAGCCTTCGTAGGCCCGGAACGTCTCGACCGCGTCCGCCAGAGGGAGAGACGGGGTGAGCGTGAGATAGCGCATGGTCGCAGTTTCCTCTTTTGCGGAGGCCGGGTCAACCGTGGGGGATCAGGTGGCGGTTTCCACGGAGGAAAGTCCGCCATCGACGGGCAGCTCGATGCCGGTGGTGAAGGTGGCGTCGAAGGCGAGGAAGAGGGCGGCGCGGGCGATTTCTCCGGGGGTGCCGTGGCGTTTCATGGGGGTGATTTCGTCGCCGGCTTGCATGAGGGCGGCGCGTTCTTCGGCGGTGAGGCCGGCGACGCCCATGGTGGGGGTGTCGATGAAACCGGGAGCGACGCAGTTGACGCGGATATGACGTGGCAGGAGTTCGGCGGCGATGGCTTTGGCGAAGGCGGTGACGGCGCCTTTGGTGCCGAAATAGACGCTCATGGTCGGGGTGCCGCGGCAGGGGGTGACGGTGGTAAAGACCATGGAACCGCCGGCGTTGATCAACGGGGCGAGCTGTTGGGCGGTGAAGAAGGCGCCCTTCGTGTTGACGGAGAAGAGTCGGTCGAAGGAGTCCTCGGTGACCTGATCGAATGGAGCGAATTCGGAGACGCCGACGTTGATGAAGAGGGCGTCGATGGAACCGAGTTCGCGGCGGACGGTTTCGGCCAGGGAGTGGATGTCCTGGAGGTTCGCGGCATCGCTGCGGATGGCGGGGACGTCGGGACCGAGATCGGCTTGGGCGGCGGCGAGGTTTTTCTCGTTGCGACCGGTGATCAGGACGCGGGCGCCGCGGGATCGCAGGGATCTGGCGATGGCGAGGCCCATGCCGTGGGTGCCGCCGATGACGACGGCGGTTTTTCCGGTGAGTGGTGAGTTGGATTGGTTCATGGCAGCGGATGGATTTCAGCGGAGGATCTTGATGAGGGCGGCGGCTTCCTCGCGGGCGAGGCCGGCTTCTCCGGCCCGGCGGAAGAGGCCGGCGGCGAGGGCGGGGAATTCGTCGTTGATGCCGGCTTCGCGGGCGGTGACGGCGAGGCGTTCGGTGGCTTCGATGGAGATGGCGAGAGGGCTTTCCGTGATGGTGAAATCGCCGGATTGGATGACGTTGGCTTCGTGGCGGAGGAACTCTCCGAAGGACGGGGCGATCTCGGCGACGATGCGGCCGTAGGTTCTGAGATCGATGCCTTGTTGTTCGGCGACGCGGGCGCCGTGGGTGAAGCCGATCATGGTGCCGTAGACATAGGAAAGGGTGGCGAGGTCCATGGTTGGGGCGGCTCCGGCGTCGGTACCGAGATAGACGAGGTTGCCGCCGTAAAGGCGCAGGATGGGCCGGGCTTTTTTCCATGCATCCTCGTCGCCGGAGATGAGGACGGTGGTGTCGGGGCGACCCATTTGCGAAGGCGCGGCCTGGATAGCTCCGGCGAGGAGGAGCGCGCCGTGTTGCCCGGCCCAAGTCCGGGCGAGGCGGGCGTCGTCCGCATTGCCGGTGCTGAGGTGGACGATGAGGCGGCCTTTCAGTCCGCGAGTGACGGCAGGGTCGTCGAGCAGGCGCTGGCCGCCGGCGATGTCGTGCACGCAGACGACGATGATTTCAGCGGCGGCGACGCTGGCGGCGACGTCCGGGGCGGAGGTGGCTCCGTCCCGGGCGAGCGTTTCCGCTTTGGAGGCAGTGCGATTCCAGACGGTGGTGGCGGCACCGGCCTGCAGGGTGAGGCGGGCGAGGGTGGAGCCCATCGCTCCGAGGCCGATGAGAGCGGTGGCGGGAAGGGCGGCTTGGGTGGATGTGGATGCTGACATGCCTCCACGATGCCAGAGCGGCGGAGGCGAACGTTAACCAATGTCCGGGCAGGAATGACCGATTTCCGGGATGAGGGTGGATTACGCGACCGTGGCGACGGTTGCGGCAGATTCGCGCCGGAATTCGAGCGGGGTGCGTCCGGTCTGGCGCTTGAAGAAGCGGGTGAAGTGGGTGGGCTCGCCGAATTGCAGGTGCCAGGCGACTTCGCCGATGCTGAGGTCGGTGTGGACGAGCAGGCGGCGGGCCTCGAGCACCATGCGTTCGTCGATGAATTCGCGGGCGGTGCGGCCGGTGTGTTTTTTCACGACGGCGCGGAGGTGATCGGCGGAGACGTGCAGGCACCCGGCGTAGCTTTCGACGGTGCAGTGATGAGAAAAACAACGCGCGACCATCTGGCGGAAGCGGTTCACCAGAGCGGAAGAACCGAGGCGGGAAGGCTGGTCGCCGCCGAGGCGGTCGTAGATGCCGCGGCATTCGTAGAGGAAGGCGGTGGTGAGACCGGCGAGCTGGGGAAGGCGGTAGGCGTGATCGGCGCGCGAGGCTTCCCGCAGCGCGGTGAAGTGCCGGTGCAGGGACTGGCGGTCCTCCGGGGCGAGAGGCAGGACATTGGCGGCGGAGGATTCGAAGAAGGGGAACATTTCCTCGATGGCGCGGCCGAGGGAGGCGAGAAGTCCGGCTTTGAAGTAGAGCATGAATCCACGCTCCGCACCGCCGCAGACCCAAGAGAGAATTTGCTCGGGAGGGGAGAAGAGCAGGACGTCCGGGGTGTCGCCGATGGCTTCGTCCTCGATATGGATTTTCGCGCCGGCCATGGATTCGAAGAGGGTGACCTGATAGAAGCCGCGGCGGAACGGCGGCATGGCCATGCGCGGGCAGGGGTAGGTGTCCTCCAGCGTGAAGATGTAGAATTCGGGCAGCTCGCTGCGCAGGGGGAAACCGGTCGCTTCATGGCAGTCGTTGATTTCGCGGTAGAGCGGGATGTTGGGGCCGGAGGTTTCCATGGGGAGGGCGGGATTCGGGCGACGGGGTGCCGGAGCCCTTTTGGGATCCGGTGTGATGATATCTAGCCGAGGATCGGCCGGGTTCCAGCGCAACTTCAGCGGGGAAAGACCGCCGCCTGTCCTGTGTGGGGGCGTGCCGGTTCAGAAAAAAATGGATCGGGCCGGTCACGTTTTGTCCGGCTGGATCGTCTTTTCCGGTGTATGAAGACCAAATCCATTCCCATGAAAGACGATCTCGAAGCATCGCGGAAAATGATCCGCGGTTTCGGGGAGCATTATGACTATGACACGGGCTATCTGGAGGAACTGATGGACGCTTCGCCGGTGGCATGGCGTGCGTTCGAAGCGGCGATGCCGATGGCCCGCGTCCAAAAGGCGGCTCCGGTGGAATTGCTGATGATCGCGAAGCTGGCGGCGATGCACGCGCAGGATTGCGGCCCGTGCACGGTGCTGAACGTGAAAATGGCGCGGGGGGCGAAGGTACCGGAAGAGGTGATCCGTGCGGTGTTGCGCGGCGGGGAGGGGCTGGATGCCGGACGGCGCGACGTGTTTGACTATGCGCGGGCGGTGGCGCTGAATATGGATATGGATGAGGATTTGTTGCCACGGCTGCGGGACCGGCTCGGGGCGGAGGTGGTCGCGGAGCTGGCGGTGAATATTCTGGCGATGAAACTTTACCCGACGATCAAGCGGGCCTTGGGGCATTCCGAAAGCTGTGCCTTGATGCCGGAACTGCTGGAATGAGGTGATGAATGCGGAGAACGATTCCCTTGATGCCTTCGAGGAGCACCGCTGTCTGCTGCGGGGCATCGCCTACCGCATGCTGGGTTCGATGAGCGATGCGGAAGATATGGTGCAGGAGACGTGGCTGCGCTGGTCGCGGGCGGAGACGGCCGGGATCGGACGGCCGCGGAGCTGGCTGACAACGGTGATCAGCCGGCTTTGCCTGGACCGGTTGAAGGCGTTGAAGGCGAAGCGGGAGGATTACTATGGAACGTGGCTGCCGGAACCGTATGTGGAGAAGGTGCCCGTGGAATCGGTGGCGGAGATGGATGAGAGCGTATCGATCGCGCTGATGTTGATGCTTGAGAAGTTATCGCCGGTGGAACGGGTGGGGTTTTTGCTGCACGATGTTTTCGGCTATGGGTTCCGTGAGATTTCAACGATCTTGGATCGTCCCGAGGAGAATTGCCGGAAACTGGTTTCGCGTGCACGGGAGCGTGTGCGTGCGGGGAGGCCGCGCTTTACGGCGAGCCGGGCGGAGCATGAGAAATTGCTCCATCGCTTTCTGGATGCGTGCCGCGAGGGGGAGATGGAGCCGTTGATGGAGATATTGGGCGAGGAGGTCGCGCTTTATTCGGATGGCGGCGGCAAGGCGACCGCGGTACCGGAGGTGCTGACCGATCGGGGGACGATCGCGAAATTTTTCATCGGGATTTCGCGGGATCAAGGTCCGGCGAGAGGGTTCCGGGAGGTGCGTCCGGCGTTTTTCAACGGAGTGCCGGGTGTATTGATTTGTCTGGGTGGAGTGGTGGTGACGGCGCTGACGGTGGAAATCGCGGAAGGGAGAATCGGGAAAATTTTCGCGCACCGGAATCCGGAGAAGCTGCGGTGGTTCGACATGGGATGATACTAGAGCATTTTAAATAAAAATATAGCGTATCGGTGTGACTGTTGCTACATTCGGC
>CAZVSA010000154.1:0-1676 GCA_964629955.1 uncultured Luteolibacter sp.
GGAGCGCGAGGGCGCACTCCGGAACACGCGGGGGCGCGTGTGCTCCCCGAATCCAGAAGAGGCGGCGACCGGTGATCGCCGCTACAGTTCCCCCTACCGGTTACGAAGCCGCCTCGATCGAACCCGCTCCGAAATAAGGAACCAACACCCCGGGAATCCGGATGGAACCGTCCGGTTGCTGATACTGCTCCAGCAACGCGACATACAAGCGTGGCAGCGCGGTTCCCGAGCCATTCAATGTGTGAGGGAAGCGGTTTTTCCCCTCTGCGTCCTTGAAACGCAACTTCATGCGGCGCGCCTGGAAATCGCCGAACAACGAGCAGCTCGATACTTCGAGATATTTCCCCTGGCCGGGCGCCCAAACCTCGATGTCGTAGGTTTTCGTGGCGTTCGCCCCTACGTCTCCCGTACACAGCTCGATGGTCCGGTAGTGCAACCCCAGCTTTTGCAAAGCGGCCTCGGCATGGCCGGTGAGCGCCTCCAGCGTTTCCACTCCCTGATCGGGATGAACGATCTGGACCAGTTCCACCTTGTCGAACTGGTGCATGCGGATGATGCCGCGGTTGTCTCGGCCCGCACTACCGGCCTCGCGGCGGAAACAAGGGGTGTAGGCGCACAGCCGTTTCGGCAGCTCGCTCTCGTGCAGCAGGGTGTCGCGGTAGAGATTGGTCACCGGCACCTCCGCGGTGGGTGCGAGGAAAAGCTGGTTGCGGCCATCCTCCCCGGCATCCGTGCCATACATGTCGTCCTCGAATTTCGGCAACTGGCCGGTGCCCTCCATGCATTCGCGCAGCACCACGTGGGGGACGTTCACCTCCTCGTAGCCGTGCTCGCCGGACTGGAGATCCAGCAGGAACGAGATGAGCGCCCGTTCCAGGCGGGCGCCCTTGCCCCGGTAAACGGCGAAACCGGAACCGGCGATGCGGGTGGCGTCTTCCAGCGAAATGAGCCCGAGCGCCTCGGCCAGCACCAGGTGATCCTTCGGCTCCTCCAGCGCGGGTTTCTCCCCCCAGGTGCGGACCACGGGATTTGCCGTTTCATCCTCCCCCACCGGGCAGCCGTCATGCGGGAGGTTGGGAATTTCCATCAGCAGATCATGCTGGCGCCGCCCCGCGGCTTCCGATTCCTCGTCCAGCGCCGCGATCCGGTCGTTGATTCCCCGGACCTCCGCCTCGATGGCCGAGGTGTCTTCGCCTTTCCCTTTCGCGATGCCGATCTGCTTGGAAATGGTCTTCCGGGAATTCTGGAGCTGCTGCTTGGAAGTCTCCGCCGCGCGACGGGCTTCGTCGCAGGCGAGGACTTCATCGATCAATTTCCAGTGATCTCCGCCGCGGGTTTTCAGGCGCTCCTGAACGGCGGCGGGATTTTCGCGGATGACACGGATATCTAGCATTGCGCGGGCGACTCTCGCGGGGCGCGGGGCGGGGAAGCAACGCGAATTTTTCGGCCTCCCCGCCGTTTTTTCAGCACCCGCTCCCGCCACATCGAGAATTTCCGCACAATTTCTGCGAGCTTCCCCCTCGGAATGACGTAAATTGCCGGTCCGACATGGAAAGATTGACGATCAAACCCCTTCTCCGCGCATCCGCTTCCGTGGCGGCCGCCGCCTGCATGGCCCATGGCGAAAGCGCCGGAGCCCTCGCGGAGACGTACGCCAAGGAGATCCTGCCGATCTT
>CAZVSA010000154.1:1686-9757 GCA_964629955.1 uncultured Luteolibacter sp.
TGCTACGATTGCCACGCCGACGGCATCAAAAAAGGGGAACTCGATCTGGAGTATTACGACTCGATCGACGTGATGATCGCCAACCGCGACATGTGGAAACGCATCCGCGACCACATCGACTTCCGCCTGATGCCTCCGCCGGACGAGTTCATGCCAAGCGACGAGGAGCGGGCGAAAATGATTTCCTGGATCGACGACGCCATCTTCCCCATCGATCCCGACAACCCGGATCCGGGCCACGTGATGCTCCACCGGCTGAACCGCACGGAATACCAGAACACCATCCGCGATCTGCTGGGAGTGAACGTGAATGTACACGAAATCCTGCCGCCGGACGATTCCGGGTATGGATTCGACAACATCAGCGACGTGCTCACCCTCTCGCCGCTCCATCTGGAACGCTATCTGGAAGCCGCGCGCATGGCATTGGAGGCCGCGGTGGAACCAGGCCCGCAGGAACCTTACGAAACCTCCCTCCGGGGCAGGGAGCTGCGGGGAAACGGCGACCGGGATGGAGGAGAATGGCTTCTGCACGTCAATGGCGAGGCCGGTCGCGATGTCCGCCTGCGGGGCAACGGGCGTTATCTGATCCGCGTCCGCGCAAGCAGCACCCCGGCGGGAGACGAGGAAGCGAAGATGGAACTCCGCATCGCCGGCAACGCGCTGACGGTGTGGGACGTGCCCAGCCCGCGGGAAGAACCCGGCAATTACGACTTTGAAGTGGAACTGGAAGGCAACGGCCAGGTTCCCGTCCGCATCGCGTTTCTGAACGACCACTACGACGAAACGGCCGACCCGTCCCGCCGCGACCGCAACCTCCTGATCCATCACCTGACGGTGCGCGGCCCCCTCGACGGACCGCTGGCGCCGAAACGCGAATCGCACCGCAAAATCTTCCATCCGAGAGAGCAGGATCAGTCCGATGAAGACTACATGACCTCCATCCTGAGCCGCTTCGCCCGGCAGGCGTTCCGGCGCCCGGTCGGCGCGGAAGAAGTGACCCGCTACCTTGTTTTCCTCGAACACGCGAAACGAGGCGGAGGCGATGTCGAAGAAGCCGTCCAAATGGCGCTGGAAGCGATGCTCGTTTCCCCTTCCTTCCTTTTCCGCGAGGAACCTCCCCTGGCGGATTCCTCCGGCACCGGCGGCAGAACCCGGATCTCCGAGCACGCGCTCGCCTCGCGGCTTTCCTATTTCCTCTGGAGTTCCATGCCCGACGCGGAGCTGGGAAAACTCGCCGATGAGGGAAAACTCCGGGAAAACCTCCACGACGAAGTGCGCCGGATGCTCGCCGCCCCCAGATCCCGCGCCTTGGTCGATAATTTCGCCGGCCAATGGCTGCAACTCCGGGATATGGATGCCGTTTCTCCGAACCAGCGCGTATTCGCGGGCTTCAACCACGAGGTTGCCAGGGACATGAAGCGGGAAACCGAATCCCTCATCGAGCACGTGATCCGCGAAGACCTGCCCATCCACACCCTGCTGGAAGCCGATTTCACCTTCCTCAACGAACGGCTCGCCAATCACTACGGCATCGGGGAAATCAAGGGCAACGAGTTCCGCAAAGTCTCCCTCGAAGGGAATCCGCGGCGCGGCCTCCTCGGCCATGGCTCGATCCTCACCCTCACCTCCTTCCCCACCCGCACCTCCCCCGTGCTCCGCGGAAAATTCATCCTCGAAAACCTGCTCAACACCCCGCCCCCGCCCCCGCCCCCGAATGTCGAGGCCCTGGAAACCAACCCCCGCGACAGGGACAGGACCTCCCTCCGCCAGCGGCTTGAGCAACACCGCGACGATCCGAACTGCTCCTCCTGCCATGCGCTGATGGACCCGATCGGCTTCGGCCTGGAAAACTTCGACGGCGTCGGCCGCTGGCGGGACGAAGACCGGGGAAATCCCATCGACGCCTCGGACAAGCTCGTCACCGGGCAGAAATTCGCCAACGCGGTGGAACTCCGGGAAATCATCGCCCGCGACTACCGGGGAACATTTCATCGCGCCGTGGCCGATAAAATGCTCACCTATGCCCTCGGCCGCGGCCTCCAATGGTACGACCGCCCCGCGGTGGATGAAATTGTTTTGAAAGCTCAGGCCAACGATGCACGTTTCTCTTCATGGGTCATTGCCGTCGCGGAAGCCGTCCCATTCCAATACCGCCGCGATCCAACCGCCGCGGAGTAATCCCGCCACCTCTTCCAGCTCATGAAAAGCCGCAGAAACTTCCTCAAAGGCCTCGCCACCACCCTGGCCCTGCCCTCGCTCCAGAGCGTCGGCGCGGCCACCGCCGCGGCCTCCACCGCGTCGCCGCTCCGGATGGCTTTCGTTTACATCCCGAACGGCGTGAACGTCGCCCATTGGTTCCCGGAGGGAAATGAGAACACCTCCGCCACGCTCTCCCCTCTCGCGAACCTCCGCTCCCACTACTCCGTCCTCCGGGGGCTGGATCACGACAAGGCCCGCGCGAACGGCGACGGCCCCGGGGATCACGCCCGCGCGAACGCCACTTTCCTCACCGGCTGCCAGGCCCGGAAAACCGCCGGATCGGATATCCGCGTCGGGGTTTCCATCGACCAGATCGCCGCCGCACAGATCGGCCATCACACGCGGATCCCCTCGCTGGAGCTTTCCACCGACCCCCCGCGCCGCTCGGGACACTGCGACTCCGGCTACTCCTGCGCCTACCAGTTCAATCTCTCGTGGCGCTCCGAAGGCACGCCCGCCCCCGCCGAGCGCGATCCCCGCATGGTCTTTGAAAAACTCTTCGGCTCCGGCAACGCCGAGGCGGACCGCGCCCGCCGCGCCCGCCACAAAAGCATCCTCGATTTCGTCATCGACGACGCCAAACGCCTCAACCGCCGCCTCGATTCCTCCGATCAGGGGAAAATGGACGAATACCTCACCGCCGTCCGTGACATCGAGTCCCGCATCGAACGCGCCGAAAAATTCCGCATCGAGACCCCCGAGGAAGAACGCCCCAATGGAGTTCCCGGCACCTACGAGGAACACATCCGCATGATGTACGAGATGATGCTCCTCGCCTTCCGCACGGACACCACCCGGATTTCCTCCTTCCTTCTCGCCCACGACGGCTCCGGCCGGAGCTTCCCGGAGATCGGCGTGCCGAACGGCCACCACCACATTTCCCACCACCAGGGAAACAAGGAAAACCTCGAACAAATCGCAAGGATCGACCGGTTCTACATCGAGCAGTTCGCCTGGTTCCTCGAAAGGATGCGCGAGACCCCGGATGGCGAAGGAACCCTGCTGGACAATTCGATGATCGTCTACGGCGGCGGCATCCGCGACGGAGACCGCCACGACCACACCGACCTTCCGCTCCTGCTCGCCGGCCATGGCGGCAACACCCTCAAACAAGGCCGTGTGATCACCGCTCCCGAGGGCACCCCCATGACCAACCTCTACCTTTCCCTGCTCGACCGCATGGGGGTGAACGCGGAACGCATCGGCGATTCCAACGGAAAATTCGAGAAGATCTCGTAAACGGTCCGCCGGGCCTTTACCCGCTCCGGCACTCCGTATGCAGACCCTTCTCATCGTCGCCGGGAAACCCGCCCTCGCTTATGCCAAAGCGGGGGTTGAGGAATATCTCAAAAGGCTTTCCCGCCACGGAAGCCACGAGCTTGTGATCGTCAAAGCCGGAACGAGCGAAGAGGTATCGGCACGGCTTCTGGAACGCTCGCAGGGTTGCTTCCGCATCGCAATGGATGAACGGGGGGAAACTCCCTCCACCCGCGTCTTCGCGGACCGGCTCCAGGAACTGGAATTGCGTGGCGGGGTGAAAAAGATCGCCTTCCTCATCGGAGCCGCCGACGGCCACACCGCGGAGCTGCGCGCGGCCTGCGACCAGGTGATTTCCCTGTCCCGCTTCACCATGCAACACGAACTCGCCCTGCTGGTGCTGCTGGAACAGCTTTACCGGGTCGCGGCGCTCCGCGCGGGATCGCCCTACCATCGCGACTGATCAACCGGGGGGACCGCACGCGCCCTCGCGTGCGGTTTCCGGCACCCTCGCCGGAAACGGGCGGAAACAGGCGGGGAGGTTTTCCGGATGCGGGGCGGCTTGGCCATACCAGCCCCCGGAGCGCGAGGGGTGGCGACCGGTGATCGTCACCACAGTGCGTGTGCTCCCCGAATCCCATACAGCTTTCTCAGCGGCGGTGCTGGTTCTGCGGCAGCATTCCAAGCTGTCCGCCTCCTTGTCCGGCCACCGGGGTGTTCCATGGGATCTGCCGGCTGCTCGAAACCGGTCCCGCGGGTTTCTTTTCAGGATCCTGCAAAGCACAGGAAGTGAGAGCTGCGCCTGAAATCAGAACTGCGAACGGAAAAACGGCGAAACGAATCATGGGCCGGAATATAAAGAGACTCCGGAAGCATGCAAGCCTCCGGAGTCTTTGAAAAAAACAGGAAATCGAAAAACCCCCGATCAATCCGTCGCGGGCTGGGCGAGGATCACCCGGTCGCCCGGCTGCACGCGCACGCCCAAACCGAGGCTTTTCTCGTCGATCTCGGCGATCGTCTGGGTGGGCTCGATGGAAGAGGGTTTCACACGGGCGATGAGCGTTCCGCCGCGTTGAACCAGAAGGGCCGTCTGGGGAGTGAACCCGGAATTGGAACCGGCACCGATCACGATGAAGCCCCACTCGGGATTCACCGCGGTGACCACCGCTTCCATGGCGTTCCCACGGATGCGGGCGTTGCGACGGTCCTTGCGCTCGGCAAGCCGGGCGGCTTCCGCCTGGCTCGCGGCGGTCTGCTTGCGACCGCCTTCGATGAGGGCTTCTAGTTCGCTAAGTTCCGTCTCAAGCTGGTCCTTGTTGTTCTCGATATTGGCAACTTCCTCCGGAAGAGTTTCCAAGGTCACGTCGGTACCGATGTCCTTGAGAATCTTGTTCACCTCTTCGAGAGCTTCCTCCAGCGCGGAAAACTGCTGTTGCTGCTGCTCAAGCTCGGCGTCGAAATCCGCGATCTCCTTTTTCAGAGTGGAAACGTTTTGTGTGCGGGAGGATACGCTGGCACTGACGAGCGCTTCGGCTTCCTTGGCGTCCCCGAGTTCTCCCTCCAGACGCACGATGTCCTCCTCAAGCTTGGAGGCATTGGCGGCAACACTCTCATTGGTGCGGATGGTATCGAGGCGCTCCTTCTGAACTACTTCGATTTTTCCCGTTTGAACGGTGGTGAAATATGCGGCACCACCGGCAACAAGGATGGCAAGGACGTAAAAAATGGCTTTCATTGAGGTTTTTTCCGAAAAAATGGGTTGGAGACGGCGGACTGGTTTCAGTTTCTGCCCGATGCGGAGGCGGCGACCCTGCTTCCCGGGATCACCTGATCCCCGATCATGAGCGTGACGTCTTCGGCAAGGGAATCCGGAATGATCGTAGCGGAGGCCGTGGACTCCTCAACCGCGGTGACCAGCAACTTGGCGATTACCTCTCCATCGCGGACCACATCAAGGGTGGAATTGGCGATCACTCCCGCATTGTTGCCCGAAGCGAGGGTGACGAAGCCCCAGCCCGGATAGATGGAGCGGATGCGTGTGTTCAAACCCGACAGGGATTCTCCACGGGACATCAATTCAAATTCCGTCCTGCGGGCGCTGGCGATGGCTTCCGCCTGGGTGCTCTGGGCCGTGACATCGGCGAGAGTGGCCTTGGAATCGGCGATGGTGGTGGTGAGATCCTCGATATCGGCATTGAGAGCGCGGATTTTCGCCGCAAGCTCCTTGACATCTCCGGTCTCGGCGGTCTTGCGGGCAATCTCTTCAAGCTTCGCCTTGTTGGATTCGATCTCGGAGCTTTTCTGCCCGCGCTGGTTGGTGAGATCCGCCTCGGACTCCTTGAGGCTGGTCTCCTGGGCAGTGAGACCGGCGATGGATTCGTTCACGGTGTCGATCTCCAGAGGCAATCTTTTGGCCGTGTCGCTGGCCGTATCGAAGCGCACCTGGGTCCGGACGAGGTTTTCCGCCTCGCTCGCCCTGTTTGCGATTTCGTTTTCGTGGGCCTTCTTGTTTTTGAAGGCGATGAACGCTGAGATAGCGAGGACAATAGCGGTGAGGATTCCGAAGACGTTGGCCATGGGTTTTTTTAGGTGTGAGCGTTCAATTCCGCGTGTGGGCGGGACAATAGGAAGTCCCGTTCCGCTTCGGCAACATCAAATTTTACGGAGTTTTTATCCCGGACTCCACACGGCTTTACAAAGTGCCCACACGCAGCCAACGGTCGGGCGGCCCGATGAAATCAATCCTGCGCGTTTTTTCCTACCTGCGCCGCTACCCGTTTCTCGCATCCGCGCAGCTTTTCTGCGCGGTGGGCATGACGGCGGCGGTCTTCGTATTCCCGAACACGGCCGGCTTCGTCGTGGACAAGATCATCCCGGAGCCGGCGCGCCACGGGGAATTTTCTTTTTGGATTTTTGTCGCGCTGCTCGGTTTTTTTGCCAACAGCGTGCTCAATTCGCTGCGGATTTTCATCAATAACATCTTCGAGCAGAAGGTGATCTTCGACATCCGCTCGGACCTGTACGAAAAGATCCAGCGGCTGCCCCTGCGCTGGTTCGACACCCGGCGAACGGGCGATGTGATGACGCGCGTGGTGGAGGATGTGACGAACATGGAGCGGGTGCTCATCGACGGCATCGAGCAAGGCCTCGTGGCCATCCTGCAGGTGATCGGCATCGGCCTGTTCCTGTTTTACCTCAACGCGGAGGTGGCCGGCTGGGCGACCCTGCCCGTTCCCGTGCTGGCGGTGGGGGCATGGCTGTATTCCACCCGCGGGCGGGACCGCTACCGCAACCAGCGGGAGGCATCGTCCGATGTGAACGCGGTCCTCCACGACAACATTTCCGGAATCAGGCAGATCAAATCCTACGCCGCGGAAACCGAGGAGCATCTGCGCTTCAACCGCTTTTCCGACGCCCTGCGGAAAGCGAATCTGAGGATGATGCGGTGGTGGGCGATTTACTCGCCAAGCATGTCCTTCGTAAGAATGACCGGCTATGTGCTGGTCCTCGGCTTCGGTGGAGCGGCGGTGATGCAGGGCAGCATGACGCACGGGGATTTCCTGAGATTCCTGCTTTTCCTCTCCCTTTTCTACGAGCCGATCGACCGGCTCAATTCGCTGAACCAGATGCTGCTGTCCGGACGCGCGGCGGCGGATCGCGTGTTCGACATCCTCGACTCCGAAGAGGAACCGAACGCGGTGGACGGCGGCCAATTGCCATCCCGCATCACCGGGCACGTGCGCTTCGACGGCGTCTCCTTTTCCTATCAGGACCAGCCGACCCTGCGGAACGTGACCCTGGAGGCGCTCCCCGGGCAGACGGTGGCGCTGGTGGGCTCGACCGGAGCGGGAAAAACCACGGTCCTCTCCCTGTTGGCGCGCTTTTACGAAACCACCGGCGGAAAGGTGGCCATCGATGGAACCGACATCTCCACCCTTGCGAAATCCTCCCTCCGGTCCCATCTGGCCTACGTCACCCAGGAGCCGTTCCTCTTCAACGGCACCGTGCGCGAAAACCTGCTCCTCGCGCGGCGCGGCGCGTCCGGCGACGAATTGTGGACGGCATTGGAAGCGGCGCATGCCGGAGATTTCGTCCGCGGGCTGCCACAAGGCCTCGATACGAATGTGGGCGAGCGCGGCGTGAAACTCTCCGGCGGGGAAAAGCAGCGCCTCTCGATCGCGCGGGCCTTGTTGAAAAACGCGCCGATCCTCCTGTTGGACGAAGCCACCGCATCCGTGGATTCGGAAACGGAACGGCAAATCCAGGACGCGCTCGACCGACTGATGGAAAACCGGACGGCGTTCGTCATCGCCCACCGGCTCTCCACCATCCAGAACGCCGCCCGCATTTACGTGCTGGAGAAAGGAGAAGTCATCGAGCAGGGAACCCACGCGGATCTCCTCGCCCGCGGCGGCAAGTACGCCGAGCTTTGCAGGAAATCATTTCTCGATGGCACCAGCCCCTGAGACGCGCCGTGGTGGCGATCACCGGTCGCCACCTCTTTGCCTTCGGGGACCACACGCGCCCCCGCGTGTTCCGGAGTGCGCCCTCG
>CAZVSA010000155.1:0-4740 GCA_964629955.1 uncultured Luteolibacter sp.
CTCTCGGGCCACCCTCTTGCGGGGCGACGCGCCCACCCTAGCCGCCCACGACCCCGCAGGTCAATGCTTTTCGTGAAGTTTTTTTGAGAATCTCGCGACCAGACCTCCCAAATCTCACGCCACCGCCCTCCCCAATCCATCGCAACCATTTGATTGCAAGCACGAAACAACCAGAACGATCCACGAAAGAATCCGCGGGGAATTTGCCGCCCACAGCAGACCGAAACAGGTTTCATGGGTCCAATCGGGGCGGCCGGAGGTTCTGCTTGGAGATTTGGGCAGAGCGGGTAGGGTCGGGGAATGGAACACCGGGTGGAAATGTGGCGGACACTACGCTGGCTGGTTACTGTCGTCGCACTGATCGGCGGCTTGTGGTTGTTGATTATAGGCCCTTTGGAACGCGCGATTTCCGGAACGAAAACCACCGTGGAGCGGAGCCTCGACAAGGTTCTCGCGGCGGTGACGAGCACGGACACGCGCGTGGTGGAGGGGCGCGCGGAAATCGTGGAAACGACGGAAGTCACGGAGCTTTCCCTGCTGGAAATGCGGATGAGCGCGACCCGCACGATCGAGAAGTCGGAGAAATTCACCTTCGTTCCGCTGGGGACGAAGAAGCTGATCGTGCGCGGCCACTATCAGGTGAAAGGGGGCTACCGCCTGACGCCGGGGACTTCGCTGCGGATGGAAAACGGACGTCCCGTGGCGCGTTTTCCGAAGCCGGAGATTCTTTCGGTGGAGTTGGTGGACTTCGATGTTCTCAGCGAGGACAGCGGTTGGCTGAACCGCGTGCAGCCTGCGGATCGTGCCCAGATTCTACGGGAACTGCGGGCGCAGATGAAGGAAGAGGCCCAACGGAGCGGGCTGCTGGATGGCGTGGAGGCGACTTTGAGCACACGGCTGCGCGATCTGCTGTCGGCGGAATCGGTGCGGGTGGAACAGGCGCTGCCGTAGCGAGCCGCCTGTTCGCCCAATAATCCCGGATGATCCGCGACGCTACAATCGAAGACGCTTTCAGAATCCAAACAAGACAAGAAATTGGCTGGACGATCATGGATAGACCCCTCCTCCTAGGTAAAAATATATCATGAAAATAATAACTAAATTATCTTCTGGAGATTGTAATGAATCAAAAGAGATTTATTTTATTGCATACCCAGAAGAATTAAGAAGGATTTCTCGATTTTTTGAGCATTGCGCCAATGGTATTGAGAACAGCAATCAAATATTTGGGCATGCCCATTTGCAGGATTTTGAACGCTATGGAAGTGCCCGTTTTCCTGATATTATTATAGCTCAAGAAGAATAACACAAAAACCATGTGCAAGCCAATATTGCTGTCGGCGGAATCGGTGCAGGTGGAACAGGCGCTGCCGTAGTGAGCCGCCTGTTCGCCCAATAATCCCGGATGATCCGCAACGCTACAATCGAAGACGCTTTCAGAATTGCCGAGATTCAGGTCTCATCGTGGAAAGTCGCATATCGCGATATTATCCCCGAATCGTATCTACAAGGATTACGTGCCGAGCAACGCGAACGAACCTGGAGGCGCTTTGTGGATGATGACCATTCTCCTCTTCTTGTGACTCATTGCGATGGTGAGATCACCGGATTCTGTCACATTTCGCCATCCAGAGATAGCGACACACACAACGCAGCGGAAATCATCGCCATATACATTGATCCTCTTCACTGGAGGAAGGGCATGGGGCGGGCCTTATGTTCGTCCGCTCTTTCATTTGCATATGACCACGGTTTTAGCCTGGTGACACTCTGGACATTATCCAAGAACCATTCAGCACAACATTTTTATGAGGCTCTGGGATTTCAGGCCGACGGCGCATCGAAGAGCGAGGCCATGGCCGGTTTCGTTCTTGATGAAGTCCGATACCGTTTCCGCATCAGCCAAAGCGATGCTGCAGGCAATCGGCGATAAAGCCGGCGCCCCACCTTGAACGTTGACCGGGGAAACAAGGCTGCCGGCGGTATCGGCATCAACCGCGCGGGGGCGGGGTGTCGCCGAGGATGTTGTCGATCTCCGCCACGCGCTCCCACGGGCAGCGTTTGCGCTGGTATTTTCTCCAAACGATGTCGCGCAGGGCCCGCCAGAGGGCCTCGGATGGTTGTTCCACGCGTTCCCATACGGGATCGCGTTTCTGCGTGGTGGTGAGAAACCCCCAGTGGTTCGCGTGGAAGTTGGCGCGGTAATATCGGACGCCATCCTCATCGCGCTCTTTCCATTCGTGACTTTCCATGGCGCGAGGCTCGGGAGAGCGGGGAAAAGTTGCAAGCAGGCAGGAGCTTGAAAGGGACTTTTCATCCGCGCCGGGGAATGCGAGCCTCCCCGCGTGCGTGGAGCGACTGCGAGCGATAGTCTGAAAGTTTGGCTCTACGCGGCGGCCAGCGTGGCCGGGGGGGCGTGGATCTCCCCGTGGCTTTACAACGCGGGCAAGGCGCTGGCGGAGGTAACGCAATCAAAGCGCACGAACGCACTGCTGGATGCCTTGGCGGATTGGTGCCGGGAAGCCGGATTCCCGGAATTTTACCAGATGGGTTTGCTGCTGACAGCGGTGATCCTGCTGTTGCCGTTGATCGAGTGGCTGAAGCTGGGGGGCAAGGCGAAAGCCGGTGAGGCGGGATCCTGGTCCCTGCGCCTACCGGCCGGAGCACGGCTCGGGCCCACGGGACAGCCGTTGGAGAAAAGCGGCCTGGGAGCGGCCCATCTGATCACCGGTTTTTTGCTGTCAGGAAGCATTTTTCTGTTGATTGGCTGCGGGCTGGCGGGCGCGGGGGCATTCGAGTGGAACGGCGGGACGGCGGGGGTGCGGGCGGTGGCAAAACTGTTTTTCCTAACATCCGTGATGGTGGTGGTTCAGGAATGCGTGTTCCGCGGGGCCGCTCTGGGGATTTTTTTCCGATGGTTGCGGCCCTCCGCGGCGATCGGGCTGGCGGCTCTGCTTTTCGCCGCGGTGCATGCCGTGCTTCCGGGCGGGTTGACGGTGGAAGATCCGGATCGCGGCGGGGTGGGTTTCGAGCTTTTGCGGATGCGGTTGGAGAAATGGGCGGACCCGGTGTTTCTCGCAACGGAGATTCTGCCGCTGCTTTTGCTGGGAATGGTGCTGGGGCTGGCGCGCTGGCGGACGGCATCTCTGGCCCTGCCGATAGGGCTGCACGCGGGATGGGTGTTTACGGCGGGCTGGTTCGGAATGATCGCGGTGCCGATGGAACGCCCGGGCGAGCTGACCCGCCTGCTGGCCGGTGATGCGCCGGGAACCGGCCTGCTGCTTGCGGTGGGGCTGCTGATCACGGGGACTTTGATCCTCCAATTCACCCAACCCCGGGAACATGCCGGAGAACTCTGACAAGCCCCGCAATCCCGCATGGAAGGTGCTCTCCCGGATTCTCGATCTGGTGTATCCTTCGCGTTGCGAGCTTTGCGGGGAATCACTCGCGGATGGCAGATCACTGTGCGGACCATGCTCGGAAGACCTGCCGGTGCTGCGAGCGCCTTTCTGCGAAGTTTGCGGGGAGATGTTTCATGGAAAAATCGAGGACGCTTTCTCCTGCCCCAATTGCAAGGACCTGAAATTTTCCTTTGAATTCGCAAGGCCCGTGCTGGTGCGGGATCCCCGCAGCCTGAAACTCGTCCGCGACCTGAAATACAGGAAGCGAATTCACCTGGCGGAGGAACTCGGGCGCTTTGCCGCGCGGGCACTGGAGGATGAGCGGTTCCGTGAAGCGCTGGAGCAAAAATGGCCGTTGGTTCCGGTGCCGCTGCATCGCTCAAGGCAACACGCCCGTTATTTCAACCAAGCCATGGAAATCTCGCGGGTGGTGGCGCGGATCAGCGGCCTGCCGCTGGTGAACGGCTTGAAAAGAACCCGCCGGACGAACACCCAGACACGCCTGAGCCGCGCGCAACGCCTGCAAAACCTCCGGGGTGCCTTTGCGCCCACCTCCGCAGGCCGCAAATGGGGGGAAAAACCTCCACGGAGCGCGATCCTCGTCGACGATGTTTTCACCACCGGATCGACGGTGGACGCCTGCGCGAAAGCCCTGCGCCAAGCCGGTTTCCAACGGGTTTGCGCGCTGACGGTGATGCGCGGATAGTCCGCAATGGGGCGATGGGTGCGGCGAAACCCGAGAGCCCGCCTCCGTTTCTCCGTTCCAAGGGCATGAAACTTCCAAATCACCCGGGAGGCGGTCCCGGGCTGCTTTCTGAATCGGCTTGCGGATCACCCGGTGCCTGGAGAACCTTCGTTCCATCCGCTTCTTCATGCCGCCTCCGTCCTCCGTCAACGTCGCCCGCCTCACCTATCTGTTGGTATGTGAGGCTGCGGGCGTGGCCATCGCCCTCAGCACCCGCGGGACCACGGCGGAGATTTCCATCGGCACCGGCCTTCTGATCGGTTTGGCCGTCGCCGGTTTTTTCATCTGGATGGAAACCCTGATGAAGGGGTTCACCCTGCGGGGATTTTCCGCGGCCACGTTGGGCCTGGGAGTCGGGCTTTTCTGTGCATGGCTGCTCACCCGGGTGCAGATTTCAACATTGCTGGAAATGTCCCTCCGGGACCGTGTGGAGCATGCGGCGGACACGTTCCGGCTGGCCATCGATGTGGGGTTGTATGCGAGCCTCGGGTTCCTTGGGGCGGTGCTCGCGCTGCGCAGCAACCGGGACGACTTCGCGGTGATCATCCCCTACGTGCGCTTCCGCCAGGATACGGCTTCCGGCCAGCCGGTGGT
>CAZVSA010000155.1:4750-9722 GCA_964629955.1 uncultured Luteolibacter sp.
CGGTCATGGACGGGCGCGTCCCGGCGATTTTCCGCTCGGGCTTTCTCAACGGGCGTTTGATCGTGCCGAGGTTCGTTCTGGGGGTTCTTCAGGACATGGCGGCTTCCCCGAACGAAGGCGAAAACCAGAGGGGGCGGCGCGGCCTCGATTGGCTTGAGAAGATGCAGGGCGATCCCGCGATCCAGGTTTCCATCCACGATGTGGGAAACCCGGGCGGCGCGACTTCCCTGGATGCGCGGTTGATCGAAACCGCCCGTTTGCTGGGCGCGCGTCTCATGACGCTCGACGAGAATCTGACCAAAGTCGCCAAGCTCCAGGGAATCGATGTCCTCAACATTCTGGAGCTGGACGAGGCGCTCAAGCCGATGATCGCCGTCGGCGAGCGCTTGCGCGTTCCTCTCGTCCGCACCGGCAAGGAAGATCACCAGGCGGTCGGCTATCTGCCGGACGGGATGATGATCGTGGTGAACCACGCGGTTTCAAAGATCGGCCAATCCGCCGATGTGGTGGTGGTCAGCACCCTCCAGACCTCCTCCGGCACCCTGGTCTTCGCCGAGCTTCACGGAGGTTCCTGATAGAAGAAAACCTCCGCGGCGGGGTCCTTCAATCCATCGACGAACCGTTCCCATTCCCGGCGCTCCTCGTCCGTCGCGGGCACCGGTTGCGAGTCCTGCGAAACATTCGCCACCAGAAATTTCAAGGGCGTGGCAGCGCCCGTCGTGGAGCGGACCCTTTCATGCAGCGCCGTCATTCTCGGCGGCGACAAGGCCCAGCCCTCCGCCAGCAACACCACTCCGGCGGGCGCCAGGGAGAGAGCTTGCGCGGACTCCTCCTCCGCGCCGGGATCGAGCACCGCCGTGGATTTCCACACCGCGGGATTCACCCTCAGATTTCTCAGCAAAAAAGGCCGCAGGGTCTCGGGGGCCAGCCCGCTGCCGCCCACGTCGAGCACCAGAACGCCATCGAGCGGTTTCTCCTCCGTGTGAATTCTCTCGGCTCCCACAAGATCGCGCCACAGCGAGCGGTGGTGTCTTCCCTGGAAATCGAGCGTCGCGAGCGCCTTCCGTTCCGCCCGCCACGCCAGGAACCACCAGAGACCCCGCGGCAGAAGGCCCCAGAACAACACCGCCATCAGCAGAAACTGCCACCATGCCGCCGGTCCCGCATCCAGCTTTGCCGGGCTGCCGGGCGTCAACCTCGTCGCATCGATCACGGCTCCGTCCGGCACGGCTCCCTGCCACCATGCCGCCCATGGCAGCGACAGCCAGCGCGCGCCGGTTTCCAACGCCGGGCGCATGGCCCCCTCTGCGGTGGTTTCCCAGAAAAATCCGACGTTCCTCACCAGCACCAGGCCGAGCAGGCCGCCGAGGATCCCGATATTGAAAGCAAGGCCCGCCGCCTGGCTGATCCGCGCGAGCCGCCAGCCGATCGCCGCCCGGGATTTCGGGCCGGCATCGGCCAGCCCCCTCCACCATGCCGCTTCCGGCTCTCCCGTCATTTTCCGGGCGATTCTTCCCACCGCCATCTGCACTCCGGTGAAACCCTCCGCCGTCCGTTTGCCGAATTTCCAACCCAGCAGCGCGACAACCAGCAGCAGCCACTGCAAGCCGATCAGCACCGCCAGAAACAAAATCACGTTCACCCCCCCGCGCTCGCGATCCCACATCCCAAGCACCGCCACCATGCCGGCAAGCCATGCGGCGAGGCCGAGGCAGCCCTCGACAAACCCCAGCGCCGCCACGAACCGCCGTCCCGCCGCTCCCCGCCGCTGGCCGGCCAGCCAAGCGCGCAGGCCCGCCCTGCGCGCTTCCGTGCCATCCAGCCCGCGTGCCGCATCCGCCACCCGGGCCCGGAGTTCCGCCCCCATGGCGGGATTTCCCGCCAGTGCCTGCTCGAAGTCCACCACGTCCTTCAGTTCCCAATTGTTTCCACGCTCCGTCACGCCCTCCACTTCATCCGCTTTCCCGCCGCCTGACAACCCGTGAAGCTGGTCCGGGCTTCGGGAACCACACGCGCCGTGGCGGCGATCACCGGTCGCCACCTCCCGCGGTTCCGGCGGAGATCGGGATTCCATTTCCCCGAAGAAAACCCATGGAGAATTTGTCGTATTCATACACATGTTTGGCGGAAAGAAACAAGTATCCCGGCCTTTCTTTTTGAGACGATGCGAACAAGCTTCAGAAGGGAGGCCGGATTTTCCGCCGCCTTCCTCCCATGCCCATCCCGTAAAACCCATCTTTCCCGAACGCTCTCTTTTGTAATCAGAAAACCCCCAGGAGACCACTCCGCGGCTTTTGCCGGAGTGGAGGACGCTTTTTCTTCCAGACCTCAATCCCCATGAAACCCAGACATTCCCATTGGCTCAACACCGTCACCGCGGTGATCACCCTGTCTTCCGCCGTTTACGCCGACTCCACCTGGACCGGAGACGTGAGCACCAGTTGGGCCGACCCCCTCAACTGGGACAACGGCGTGCCCGGTGGCCATGCCTTCATCAACTCGACCCCCGGGAACATCGCCACCATCGAAGCGAACCTCCCCACGGCGCATGCCGACATCATCATCGGCAGAGGCGCGGGCACCAATGGCCGTCTTGACCACACCGCGGGCTTCGCGACCACCGGCAACAACAACTGGACCTACGTCGGACAGAATGGCGGCACGGGGATTTACAACCTCGCGGACACTTCCGTCATCGATCCATTGAACCCCACCGGATACGGCCTGGGCACCGGCAGCCTGAAGGTCGGCGGAGACAGCCCCACTTCCGGCGAACTCCGCATCGGTGTCGGTGACAATTCAAACGGCACCTTCAACATCAACACCGAAGGCACGCTCACCGTCCCCAATAACTTCTTCATCGGCGAAGGGCTGAACGCCACCGCAACGGTGAACTTCCACAACGGCACCATCAACAGCAGCAACTGGACGGTCATCAGCCGCAACAACACCAACACCGCCGTTGTCAACATGTCCGGCGGCACCTGGAACAAAACCGGCGGCGGCAACTTCATCATCGGCTCCGGTGGCGGCACCAATGGTGCGACCGGCTCGGGCACCCTGAACCAGACCGGCGGCCTGGTAAACATCACCGGCGGCATCGCCTGGGTCGGGGAATTCAACACCGGGGTCCACAATTTCGATGACGGGGAATTCAACGCTTCCCAATACCGGCTTGGAGTGAGCGGCACCGGCAACGGCACCGCCCATCTGAACGGGGGCATCCTGCGCACCGGCCTGATCGAGGGCGGCGCGGGCAACGCCGTCGTTCATTTCAACGGCACCCAGATCGTCGCCACCGGCAGCCACGGGAACTTCATCAACAACCTCGACCAGGCCAACGTCGGCGACGGCGGCTTGAACATCGATGTTCAGAACCACATCCTCAGCAGTGCCCAGAACTTCGCGGGCACCGGCACCGGCGGTCTCACCCTCTCGGGCACCACCGGCATCCTTCATCTCAGCGGCACCAATACCTGGACCGGTGACACCGTCATCAACGGCGGCAACCTGTTCGCCGCTGCTCCGGGTTCCCTGCCCGGCTGGGATGTCTCCGGAAAAATCTCCGTCGCTTCCGGCGGCGGCCTCGGCGGCAGAATCGGCGCTTCCGGCTTCAGCGAAGCGCAGTTCGGCCAATTGCTCGGCAACGCGTCCTTCGCCACGGGCACCAACATCACCGTGGACAGCGATGGCATCTCCAGCCTCTCCGGGGATCTCGGCACGGCGACCAGCGCCGGCACCGATGTCGGCGTCATCAAAACCGGCCCGAACGTCCTCGCCCTTACCGGCACCAATACCTACACCGGGAACACCAGCGTTCTCAGCGGCACCCTGATCGCCGCGAACGACTCCACCCTGGACCTCACCAAAGTCTCCGTCTCCTCCGGCGCCGGCTTCGGCGGCAGGCTGGGCGGCACCGGTTTTGGCAACGAGGCGGAACTCTCCGCCACGCTGGGAGCCGTGACCTTCGCCGCGAATTCCTTCGTCGGCGTCGATACCACCAACGGCAATTTCACCTTCACCGGAGATGCCGGCAATCTCGTCTCCGGCGTAACCCGCCTTCACAAAGTCGGGGAAAACACCCTCACCCTCACCGGCGACAGCACTTTCGCCGCCCCCGATGGCAACACCGCGGGTCTCCGTGTGGACCAGGGCACCTTGCGCCTCGAAGGCGGCGTCACCGCGGTCTCCACCGGGGAACTGTGGATTGGCTCCAACGCGGGCGCGGGCGCCCATCTCGAGCTTGAGAACGCCACGCTCAATGTCGCGAGCTGGCTCTCCGTCTCCCGCGGCAACGGGACCAGCGGCCATGAATCCAGCCTCACCGCCACCGATTCCACCATCACCTCCGGAAATTTCAGCTCCGGCTACGATGCCGGCGTCCCGGGCTACAACTCGGTCTCCCACATCACGCTCAACGACAGCACCTGGAGCACCGGCAACTTCAACCTCGGGGAAAACGCCGGAGCCGTCAGCACGATGACGCTCAACGGAAACTCCGTCTTCACCGCCGCCAACCGCGTCCTGATCGGCCAGAACACCGGCTCCACCGGCCACCTGATCCTCAATGACAACGCCGGATTCGTCCAGACCGGCCAGTGGCTCGCCATCGGGCAAAACGGCACCGGCACCATGACGGTGAAGGACAACGCCTACTACACCAACACCGGCGGAGACTTCAACGTCGCGGACGTGGCGAACTCCAGCGGCACCCTCAATCTGCAGGACAACGGCACCATCACCGCGGCCGCCACATTCATCGGCAAGGGAGAGAACGCCATCGGCGTCTTCAACCAATCGGGAGGCACGTTCACCGCCGGCGGCAACACCATTCTCGGCAACGGCACCGGTTCGTTCGGCACCATCAACCTGGAAAACGGCACCTACAACGCCAACGGCGCCACCCTGGTCGGCAACATCGACGGCTCGACCGGCACCGTCAACCAGACCGGCGGCTCCTACCTTGGCGGCG
>CAZVSA010000156.1:0-9663 GCA_964629955.1 uncultured Luteolibacter sp.
CCGCCATGCGCCTCGCCCGCACCGTCACCGGCCGCAACCGCATCGCCTACTTCACGGGCGACTACCATGGCATGTTCGAGGAAGTCCTCGTCCGCGGCACCTGGGTGGATGGCGTTTACAAAGCCCAGCCCATCGCACCGGGAATTCCCGAATCCCTCGTCGAAAACATGCTGGTGCTCGACTACGCGGACCCCGCATCGCTCGAAATTCTCCAGGCCCACGCGCACGAACTCGCCGCCGTCATGGTCGAGCCCGTGCAAAGTCGCGAGCCCGGCCTCCAGCCGCGGGAGTTCATGCGCGAAGTCCGCGCGATCACCAAACGCTCCGGCGCCGCTCTGATCTTCGATGAAGTCGTCACCGGTTTCCGCTGCGCTCCCGGCGGCGCGCAGGCGTACTTCGGCGTGGAGGCGGACATGGCCACCTACGGAAAAGTCATCGGTGGCGGCATGCCCATCGGAGTTCTCGCCGGAAAACGCGAGTACATGGACGCGCTCGATGGCGGCGCATGGAACTACGGCGACGATAGTTTCCCGGAAGTCGGGATGACCTTTTTCGCCGGCACCTTCGTCCGGCACCCGCTCGCGCTCGCCGCCGCCACCCGCGTGGTGGAGCACCTGACGGGCGAAGGCCCGCGCCTCCAGATCGACATGGAGGAACGCGTCGCCCGGCTTTGCCGCACGCTCAACGGTTGCTTTGAAGCGGGCGGAGTTCCCATCCGCATCCCGCACTTCAGCGCGTATGCCGTGATCGAGCACGCTCCGGATCTGAAACACGCCAGCCTCCTCTGGTACTATCTCCGCGAAAAAGGAATCCACGTCTGGGAAGGCCGCCCGCTCTATTTCACCACGGCGCACACCGATGAAGACTTCGACCGCGTGATCGCCGCATTCGTCTCCGCGGTTTCGGAAATGCAGGCCGCGGGTTTCCTTCCCGAGGGCCCCGCCGTCCAGCCGCCCGCAGGTTTCCCCCGTTTCGACAGCGCACCCGCCACGGAGGCCCAGCGCGAGATTTTCCACGCCGTGCAGATGGGCGATGAGGCGAACTGCTCGTTCAACGAATCCAACGTCATCCGCCTCGAAGGCGATCTGGACCGCACCGCTCTCCTCGCGGCGCTGAACGACATCGTCGTCCGCCACCCCGCGCTCCGAAGCACCTTCTCGGAAGACGGCCTCACCCAGCGTTTCCACCCGCCCGGACGTGTCACCGAAGTGATGGAGCACGATTTCAACGGCGCGGACAGCAGCTCTCCCTCCGCGCTTCTGCCGCTGGCCCTCATCAAGGACACGGAAACATCCCTGCCGTTCGATCTCACCAACGGCCCTCTTTTCCGCTTCCAGCTTGTGCACCTCCCATGCGGAGCCCACGAACTCGTATTCACCGCGCACCATCTGGTGTGCGACGGCTGGTCGTTCGGCATGATCCTCGCGGAGCTGGCGACCGCCTACAACGAGCGCAAGGCGGGCCGCCTGCCGTCCCTGCCTCCCGCCATGTCGTTCGCCGATTACGCGCGCCACGAATTTTCCACCCGCTCCTCCCCGGACCGCATCAGCGCGGAAAAATTCTGGATCGAAAAATTCTCCGCGAGCGCGCCCGTCCTCGAACTTCCCACCGATTTTCCCCGCCCGCGTCCCAAGACCTACAACGGAGCGATGGAAGCGATCACCCTCGACGCGGCACTCTACGAACGGCTGAAAAAAGCTTCTCCCAAAGCCGGAGGCACTCTTTTCGCCACCCTGTTGTCCGCATTCGCCACCCTGCTCCACCGCCTGACAGGCCAGGACGATGTGGTCATCGGAGTGCCCGCCGCGGGACAAACCCGCATCGGCCGCGACGAACTCATCGGCCACTGCCTCAACTTCCTCCCGCTCCGCCTCCACCCGCAAAAGGAAAGCAGCTTCCGCGAATTCTCCGGCAACGTCCGGGACCAAATCCTCGAAGCATACGACCATCAGGACTACACCTTCGGCAGCCTGCTGAAGAACATCGACCTGCCCCGCGACACCAGCCGGGTCCCCCTCATCTCCGTCATCTTCAACATCGATAAATCCGGCATCGACCAGATCCTCTTCGACGGACTCCGGCTCGATGTCACCACCAACCCGAAGCAGTTCGTCAACTTCGACCTCTTCTTCAATCTGGTGCAAACCGACGGACGACTCGTCGTCGAATGCGAATACAACACCGATCTGCACGAAAAAGGCACGATCCGGAGCTGGCTCCACGCGTTTGAAAAACTCATCGACTCCGCCGTCACCGATGCTGAAATCCCACTCCAGGCCCTCGACATGGTCGCGGACCATGACCGGAAGAAACTGCTTCTGGAGTGGAACGAAACGGACGCTCCCAAACCCATGCAGCCGACCATTCATCGCTTCTTCGAGGAACAGGCGGACCGTGCCCCGGATGGCATCGCCCTTCGCACCGCCGCACGCGCGTTCACCTACCGCGATCTCGACCGCCATGCCAACGCGCTCGCGGCCAGACTCGTGGAAAACGGAGTGACGCGGGAAACGCTCGTCGGAGTCTGCGCGGAACGCAGGGCCGAAACCCTCGTCGCCATCCTCGCGGTCCTCAAAGCGGGCGGCGCCTACGTGCCCATCGATCCGAAATATCCCGCCGAGCGCATCGCGTTCATTCTCCGGGATGCCCGCGCTCCGGTTCTGCTGACCCAGCGTTCTCTGGAACAATCGCTTCCCTCCACCGAAGCCAAACGCATCTTCCTCGACGACGCCCTCGATTTCTCCGCAGACCGCGCCGCCTGCCCCGCAGGGCCCGAGGATCTCGCGTATGTCATCTACACCTCCGGCTCCACCGGACAGCCGAAAGGGGTGGCGATCGAACACCGCAATGCAACCGCCCTGATCGGCTGGGCGCAATCGGTTTACAGTTCCGCCGATCTGGCCGGGGTCCTCTTCTCCACCTCCATCTGCTTCGATCTTTCGATCTTCGAGATTTTTGTGACGCTGGCCTCGGGCGGCTCGGTCATCCTCGCGGAAAACGCCCTCGACCTGCGCGATCACCCCCACCGGGACCGCATCACGCTCATCAACACCGTGCCATCCGCCATCTCGGAGCTGATCGACGCCGATCTCGTCCCGCCCGCCGTGAAGATCATCAACCTCGCGGGCGAAGCCCTCCACACCTCGCTGGTGGACCGGATCCACGCCTCCACGCAGGTGGAAAAAGTGTACGATCTCTACGGCCCGTCCGAAGACACCACCTACTCCACCTTCGCGCTGAGGGAACCCGGCAAACCCGCAACCATCGGCCAGCCCATCTCCAACACCCAGGCCTACGTCCTCGATCCGCAGGGCAACCTGCTTCCTCCCGGCGTCCCCGGCGAACTCCATCTCGGCGGCGCGGGCGTGGCCCGCGGCTACCTCAACCGCCCCGAACTCACTGCGGAGAAATTCATCCCGAATCCGTTCGATCCTTCTTCCCGGCTCTATCGCACCGGAGACCGCGTCCGCCACTTCAGCAATGGCGATCTCCAGTTCCTCGGGCGTCTCGACCATCAGGTGAAGCTGCGCGGCCACCGCATCGAACTGGGCGAAATCGAAAACGCCCTGGAATCCCACCCCCTCGTCGAACAAGCCATCGCCGAAGTCCGCGATGGAAGGCTCGTCGCCTACCTCCGCCCCCCCGCCCGTCACGAAAACGGCAACGGCAATGGCACCGCGATCTGGCAGGACCAATGGGATCTCCTCTATCAATCCGCCATCAGCCAGACCGGCGGAAGCGGGCTGGATCGCATGGACGCCGTGATCGCCGGCTGGTCCGGCATCGCCGACGTGGAATCGCAGGTCAGCGAATGGATCGACACCACCGTCAACCGCATCCGCAGCTACGGTGGAAGCCGTATTTTCGAGATCGGTTGCGGCACGGGGCAGATCCTCTCGCGCCTCGCACCCTCGGCGGAATCCTACTGGGCGGCGGACATCTCGAAAGTCGCCATCGAGGCATTGCAACAAAGCCAACCCCCGCCCCACGTGAAATTGTCCCACCGCCCCGCGGATGATTTCAGCGGGATTCCGGACGGATACTTCGACACGGTAATCCTCAATTCCGTCGCACAGTATTTCCCGGATGCGGACTATCTCAAGCGGGTCATCGACGGAGCCATCCGCACCTTGAGACCGGGCGGACGGATCTTCCTCGGAGACATCCAGAGCAACGCCCTGCTCGCATCCCAGCATGCGGAGCCCCTGCGCGAACGCGCCCCCGAGGGTGCCACCGCCGGACGCCTCCGGGAAATGATCCGCCTGCGCCTTGAGCAGGAAACGGAGCTTTCCCTCGATCCCGCATGGTTTGAATTGTTGGAAAACTCCTCCATCTCCCGCGTCGAGACCATGCTCCGCCGCGGCAAAATCCGCAACGAAACGACCCTCTATCACTACGATGTCGTTCTCCACACCGGCACGGCCCCGGCGGCTGGAAGTTTGCCGCAGGCAACGCCATGGCGGAACCTGAACCTCGAACAATTGGAGGCGGTTCTCGCGGAACGCCCCGCCTCCCTTTTCTTCATCGAAATCCCGGACGCCCGCCTCGCAAAAGACCTCTCCTTCCACCGCGCCCTGCAAAACCTCGATGAGGACGCCCCGCTGCCGGAGCAACAGGCCCTGCCATGGAATGCCGTCACCGCGGAGGATCTCCACTCCGTCGCGGAACACTCCGGATACCAGGCGCACGTGCGCTGGCAGGGAGACGGCTCCGGCGGTCTCATGGAAGCGGCCTTCTTCCCCGCCGGCTCCGGGCGGCTTCTTCCCGCATGGCCGGATGCGCCTCCCGAAAAGCCCGCATCCGCCTTTGCCAACACGCCCCGGAAGGAAGCTCCGGCCCGCGCGGACCTTGCCGGACAACTCTGCAAGCACCTCGCCGCCCTTCTCCCCGGCTACATGGTCCCGTCCGCGTTCGTGACGCTCGAATCCTTCCCGCTCACCCCCAACGGAAAGGTGGATCGCAAAATTCTTCCCGCTCCCGCCGGAGAGGACGATTCCACAAACCGCCAGCGCGCCGTCACCGCACCGCGCAACGAATGCGAAGCCGGCCTCGTGGAGATATGGAAACAGGTTCTCGGCAGGCAGGAAATCGGCGTGGAAGATGATATTTTCGAGTTGGGAGGCGATTCCATCCTCATCTTCCAGATCACCACCCGCGCGAACCGCGTCGGAATCGCAATCACTCCCGCCATGGTCTTCCGTCTCCGGAACATCGCGGCGCTCGCGGCGGAATCCGCCGCGAAGGAGACCCAAACGCCCCAGACCACCATCCAACGTGTGAACCGCGATGACTACCGCCGTAATCTCTGATCCCATGAGTGAAGTCCAACGTGCCTCCGAAGAACCGCAAGCCGCACCGGACGCGATGACCGGAAAGCTCGCGTTCCCGGCCTCCGTCGCCCAGGAGGTTTTCTGGTATCTGGAAATGATCCAGCAGGACATCACGGCTTTCAACGTGCCGATCCGCTTCCGCATCACCGGCTCCCTGAACGTGGATCTGCTGGAGAAATCCATCCATGCCATCATCGACCGCCACGAAGCCCTCCGCACCCATTTCGCGGAGGACAAGGGGGAGCTTCTCCAGATCGTCGAGCCGGAAATGCGGGTGGGGCTGCCCGTCACCGACCTCACCCATCTGCCGCTGGAGGAAGCCGAAAAAGAAGCGGTTCGCCTCGGTGCCATCGAGGCAAAGCGCCCTTTCCGCCTCCACCGGCAACCGTTGATCCGCTTCGAGCTTCTGCGGCTCTCCGTCGATTCCTGCATTCTTCATCTGACGGTCCATCACGCTCTCTTCGACGGCATTTCCATGGGTGTCATCACCCGGGAGCTGGCCGCTTTCTATCAGGCGTTTCATGACGGGAAACCGGACCCTCTGGAGCCACTGGCCATCCAATACGGCGATTACAGCATCTGGCAGAAGGAATTCCTCGAAAGCCGGGCCGTCGAACCCCAGCTCGCATACTGGAAAAAACGCCTGCACGGCATGCAGGAGCTGGATCTCCCGACCGACCGGCCCCGCCCTCCCGTGAAAAGCTGGCAGGGGGAAATCATCTCCACTCTCCTGCCCAGGCAATTGACCAACCGCCTCCAGGAAATCGCCTCCCGCAACGGCGCGACCCTGTTTCATCTCCATCTCGCGGCCTACAATGTCCTGCTTCACAGATACTCCGGCAGCACCGACATCGCCGTGGGAATGCCCGTCACCGGCCGGACCCGCGGCGAACTGGAACCGCTGATCGGAGTGTTCATCAATTCCGTCATCATCCGCACCGATCTTTCCGGCGATCCGGTTTTCGAGGATCTGGTCCGCCAGGTGAGGGACACCACCATCGGGGCGCTGGAAAACCAGGACCTTCCGTTCGAGCACCTCGTCCGCGAGCTGAAACCGGATCGCGATCCCAGCCGCAATCCGCTCTTCCAGGTGAATTTCAGCCACCATCGTTCCTTCGTCGAAGACGAGCACTTCGGCGGAGTGAGCCTCGTTTCCATCCCGTCCGTATCGCCCGGCACCATCTTCGATCTGCACTTCTTCCTCGTCGAGCGCACCGAAGGGTGGCGCGCTTCCTGCGATTTCAGCACCGATCTTTTCGACGTTTCCACCGCATGGCGCATGCTCGGCCACTTCGTCCGCCTGATGGAGGAAATCGCCGCGGAACCCGCCAAGCCCATCTCCCGGCTTGGAATTCTAACACCCGGGGAAGCCGCGGAAATCCACAACCACGGAACCGGCGTTCCGGCGGACTTCCCGCGCGGCGCCACCATCGGCGGACTCTTCACGGAAACCGCTTTGAAACACCCGGAACGGATCGCCCTCGTTTCCGGAGACCGGAAAATCACCTATCGCGAGCTTCACTCGGAAGCGCTCGCCACCGCGCACCGGCTGAGGCATGCGGGGGTGAAACCCGGCGATCTTGTCGGCATCTGCTCGCGCCCTTCTCCCGAAACCATCTCCGGACTGATCGGCATCGCCCTCGCGGGCGGGGCATACGTTCCGCTCGATCCCGACTACCCCTCCGGGCGCTTCAAGATGCTCCTGGAGGAAAGCGGAATCCGCATCGCTCTCGCCGCGGACGGATGCGAGGAACCGTTCGCCGGATGGAACGGCTCCGTCGTCCCGCTCACGGGAAATTCCCCGGACACGGAACCGTTGGAAGTTCCCGTCACCGCCGAACATCCCGCCTATCTGCTGTTCACCTCCGGCTCCACGGGAAGACCGAAGGGAGTTCTGGTTCCGCACCGAGCCGTCGTCCGGCTGGTCCGCGGCTGCGATTATGTTCCGGTTCATGAGGACGACGTTTTCCTGCAAACCGCCCCGCTTTCGTTCGATGCCTCCACCTTCGAGATCTGGACGCCGCTTCTCAACGGCGGCAGGATCGTCCTTCCGAAAGCCGGTGCCGGGTTGGGCGACTTCGCATCGGCCATCCGCGACCATGGCGTCACCACCCTCTGGCTCACCTCCGGGCTTTTCCAACTGATGATCGAGGAACACCCGGAATCCCTCCGGAACGTCCGCCACATCCTCACCGGCGGCGAAGCCATTTCCGCCCTTCACGTCAGGAAAACCCTCGACGCCCTCCCGCATACGGACCTCATCCACGTGTACGGTCCCACGGAAAACACCACCTTCACCACCTTCCACCGCATCACCCGCGAGGATCTGGACCGCCCCCTCATTCCCATAGGCCGTCCGATCGCCAACACCACCGTCCGCATTCTGGACGAGGAGGGACGCATCGTCCCGGCGGGCATTCCCGGAGAACTCCACACCGGCGGGGACGGACTGGCCATCGGCTATCACGATTCCCCCGCCCTCACCGGAGAAAAATTCATCGTCCATCCCGAATTCGGCAGGCTCTACAAAACCGGCGACCTCTGCCGCTGGACCGCCGATGGTTTCATCGAGTTCCTCGGCCGCCGCGACCATCAGGTGAAAGTCCGCGGCTATCGCATCGAGCTGGGCGAAATCGAAACGGCCATCGCCTCCCAGCCCGGCGTGAAGCAGGCGAAAGTCGCCGTCCGCGGCGAAGACACATCCGGCAAGCGGATTCTCGCCTGGGTCGTCCTGGAAGAAAACGCCTCCCCCGACACCCAATCCCTGCAAACCGCCCTGTCCTCGAAGCTCCCCTCCTTCATGCTCCCGGAAGCCATCGGCATCGTCGATGCCCTGCCGGTGAACGCGAACGGCAAAATCGACGTCCACGCCCTCCCGGACCCCGCTCCCTCCTCCGCCGGAACCCCGGCCCCCGCAGCCCGGCACCTCCCCGAGGGGGAAACCGAAAACGCCCTCGCCGCAATATGGCGCGACCTGCTGGGTCGCCCGGAAATCGGCCGGGACGACGACTTCTTCGCCCTTGGCGGCCATTCATTGCTCGCTTTGCGCATGTTCTCGCGCATCCACCGCGAATTCGGAAAATCGCTGCCGCTCGCCGCATTGCTCAAGCACCCCACCATCGCCTCCCTCGCCGCCGTGCTTTCGGAGGAACCGCAGGATCAGGATGCGAAAGGCCATGTTGTCACTCTTGCCGAAGGAGCGCCCGGAGAGCCTCCGCTCTTCTGCATTCACGGCGGGGATGGCGGCGTGTTGTTTTACCGGGACATCGCCTCGCGCCTGCCGGAACGCCTGCCGATCCATGCCATCGAATCGCTCGAACTCGCGCATTCACGGGAAATCGTTCCCGCCAGCGTCTCCGAAACCGCGACCGCCTACGTCGCCACCCTGCTCGCGAAATTTCCTCAAGGCCCCTTCCGCCTCGCCGGTTACTCCTTCGGCGGAGTCGTCGCCCAGGAAATGGCCTGCCAGCTCGCGGAAGCCGGACACCGCATCGAACTCCTCTGGCTCTTCGACACGGACAACCCCGCGGCGAAAAGCCGCAAATACTCCGCCATGGAACGTCTCCGCGTTTTCTGGAAACAAAACTCCGATCTCAGCTTCTCCAAACGGATCTCCCGCCTCCAGCGCCGGATTCTTGACGGCGCGGAGACCAACCGCCGCACCAGGGAGGAAATCCGGGCCGCGGCCGCCTCCGGCCCCGCCGAGCCCTACAGCGATCTGCGCCGCGTGCAGGTCCGCGAGGAAAACTGGCGGGCCATGCAGGAGCACACCCCCCGCCTGTTCGATGGAAAAATCACCCTCTTCAAAGCCGAGATCGGCAGCGACAAGGTGGAGTATGAACCCGATTACGGCTGGTCCTCCTGCACCAGCCGGGGCCTGGAAATCGTCTCCCTTCCCGGAGACCACCTCACCGCCTTCGACAGCGAAAACATCCCAAAGCTCGCCGCCACGCTGATCCGTTCGCTCGAAAAAGCGGAAGCATCCTCCAAATGAACGCCCGCGTCCATTGCATCGCACCGCAATCGATCGACAGCGGACGCACCGCTCTCCACCTCACCACGGACGAAACCCGGCGCGCCTCGCAATTTCATTTTCCCGAAGACGCCCGCCACTGGTCCGCCTGCCGCGCCGCTCTCCGCATCGTTCTCGGGCGGGAACTCGGACTTCCCCCCCGCGAGGTTCCCATCGTCCTCTCCCCCCTCGGCAAACCGCTGCTCGCCCCGCCGTTTGAACACCTTCACTTCAATCTCTCCCACTGCCCCGGGTTTGCCCTGTTGGTTCTGCGAAACTCCGGCCCTCTCGGGATCGATCTGGACCCCGCCTCCCGCGCCC
>CAZVSA010000157.1:0-9617 GCA_964629955.1 uncultured Luteolibacter sp.
TAGCTGGGAATGGTGTATGCCAACGGTCCGGGCGATGGATTGCACCGGCCAGGCCGTATCCCGTAACAGATCTTGCGCTCGTTCGATGCGTAAGCGGGTGACGTATTCGTTGTAGGTAAGGCCGGTTTCCTGCTTAAAGCGGGTCGTGAAGCGGGATTGCGCCATGTAGCAGGCGCGGGCGGCCTGTGCGATGCGATGGAAGCGTTCCTCGATGCCGCTTTTTTCCGGAAGGCGGCTTTCGACACGGGTGATGTGGCTTTCGGTGCTTTCCCAGAGGCCGGCCAGTTCGTTTCTGAGGCGGGAGGTGATTTTTTCCTCCCGGTCGTTGAGTTGCTGGTGAAACGCCTGCTGCCAATCGCCGAGCCAGTGGCCGACTTTTTGTTCGAGATGCCGGACGGACGACGGATCGGCTTCCTGTGCCCGGGCGGCGGTGATCTGCTGGATCTGCGCGGCGAGGCGCTGGGTTTCCTCGCGGTGGTAGAATGAGCGCAGCTCGGCGTCTTCGCGGGTGGTTTCGCCAAGGCGCTGGACGTTCTGTTTCAGCGCCTCGATGTGCGCTTCGTGGGCGAGAAAGCGGTCTTCAAGGGACGGGGAAACGGCCCCGGCGCGCGCTTCGGGCGCTTCGAGTTTGGCGACACGCTGCTCCAGCCGTTCAAGATGGCGACCCACGATGATTTCGCGGATTCTCTCGACCGTTTGGGACGGATTGAAAGGGTTCGGGGGGGTGGACATGGCAAGCTCTCCGTGGGGGGAGTTCCAAGCGGGTGAGACCGGGAACACGGTTTGAGTGATGCAACGAAAAGAGACTGTAGGATCGCTGTCGTGGACCTGTAAACCTTTTAGACGACCTTTCGCTTCCGGAGACCTTTCGGAGGTCCGAAGGGAATTTTTTAAAATTGATAACCAACGATTTGCGAAAAAGTGGAATCGGTGAAAGACAGCCGCGCCCGAATCAGGTAAACGGTTGCCGATGTCCGAGGAAGATGAGGAAAAAGCAGACGATGGTGACAAGATTCTGGTGCAGGCTTATGCCAAAACCCGGAAAAGCCTGATCGCGCGGCTCGACAACTGGGAAGACCAGCGAACCTGGGATGATTTTTACCAGACCTACTGGCGCTTGATCTATTCGGTGGCCGTGAAGGCGGGTTTGCGTTCGGACGAGGCGTTCGATTGCGTGCAGGAAACGATTCTTTCCATCGCGAAGCAGAGCAAGAAGAAGCTCTACGATCCGGAACAGGGGTCTTTCAAAACCTGGCTGATGAACATGACTCGCTGGCGGATCAACGACCAGTTCCGCAAGCGGAAGAAGGACACCGCGATGGTGGGGGGGGAATGGGAGAATGATCGCAAAACGGCGGTGATCGACCGCGTGGAGGACCCGAACGGCGACGTGCTTTCGCGCCTGTGGGACGTGGAATGGAAGAAAAACGTGGCGGACGCGGCGCTGGCGCGGGTGAAGGCCCAGGTTTCGCCGAAGCAGTATCAGATTTTCCATCACTACGTGATCAAACAGTGGGACGCGAAAAAAGTGCAGGACCACTTGAATGTCAGCATGGCGCAGGTTTATCTGGCCAAACACAGGGTGGGGGCCGTTTTGAAGCGGGAACTCGCCAAGCTGGAGGAAGATGCCGAATAGAAACCGTCCCAACCCCACAATCCCGGACCACGATGTTTTGCGGAAGATCGGGGGGGGAGCTTACGGCGAGGTGTGGCTGGCAAGGGGCGTGACGGGGGCGCTCCGTGCGGTGAAGGTGGTCTGGCGCGAGGATTTCGAGGACGAGAGGGGGTTTGAAAGGGAATTTGAAGGGATTCTCAAGTTCGAGCCCATCTCGCGGGACCATCCGGCGCTGGTGAACATCCTGCATGTGGGACGCAGCCCGGACGTGGTTTCCTTCTACTACTACGTGATGGAGCTGGGCGACGATGTGCGCGCCGGCCAGGACATCAACCCGATCGAATACGAACCGCGCACGCTGAGGGCGGATACCCAGCAGGCGATCGGCACCCGGTGGGACACGGGGGTGTGCATCGACGTGGGGCTGAGGCTGGCGGAGGCGCTCAATCACCTCCATGAAAGGGGTTTGGCGCACCGCGACGTGAAGCCGTCGAACGTGATTTTCGTGAACGGGCGGGCGAAGCTCGCGGACATCGGCCTGGTGGCGGCGCGCGGGCAGCGGACTTTCGTGGGGACGGAGGGATTCGTGCCGCCGGAGGGGCCGGGCTCCACCCAGGCGGACGTGTACAGTCTGGGCAAGGTGTTGTACGAGATCGCCACGGGAAAGGATCGGTTGGATTTCCCGGAGCTTCCCGACGAATTGCCCTCGGGAATCGACCGGAAGCGGTGGCTGGAGCTGAACCGCATCATTTGCGATATTTGCGAACCGCGGATTTCAAAGCGGAAAATTTCCTCGGCGGGGGAGCTGGCCGAGTCTTTGCGGCTCCTGCAAAGGGGGAAACGCCGTCGGCGCAGTGGAATGGCGGTGTGGATGATGTCGCTGTTGCTGATGTCGTTCGCGGGCTGGGCTTCGTGGGAAGCGGTGAAGGACAGCGAGTGGGTGGCGGGGCTCAAGCTGCCGCCTCCCCAGCCTCCCGCTCCGAAGGGGGTGGTGAAGGTGAACAGCGATCCCCCCGGCGCGGATGTGATCGATGCCACGGGAAAAAAACTGGGCGTCACGCCGACCGAGATTCTGGAAACCGTGGAGACGGAAGTTCTGTATACGCTGAAAAGGAACGGATACCGGCCGCTGGAGGTGCGCGCGTTCGTGCCCGCGGATGCGGTGGTGGAGCCATTGCCGGTTTATGGCCAGCTCGAGGTGTTCGCACCGCCGATTTCCGGAAGCGTGTGGACCGACCACATGGGCTACGAATACCAGCCGGTGGGAGACGAACATCTCAGCTCGGGATACGTGACGAAAACGGCGTGGGAGCAATTCATGGAGGATTCGAGACGGTCCGTGGAGAACGCGGATTTCCTGGTCTATTCCGAAAGCGGCGTGGAGGTGAACGTGGTGCTTTCCACGCTGGAGGAGGCGATCGCCTACTGCGATTGGTTCCGGGTGGGGGCGAACCGGAAAGGCTATTTCACGGAAGACCACGAGGCGCTGCCCTTGCAAAACATGGATTTCCAGCACCCGAACCTCAGCGACCGGGCGCGGCAACAGGGCTTGAAGCCATTCAATGTGATCGTCCGTGAAATTTCCTACGGCGGCATCCAGTTGACCAGCAACCCTCCGGGGGCCGATGTGATCATCAACGGCAAGGCGGTCGGTGTGGCGGAGGGCTCCCTGCTGATTCCGAAGGTGAAACCGGGCGAGGTGGAGATCATGCTGGTTCTCGAAGGCTACAAGCCGCTGACGGTGAAAAAGAAAGTGGAAGCGGGGGAGACATTGACCGTCCACGAGACCCTGGAGGAGAACCAGGGGGTGGTTTTCGGGAAATCCTGGGAAAATGGCATCGGCATGAGGTTCGAGCCGATCGGCCCGGATCTGATGGCTTCGGTTTGGGAAACGCGGGTTCAGGACTACGAATTGTTCGTTGCGGAAGCGGGGTATCCCGCGCCTCGCCCGCCGGATTTCCAGCAAGGGCCGGATCATCCGGTGGTCTACGTTTCCCGTGATGACGCGGAGGCGTTCTGCGTCTGGCTGACCGAGCGGGAACGGAAGGACGAACGGATCGCGGTTTCCCATTTCTATCGCCTGCCGACCGATCTGGAATGGAGCGAGATGGCCGGCCTCAAGGAAAATCCCAAGCTGAGCCCCGGCCAGAGGGACAGGCTCAAGCCCGCGGAGGTTTACCCATGGGGGCAATTCTGGCCGGTGGGCAGGGCGGTGGGGAACTTCGCCGACATCACCGCCTCGATGGCGCCGGGCATCCCGCGCGACAGGACGATTCCGAACTACGAGGACGGACATGCCTACACGGCTCCGGTGGGGAGCTTCCCCGCGAACTCCTCCGGTCTCCAGGACCTGAGCGGAAACGTGGAGGAGTGGGTACAGGACGCCTATTCCCCCGTGTACCGGGAAGGCGTGTTGAGGGGCGGCGGCTGGAACACCTACCAGCGGGACAATCTCCTGACCGGCTGGCGCAACGGAGTGCCGCCCACATTGAAAAGCCCCAGTTATGGTTTCCGCGTGGTGCTTGCGAAAGTTCCGCTGCCGGAAGCCGGAGAGCGCGATCCATTTTCAGACATCCCGTATCCGGGACCAATCCCACCGCCACCTAACCCGCCAAATCCGATCAACGATGGTTGAAACACATATCACTTATGAAGGGGATCTGCATTGCAGTCTCGCCCACACTCCCTCCGGCAACGTGATTGCCACGGACGCTCCGCTCGACAACAACGGGCGCGGGGAAGCCTTTTCCCCCACCGATCTGGTGGCAAGCGCCCTCGGCGCCTGCATGGCCACGGTCATGGGCATCGTCGCCCGCAGGAAGGAGATCGGTCTTGAAGGCCTTTCCATTGTCGTCCGCAAGTTCATGTCGGACGATCAGCCCCGGCGGATCAGCCGGGTGGAAATGGATCTCCGCATGCCGCTTCCCGCATCCCATCCGGAGAGGAAGGTGTTTGAAAGCGCGGCACGCGGCTGCCCGGTCCATCACAGCATCCATCCGGACATCGAGGTGGTGATGAATTGGTTCTGGCAGCAGGACGAGGGCTGACGGAAACAAGACAAGGATTATTCTGTTAGATGAAACCGGGAAACCTGGAAACCGATCTGCTTTCCGGGGTATCCCGTTCTTTTTATCTGACGTTGCGGCTGCTTCCCCGGCCGATGAGAAGGGCCGCCGGCATTGGTTATCTTCTCGCCCGGACGAGCGATACCGTCGCCGACACCACGGGTGTTCCCGCGGATTTGAGAATGGAAAGCCTGCTGCGGTTCCGCGATTCGTTGGCATCCGGTGGTGGTTTTCCGCGCTGGCCGCTGCCTTTGTTGAACGCATGCCATCACGCGAGGGAGAGGGAGTTGTTGGAGCGGAGCGGAGAGATCAGGGAAGCATTGGCGGGTTTGCCGGAGGAAGAGGCGGCTCTCGTCCGCGAGGTGGTGGATGTCATCATCGGAGGGCAGGCGCTGGATTTGGAGCGATTTGCCGGTGCAACGGCGGAACATCCGGTGACGCTCGAAAGCGGCGGGGCGCTGGAAGACTACGCATGGAGGGTGGCCGGATGTGTGGGGGTGTTCTGGACGAAACTCGGCTTTCTCACGATGGGGGAGGCTTTTTCCACGGAGCCGGAAGAGGATTTGAGGAACAGGGGGAAAACTTTCGGCAAAGGGCTCCAGCTCGTGAACATCCTGCGGGATCTGCCCCGCGATTTGCAGGACGGGCGTTGTTATCTGCCGGTGCCGGATCCCGGGGATCGCGAAGCCCTGCTGGCCTCGCACCGCGAATGGGTGCGCCGGGCGGAAATGTGGGTGAAGGAGGGCAGGAGATATGCGGAGGCGATGGGTTCCCGGCGTCTGAGAGCGGCGGTGTTGCTGCCCGCGATGCTGGCGGAGGAGACGCTGGCCCGCCTTGCCGGAGCGGATTGGGAACGGTTGGAAACCCGGATCAAGGTGCCGAGAACGCGTGTCTATCAGTTGCTGCTGCTCGGGATTTTTTCCCGCGGGGGCGGCGGCTCTTCCATGTGATGCGAATTTCCAAAAAACACCCGGCTCGCAAAGGATGAATCGAACGGCGGAAACGCAGGGTTTCCTTGATTTCTGTGAAATTCCTTGTTTTTTCGATCATTCTTTGGCATTCTTCCCTTGAAGGAGAAAAGCATGGCGACATCAACGTTATCCGGCAAAGGACAGACCACAATCCCTATTGGCATCCAACGGCTTCTGAATGTGAAACCGGGGGACAAGATCCAGTATTTCGTCGAAGCCGACGGCAGGGTTTCCCTGTTGCCAAAAACGCTTTCCGTGAAAGGACTCAAGGGCGTGCTTCCCAAGCCCGCCGGAACCGTAAGCATCGAGGAAATGAATGAAGCCGTGCGGCAAGGAGCCGGGAGGGGTTTCGTGGAAGGTTCCGGAAAATGATCGGCCTTGATACCAACGTCGTCGTGCGCCTGCTCGTTCAGGATGATGCCGCACAACTGCGCCGCGTCCGGAAAGCTGTTGAGAAGGAGTGCACGGAGAAAACCCCCGGGCTGATCAACAGCATCGTGCTGGTCGAAACCGTGTGGGTTCTCGGCAGCGCCTACGGATATGGCAGGGAAGACATCGCGCATGCCGTGGAAACCCTTCTCCGGATCAGGGAATTCGAGGTCCAGTGTCAGGATGAAGCGTGGAAAGCTCTCACGCATTACCGCAACGGCAATGCCGACTTCGCCGACTGCTACCTCGCGGCGATCAACAACAATCTCGGCTGCACGGCCACACTGACCTTGGACAAGAAAGCGGCACATGTGGCGTTGTTCCGGGCGATTTGACAGCGAAAAAACCTGCTTTTATTACCCGGCGGAATCCAACAAAAGCGCTTCTCAAGCGCCTTGGTTCATTTCGCCTTCAAGATGGTAATTTAATCATAACGGGATACGATTCGGCTTTTTCCGTATCATTCGTAATGAGTCCAAAGTCTGAGTATCTTCACGATCCTCTCTGCTTCGATTACCTCATAAACGATACGATGTTGGATATTGATGCGCCGGGAATAGGCACCCTTCAGATCTCCGACCAAAGCCTCGAATGAAGGAGGACTCATAAAAGGATCCTGTTCGATCAGTGTCAGGAGTTCTCTGGCCTTTGGTGCGAGTGGTGTACCCTTCAGCTTCCTGGCGTCTTTTCTTGCCTGGCGAGTGTAAAATAGCTCGTAACTCACAAGTCGATGTTCTTCGAGCATTTCTCCACGGATTCGGCCATCCCGGCCCGAATGGAATCACGCATGCCCGGAATGCCCAACAAGAACAAAGTCTCCTGGATCGCCCGCCAATCATCTTCCGCCACCAGGACTGCATTCCCGCGTTTGGCGGTAATCTGGACAGGCTCGTGATCTGAAAGGGTTGAATCGATCAAACGGTAAAAATCTGATCTCGCGGATGTTGCGGAAACTGTCTTCATGGGATTGAGCGTACGCTATTACGCTCGGAAATCAAGAATTCTTTCCCGCCGATCGACGGCATGACCGTCGCGGACTTTCCCGCGTTCGCGCGGGAGCGCTGGCCGAGGATTGCCACGGCGATCCGATTCGATCTTTTTGGGGTTCCTATCATTTTTCGACCTGAGCTTTCGTGTGCGTTTCGACCCAACTTAACCACTTGTCCCGTAATTCTTCATCCGCGTCATGGGATCGTAGAATCAGTTCAAAGCTCTTTCTGTGATAAGGCTTTTCAAGAAATATTAGAAACGTGCCGCCTACAGCAAAAGATGGATATATCACACAATCAGTGTCATGCCAGGATCGCCCTCCGCCATTCTCCCAGAACACCTCCTTACGATGACCGTCAAAATCATCCAACGAATCGCCGTAAACAGAAGAAATTCCATCTATTGTGAACCTTTCAGGCGCATCTCCCTTCAAATTCTTGATCTTGCGGAAGTGGTAGCGAACCGATATCGAATCTTCTCCAAGCAACTCGGCCTTTTCAACTCTTGCCAAGACTATCGTTTTGGTGCGCTTCACCAATTCGGCATCTGAAACGATTTGCTCCTGGGGAGTGCTGAAGCAGGCTAATGCCACGCCAATAAAAGCGATGCAAACCGAAACGGTGCTGAAAAAGACGGACGGCTTCATGGCGATATTTTATCGAACGTCAAAGTGATGGCAACCCGATTCGCTTCCTGTTCCGTGGTGTTGAATGGTATCTTCGGAACCGGGCCCGTTCTCATTTGATTCTCAGAGCTTTCCCTTTGAATTCGGTTTTACCCACCCCTTCCATGATCATGAAATCACTGTTGAAGACAAAGTGATTCCCTTCGAATTGAAGAACCCCTTTGCTCACGTTCCATTCCGGCTCCAGAACACCCCAGCTTTTTTTAACTTTTCCAGTGTGCAACAGGGTAATGATCTTTCCGTCATCAAATTTCCAACTGGTTCCGTCGAGGAACGCCTTAAAAACGGCATTGATCTCGGCATCGACCGCCAGCGCGGCATCAAGATCACCGAGCTTGGTCATGCGATCTCTAAGGCTCTTCAGAGCCGCATCATACTTTGAGTCAATTGGCCGGAGGGCCTGTTCGCGTGCCAGGATCCAGGAAGCTTTCAGACTATCCAGCTCGGGGACATCCACCGGGGCCTGGGCAAAGAGATCACCGCTCAGGGCGGCGGCAACGAGTAGCAGGAGTGGCTTCATGACGGCAGGCGATGGACTTGGTTTTTTGGCGAGTGCGACGCCGGTTCCCGGTTTGTAGTTGGACTTCATCATGCAGTTCGGAGGCCTTGACGCAACACGGGAGTGGGCGGGGGCAGGTGAAATCTCCGCTCCTTCCCGCTTGCGGGAAACGCCGCGGCGGACAAACTCGCGGCAGTGAATTCAGCGCCTCTTGGCATATTCGATTCCGGTGTGGGCGGTCTTACGGTTGTCCGGGCCGTTCAGGAGCTTCTTCCGGCGGAGGATATTCTCTATCTGGGCGACACCGCGCGTCTGCCGTATGGCTCGAAGAGCCCGGAAACCATCCGGCAGTTCGCGGACGAAGATGTGCGTTTCCTCATTTCCAAAGGGGTGAAAGCCATCGTGGTGGCCTGCAATACCGCGACCGCGCACGCGCTGCCACAGCTCCATCAGCAATACCGCGTTCCGATCGTGGGGGTGATCGAGCCCGGGGTGGACGCGGCGCTGGCGGACCCGGACGCCCTGCGGATCGCGATCATCGCCACCCGGGGCACGATACGTTCCCATGCCTATCAGCATGCGCTGGCGACCCGCCGGACGGGGTTGATCATCCACGGGCAGGCCACGCCGCTGTTGGTGCCATTGATCGAGGAAAACTGGATCGACCACCCCGCGACACGCCTGATTCTGGGAAATTATCTGGATCCGCTCATCGCGCGGGGAGTCGATACCCTGATGCTGGCGTGCACCCATTATCCTCTGCTGATTCCGGTTTTGCGCGATTTGCTGCCGCAGGATGTCCGGCTGGTGGATTCCGCGACCACTTGTGCGGAGCATTTGAAACGGGAACTCACCCGGCTGGATCTGCTGGCGGAAAGAGGGCGTGAAGGCGCTCTGGAGCTGCACCTCACGGACCTTTCCGAGCAATTCGAGGAACTGGCGCGCCAGTTCCTGCGGCGTTCTCCGGGCCGCATCCGGCGGGCGGTTCTGGGAGGGTAACCGGCGATTGCACTATTCCCCTGGAAGTCCTAGGGTCGCGCTGATCTTACGCATGAGCAGCAAATTATTTGGCACTGACGGCCTCCGCGGCCGCGCGAACGAATTTCCCATCACTCCCGAAGTGGCCTTGCGCGCCGGGAAAGCGGTCGCGCAGGTTCTGCGATCCTCCGGGCACAACCGGAATCGCGTTGTCATCGGCAAGGATACCCGTCTTTCCGGCTACATGCTCGAAACGGCTTTCACCTCCGGTCTGGTTTCCATGGGGATGGACGTGCTCCTTCCCGGCCCGCTGCCCACCCCGGCCATCGCGCACCTCACCAAGTCCATGGGCTGCGCCGCCGGCATCATGCTGACCGCCTCCCAC
>CAZVSA010000158.1:0-9588 GCA_964629955.1 uncultured Luteolibacter sp.
GTAGCTTTCGATCTCTTCTCACGATGCCTACCTGACGGCTTACCGAGCCAGGATGGCCCGTTCGCAGCCTGCCCGCAAACCATTCCGAATCAAGCTATTTTTGTTCCATTGCGGGGACTGACTCCAAAGATTGATTCTCTATATGTATAACTATTTTGATATCGTCCCCCTCGCCGAATTGATTAATACCATCGGGCCCAATAGACCAAACATGCACAACATCACCATCAATCGAGAATCTAATTGATCTTCTCCAGCCATCTGACAATTCCCATTCTTTACATCCTGGCATGCCAAAGTTGTACGCATATCCATAAAATTGCCCTAAGTTGTAAAATCTTTGGCTGGGTGCAAGCTTTTTGATCGAAGCACGCAATTCTACTGATTCGAATGCGAGCTGAATATTCGATTTTGCTGTACTCAGCACCTGTTCCGTATCAAATGTTTTTCTCTTTTGATCGGACCCACCGCATGAAGCTATCAATATAACTGCAATCGGAAGAAAATATTTACTTGATTGCTTCATATATTTCCCTGTTGATTCTTACCTCATAAACTGTCTTATCGTCATTCCATCCCGATTTTCCAACTTCACATAAAAATTTTATGCAGCACCTCTCAGCCCCTTCCGATAAATAATTTAGTTTTTCCGCCGCCCTCTGGCAGGATAGCTTAACCCCGAAAGATGCATTAATATTGTTAAAATCATTATCAGAAAGTGCAAATTGACCTGAATTAGTTTGCCCAACCGACCCGGTGAATGGGGTCAGTCCTCGCATCGCAACATTTTTCCTGATGATCCTGCACAGTATCTCCCGCGGATTCACATTTTCGCTTTGGTTTTCGGTTCCTCGTCAAGCTTTCCGGCCAATTCATGCTTCAAGCGTATCACTTCGCCGGCTCGTCTTCCATCAATAAAACACGGGGCATGCTCGGATTCCAGGCACCCCGAGCCTGAAACGGGTGCCTCGGGACGAGGAATTTCCCGGCAATGTGCATGGCTTCCCGGCTCCGGGGCGATTCGCGGCTTTGCACCGGTCCCCCTCCGTGTTTTCCTCGCGGCGATGAGAGCAGGCAGACAGACGACGGAACGGCCCCGCCCCGTGATCTATCAGCTTCTGGTCCGGACCTTCGGCAACACCAACGAAACCCGGAAGATCCACGGCACCCTCCGCGAGAACGGTTGCGGAAAATTCAGCGACATCAACGCGGCGGCGCTGGCTTCACTGCGGGAGATGGGGTTCACCCATCTGTGGCTGACCGGCGTTCTGGAACAGGCGAGCGGCACGGCGTATCCCGGCCGCCCCGCGGACGATCCGGACATCCTGAAGGGCATCGCGGGCAGCCCGTATGCGGTGCGGGACTACTTCGATGTCTGCCCGGACTACGCGGACGATCCCGCCGAACGCCTGCACGAATTCCGCGAGCTGGTCGCCCGCTGCAAGGAACACGGCTTCCGGGTGATCATCGATTTCGTTCCGAACCACGTGGCGAGGTCCTACGAATCGGATGCGAGGCCGGAACTCACCTTCGGCGCCGGGGACGACCGGAGCGTGTTCTTCCACCGCGACAACCACTTCTTCTATCTGGGCGAGGAGCATCCGGGCGGCGGCCCTCCGCTGCGCCTGCCGACCGAAGAGCTTCCCGGCTGCGACGGCCATTTTGAAATGGAGGACGACCACGGCCGGGTGACCGGCAACAACGTGATTTCCTGGGCTCCCTCCATCCACGATTGGTACGAGACGGTGAAGCTCAACTACGGCCATGATTTCACCACCGGGCGGGACACCTCCCATCTTCCGGAACCCGATGCGTTGTTGCCGGACGTGCCGAAAACATGGCGGACCATGGATGAGATCATGGGGTATTGGGAGGAAATCGGCGTGGATGGATTCCGCGTGGACATGGCCCACATGGTCCCGATGGAATTCTGGCGCTGGCTGATCCTGCGGGCCCGCAAGCGGAACCCGGAATGTTTTTTCATCGCGGAGGCCTACGACGACGATCCGCAGAAAATGACGGACGGGAACGTCCTGACGGAATTGATCCACGCGGGATTCGACGCGGTGTACGGACACCCCGGATACAAGATCTCGAAAAACATCCACGACGGCGGCAGTTGGGCAAACGATCTGGATTCCGCCTACAACGAGGGGGAGCACTTCCACCAATCGGTGAGATACTCCGAAAACCACGACGAGGTCCGCCTGGCCAATCCTCATCACTGGGGCGGCATCGGAAAGAAGGTGGGCAAGCCGGTGACAGCGGTTCTGTTCGCGATGAGCCAAGGGCCGGTGATGATTTATCACGGGCAGGAGGTGGGGGAACCGGCGGAAGGCGCCTCGGGATTCAGCGGCGACGACGGACGCACCACGATCTTCGATTATTGGTCGATGCCCTCATTCGTGCCGTGGGTGAACGGAGGGAAATACGACGGGGCGAAGCTGCGCCCGGAGCAGAAATCGCTGCGGGATTGGTATGGAAGGATGATCAAGGTCACCCAGGCCGATGCGTTCACCCGGGGGGAGTTTTATGGATTGAACCACGTCAACAGGGAGAACCCGCATTTCGGGAGAATCGGCCACGAAACGATCTCCGGCCACTGGTTGTACGCATTCCTGCGGCATGACGCGGAATCGGGGCAGACGTTTCTCATGGTCGCGAATTTCCACGGAACGAGCACGATGGAAGGCGTGCGGGTACGCATCCCCAGGCATTCGTGGAGCTTCACCGGCCGGGATGGCGATGATATGTGGTTTTTCCGCGAGCGGCTGGAGGACGGCTGGAGCTGCGAGGCGCGGAAAAAGGATCTGGAACACGAAGGGCTGGCATTGCCGGATCTGCCGCCTTGCACCGCCCGCATGATCGAGATTTCCGCCGCTACACCGGCAGCGTGATGCGGAGCACTTCCGCGTCTTCCGCGGCAATCAGAGGCTGCCCTCCCCTGGGCAGCAGGAGGGTGCTTCCTTTTCCTAACAGTCTTCCGCCCGCGCTCTTCAGGGAGCCCCCGACGATGGACAGGATCGAAAACCGCTCGTCCGTTTCGTTTGGCACCGCGCGTCCGGCGGCGACCGCAAGGTGTTCGGTTTTGAAAAACGGGCAGTCCGCGAGCACTCCCTCGCGGGTTTTTGTCAGTTCCGGTTCGTGGTCGTCGAAGTCGATGCTCGCCAGCGATTCGGCGATGTGGAGTTCGCGCGGTTTGCCATCGAGGCCGGTGCGGTTCCAATCGAAGGCCCGGTAGGTGGTGTCCGAGTTTTGCTGGATCTCGTGGATGAGAAATCCGGCTCCGATCGCATGCAGCCGGCCGGAGGGAATCCACACCGAATCCCCCCGCGACGGCGAGACGACATGCACCTGATCCGCCACCGAGCCATCGGCGATGGCTTGCCCGAAACTCCCCCAGGTGACACCCGCTTTGAGACCGGCGTAAAGTTTCGCCCCCGGTTCGCATCCGGCGATGTACCACATTTCGGTTTTCGGTTCCCCGCCAAGCTCCCCGGCGATGGCCGCGGGCGGGTGAACCTGGATGGAGAGATCTTCCCGGGCATCCAGAATTTTGAGAAGAACCGGAAAACGGAACGAATCCGGCATCCCTTCTCCGAAAATTTCCTCCCGCCGGGATGTCCACAATTCATGCAAGCTGGCACCGGCGAGCGGACCGGAATCCACGATGGATTGCGAGTCCACGCGGTCCACGATTTCCCAGGATTCGCCGTAGGGACGGTCCGGTGACGGCAGATCCCGACCGTACACGCGCTCCAGCTCGCGACCACCCCAGACACGTTCCATGTAAATCGGCGAAAAGGTGATCGGCTCCACGGCGCTCATGATAGGGAAGCCGGGAGGCTGATGGCAAATGCGGAGAATTCAATGGCATCCTCCGATTGACCCCACCCCCTCCTGCGGCGAAACTCTCCCCAAGTTGTCCGAAACGAAGCCAGAGCCCGCAGATCCCGTGACGCCCGCAAAAAAGCGCCGGGCCATCGGTCGCTGGATTGCCGGTGGTTTGCTGCTGTTTCTCCTCGCATTGGTCGTCTGGCTGAACGGTCCGGGGTTGCGCTATCTGGCTCCCAGGGTGGCGTTCCACTACCTCGAAGGTCTTGGTTTCACCGGAGATTTCCGGGTGGAGGGAAACCTCACCGGGGGGATTTCCATCGTGGACCTCCGGATGGAGAGCGGGGAGGCGCTCGCCTTGCTCACGGTGGACCGCGCGACGCCCCGCTACCGGCTTGGCGATCTGCGGAAGGGAAAACTCGAAGGCCTGTCCGTCTCGGGAGTCCACGCCGATCTCCGGCTGGGGCTGGAAAAAGAGAAGGAGGACAAACCCCTCGATTTGGAAAATCTTGTCAGAACGCTCCGGAACGTCCGCTCCCAGGTGATCCCTCTCGACGTGCGGATCGAGGACGTTTCGCTTTCCGCCACCAAGGATGGAGAGCCACTGCTTGCGCTGGCATCCAGCGGCATCACCCACGCCCCGGGAGGGGATGTGTTCGAGCTTCATCTCGGCGAGATCACCGATGCGCGCGGAAAAACCTGGCCCGCGCAGCAAACGGAAATCGTCTGGACGGAGGACGATCTTTCGGTGGCGCGGATCGACCCGCTGCCGGGAGTGGGCATCCGGAATCTCATGGTGAACCTTCCCGGGTCCGGTGAGCTGTCGGCTTCCACGGAAGTTCATCTGCAGGACGCGGTCCTTGCGATCGCGAGCGATCCCGGATTGGCCGCGGCGCGGGTGGATCTGCGGGAGGGTGCCGTGCAGATCGCCGGCGTTCTGGAAACCTTGGCGTCCTTTGGAATCGAAAAGCCGGAATTTGAAATCCCCGCAGAATCCCGGCTGACCTCCCTCGCGGTGGAGGTGGAAAACCTGATGCCCTCCCCCGCCAACGCCACAGGCACGGTGAGGATTTTGCTGGAAGATCTCGCATACGACGGCTGGGAGCTGGCCGAACTCGGCCTCGACGCCACTCTGGGAGAAAGCGAGGCGGGGCTCGTTGCGAGGGCGGTGGCGCTGGGAGCGGAGATCTCGCTCCAGGCGGACGCTCCACTCACCCGCAGGGAAACGGAATTTCTGATAGGCGATGTGACGGGAAATTTCTCGGTTCCGGATCTCGCGAAACTACTCGCCGGATTGGCGGAAAAGGTGGATGCCATCGATCCCGGCGCGCCGGTCCCCGATTCCTCGCTAAACGGAAATTTCACCCTGCAAATGGTGGAACAAAAACCCCGCTCCGCCACCGCCGATGTGCGCATCCAACCGGCGGACGACACGCTCGCAACCCCGGTCTCCGTCCGCGCCCGGTGGGAGGAGGATCAACCCGTGGATGCCGGGCTGACCATCGACGGCCTGGAGCTGGCCATGCGTTATCGCATCGAGGAAAAGCAATACGAGGGCAGCGTGAAACTCGATGATTTCCGCAAGGAACGCATCGACCGCTGGCTGGCCGTCGCGCGGGTGGACCTCGAAGACGCCGTCACGCTGGCTGGCGAATGGAGCGGAAACGGCGATCTGCAAACCGGAGTTCATCAGGGCTCCCTGGCACTGCGCGGAGTTTCCTACACCCGCCCCGATTCTCCGGAAATCAACGGGACAGGAACGATAAGTTACGATTGGCCGGGGAACGTCGAAGTGAAGGACCTGCGAGTGACGAGCGAGGACCAATCGCTGGCTCTGGAAGCCGCGCTCGCGGACGGTTTCCTGCGGGTGAGCCGCTTGTTGTGGACCGACGGGGAAACGGAGATGTTGGAAGGAACGGCCGGCCTGCCCGTGCCCGAAGATTTCACCAAATGGCGGGAAACCCTGGCCAATGACACGCGCCCGCTGGAGGTATCCGTGGAATCGCGGGTGCTGTCGCTGGAGGTATTGAAGCCATGGCTGCCGGAAACCGTGGAGATCGATCCGCGTTCCACGGCACAACTGACCATCCGGGCATCCGGGACGTATCCGCAACCGGAAATCAAATCGACGCTGCAAATCCGGGATCTCCGCTCCCCCGCGAATCCCGACATTCCTCCCGCGGACATCGCCATCGAACTCGATGCCAGAGAGGAACGGATCTCCGTCAACGGTACCGTCACCGCGCCGGACTTTCCTCCCGCGTTCCTGAAGATGGAAATGCCGTTCCGGCCCGCCGCATGGGCGGAGGAGCCGGGCCTCGTTGCGGAAGAAACCTTCCAGGCGGAGGTGGAACTCCCGCGCCTCGATCTTGCCCGCTTCTCCACGCTCGTCCCCGCGGCGAAACAAATCATGGGCGTGGTCACGGGAAATCTAACAGCGGAAGGAAAGCTCTCGGATCCCGTGCTGCGCGGCAATCTCCGCCTGGCGGACGCGGGCATCGTTCTCACGAATCCGGATCTCCCCGAAGTGAGAAGCGTCTCCGCGAACATCGATCTCAATCTCGACCGCATCCTTCTCGAAAACCTCCGCGCGACCATCGGCGGCGGCACGATCACCGGCGGAGGATCGGTGGCGCTGGAGGGCGCGAAGCCGGGCGAAATCGACCTTCGCATCACCGGCGACCACCTGCCCATTGTTAGAAACGAGCAAATGATCGTGCGGGCGGGCGCGAACCTCCGCTTGCAGGGAAGCATGGAAGACGCGCTCCTTTCCGGCACGGTCGGCATCGTGGACAGCTTGTTTTTCCGGGACATCGAGCTTCTGCCCATCGGCAGGCCGTTCACCGGACCGGCGGCCGCATCCCTGCCGAAGATCGACAACGCCGCCTCCCCCACCGCCTCCGTGCCCGAGCCTTTCCGGAACTGGAGGCTCGATGTCACCGCGCGGACCGACGAGCCGTTTCTCATCCGCGGGAACCTTGGCAAGGGCGAAGCGCATGCCGCGATCCGGGTGAGCGGCACCCTCGGAAATCCCACTCCCAACGGCACCGTCCGTGCCCGCGACGTGGTTTTGTCCCTTCCCTTCAGCCGCCTGGAAATCCCCTCCGGCTTCCTTCGATTCACTCCGGAAAACGGCCTGAACCCCACGCTCGAAGTCCGCGGCCAGTCTGAAATCCGGCCCTACCGCGTGAACATCTACGTCCATGGCAGCCTGGAAGATCCGCAACTCGTCCTCACCTCCTCCCCTCCCCTTCCGGACAACGAAATCATGACCCTCCTCGCCACCGGCACGACCACCTCCGGGCTGGAAGATCCCCAGGCGGCCTCCGCCCGGGCCTTCCAACTGCTGATCGAGGAAGCGCGGCGCGGCCGGCTCGGCTTCGCCAGACAGCTCCGCCCGGTTCTTCAGGTGCTGGACCGCGTGGATTTCAATCTCGCGGAGAGCGATCCCTACGCGAACGACACCTACACCACCGCCACCGTCCGCCTCAGCGACCGCTGGTTCTTCACCGCCGGCATGGGAACCGAGGGCAACACCCGTTACCTCGGCATGTGGCGGTTTTCCTTCCGATGATCCGTTTCTTCCAGATCGCCCTCCCCTTGCTCGCCTCCGCCCTCGTGGCCGGAGCGCAGACCCGCGTCCGGATCGAGGGCTCCCGCCTCAAGACGGAAGCGCAACTCCTCGAGCTGATGGGCGGAAGACTGGAACACGTCGTCTCCGATCCCGCCTCCAGCTCCCGCGCGGACGACGCCGCGTTTCTCCTGCGCCAGATCATGCGAAACGACGGCTACGGAGACACCCGGGTGGATTGGCGCATCGTCAATCCCCGCGAAATCCTGCTGATCGTGGACGAAGGCTCCCGCCTTTCCCTCGGAAACGTGACCATCCGCGGCACGGACCCCGAAGATGCCGAACGCCTGTCCAAAATCTACACCCGCCCGGCTTCCAAAGACCGGCCTTTCGCCTCGGGCACCGCGCCATTCCGCGAGGAGGATGTCGAAGAAGGACTCGCCGCCATCCGCCAGGAACTCAACGCGATGGGATACTGGGCCGCCGGGGCCGATCTCGCATCGCGGGAAATTTCCCCCGATACGGGAATGGTCGATCTCACCATCGACGTGAAGCGCGGCCCCCGCCATCGCATCGGCAGCCCGCGCATCCACAGCCCGGACGGGCGCGGCATTCTCCGGACCACGGAAACGGTGACCCCTTTCACAGGGCTTCCCGCCACCACCGCGAACATCAACCAGATGCGCTCGGCGGTTGGGGAAGCCTTCACCAGCCAAGGCTATCCGGACTCGGAAATCCTGATGGGAAGCACCCTGGAAAGTCCGCTCTTCATTCCCGAATTCACCATCAATCTGGGAACCCGGGTGCGCCTCGACCAGGTGGAGGTGAATGTGGCGGACCGCCGCCGCGACGGCCCTCCGCGCACCAATCCCCGCCGCCTCCTCCGCAGGCTGAAACCGCTGGAAGGCGATTGGTATGATGAAGCCGCCATGAACGGCCAGCTCCGGCAGTTTCTCGCCACCGGAGCCTTTTCCTCCGCGCGGGTGGAACGCGAGGAACTCTCCCCCGGCCGGATCAAGGCGGTTCTCCACTTTGAGGAAGCCGCCGCCAAAGAAGTGACCCTGGGAGCCGGGGCCGGTTCCTACGAAGGCCTGATTCTCCGGGCCGCCTACGCCGACCGGAATCTCCTCGGCAGGCTGTTAGGCTTCAGCGCCGGGCTCGAACTCAGCTCCCGCGGGGCGCTCGGCGAGACCAGGATCACCGAGCCCTGGCTTTTCTCCACCGACTATTCGCTGACGGCCCGCGCTTACGCCCTGATCTACGGCAGGGAAGGCTATCAATCCTTCGACACCGGTCTGGAAACCATTCTCGGCAGGAAATTCGGCGATCACTATTCGGTCGAACTCCTCGCCGGCTACTCCTACATCAACGTCAGCCTCGACGGCCTCCCGGCAACCGAGCTGGGCCCCACCAGCTACACCAATCCCAAGCTGCGCCTCACCCAGGTGCTCGACTACCGGGACAATCCCGTGCTGCCGAAAAGCGGCTGGCACCTCCGGATGCCTCTGGAAATCGGAGCCGCGGTTTCCAGTGAAACCAACGCCGGATACGTGCGCGGCTCCCTCAGCGGTTCCTGGCACCACGCCCTTTCAAAACGATACGATCTCGCGATCGGCGGGGAAGTGGCGGCCGTCGTTCCCACCGGGGACAGCTCCGAACTGCCCATCGATCTCCGGATCTTCAACGGCGGTGCGAGAAGCATCCGCAGCTTCCCCGAGCGGGAACTCGGCCCCACCGTCTTCGGCCACCCGACCGGCGGCGAAGCCTCATGGACCGCCAACGTCGAACTGATCCGCGATCTGACCGGGCCGCTGCGCGCCGTCGCATTCGTCGACGCCGGAACCCTGGCCCGGAGTTTCGACACCCTCAGCGACGCGGAAATCGAAATCGCCGCCGGTCTCGGCCTCCGGCTGGAACTCCCGATCGGTCCCGTGAGATTGGAATACGGGCGCAACCTGACCAAGGACCACGGCGAACCCGGCGGAACCTTCCACTTTGCGATCGGGATCGCCTTCTGATCCGCGGATCGTGACGGAAACGGAGCGCCGGAATATCCCGGGATGTCCGCAGCTTGCCCCGTCATCAGGAAGCCGGGCGGAATGCCAAAAGTGTTCCGGGAATGATTCCTGCAGGTAGGGCGTGACCGCCGGGCGCGCCGTGACTGTCTCTCCGCAGCGGGTGGG
>CAZVSA010000159.1:0-9563 GCA_964629955.1 uncultured Luteolibacter sp.
GCCTCGATGTCGAATCCAGGCTTTTTTTCGACGAAAATGCGGTTCATGAGCTGCGTTCCGGCGGGAAAGCCGGGAGGCGTGGGATGCTAGGCCCCGGGTGGGCCAGGGCAAGCGGGAATGGGGGAGGGGCGGTTCAGGAGGGAAGGAGGTTTTTCCCGAAGAAGATGAAGGCGGCGAGGATGAGGAAGAGGATGCCGAGGCCGATTTTGACCGCGGCGGTGTGTTTTTTCTGGAAGGCGATGAGGGTTTCGCTGCGGAGGCCGCCGTAGGCGAGGAGGAAGACGATGACGAGGGGGGTGATGAAGGCGAGGTTGTAGATGACGAGCCAGAGGACGGCGTCGAGGCGGCCTTGCTGGATCTGGTAGATGATGGGGGCGTACACCTGGCCGGTGCAGGCGAGTTCGAGAAGGGATACGATGATTCCGGCGATGAAGGCGGCGGCGATGAAATTGCGCGCGCGGGCGGAGGTGCGGATGACGCCGCGGATGCGGTTTTTGAGGAACCCGGGAAGCTGGAGGGTCATTTCGCCGAGCCTGCCGGCGCGGGCGCGGAAGGCATCGCGAAAAGAGAGAAACGCGGCGAGCAGGGCGAGAAGCGCGAAGCCGGTGTTGAGCCATTTCTGGATGCCCGCGAAGCGATCGTTGAGGAGGGTGAGGGATTGGTGGAGGATGAGACCGGCGGACAGGTAGGCGATGAAGACGGCGGAGATGAAGGCGAGGCCGGTGAGAAGCATCTCGCGCGGGGTGCGGCGGGCGATCTGGAGGTAGGAGAGGAAGAAGATGATGGTGGCGAAGGCGCAGGGGTTGAGGCCGTCGAGGAGACCGGCGCCGATGATGAGGGGGAGGGTGAACGCGGCGTAGCGGCGGTCGACATCCACGGATGCGGCCTGTCTTTCGGTTTCGCCGAAGGCGAGCCAGGAGTCGTCCTGCGGGAGTTCGGCGGTGTCGGAAAGGAGCTTTGCGAGGGTGGGTGGGGTGATTTCCTCGCGGATGAGGAACCCGGCCTGGGTGAAGATGGCGGGGGTGAGGGTGTGGCGGGCGGAGGGGACGGAGAAGCGGGCGCTGAGTGCCTGGTTGAAGAGGGTGCCGGTGGTGTCCAGGATGTTGTGCTCGTGAAGGGAGAGGAGGGGGAAGTCCTGGCGGATGGATTCGAGGTATTCCTTGGCGCGGATGCACTCGGGGCAGCCGGCTTTGTAGAAGTAGACGACTTCCACAGAGGTGCGTTCGGCGGGTGGTTCGTTTTCGGGTTCGCTGGCGAGAAGTTTGCCGGAGGGTTCGGTGGTGCCGGAGGCCAGGGAGGCGAAGGTTGCGAAACTGTTTTCTTTGGAAGGCTGGAGGCGATATTTGATGATTTCCAATTGGCTGCCTCCGAGGCGGGCGGGGTTGACGACGGCGAGGAGGGGCGAGAGGGCGGGGGTGAGCCGGGGGGCATTTTTCCACATCCATTGGGTGATCCGGTCGGCGGCGCGGTGGTCGGTGGGAAGGAGCGGAACGAGGGTGACAAAGGCGTCCACGTCGATGGCTTCTCCGTGGGAAAGGAGGGTGAAGGCGGATTCAAAGCGGACGGCGGGGGAGGGATCGTGGGTGGCGAGGCGGTGGAGGATCGTTTGGTTTTCCCGGGTGAGGCGGGACGTGGTTTCATTGATGATCCATCGGCTGTCGTGGAGGACATGGATGTCGGAGAAGCGGTGCTGCCATTCGCGGGAGCTTTGGTGGAGGGCGGAGGGGAGGACGATGCGGACGAAAGCATGGTGATCGCCGGTGATGGCCTCGGCGGCGGTGGAGAGTTCCGCGGGGCGGAGGATGAGGAGGGTGTGCCAGGCGGCGCGGCGGACTAGGGCATCCGCGGCGGTGGTGTGCTGCCGGACGATTTCCAGGGATGTGGAGGGAGTGGAGCCACGCAGCGCGATGAGGGCGAGGACGCGGAGGGCGGGCGGGGATGCCTCCGCCTGGAGGACGTCGAGAGACCAATCGCGGAGCCCGCTGGTTGCCTGGCGGGAGCGGACGATGGACTCGAAGCGGTAGCCGTAGGTTTCGTGAGGTTCGAGAGGGGAGGATGGCCGGGCGAGTGTGGAGAAGAGGAGTTCGTGAAAGACGCGCCCGGTTTCGTTGGACAGGATGGCTTCGGCGGCGGCGGAGCGGACTTCGGAAACAGGATCGGAGAGGAGGGCGGTGAGAAGCGGAATGGAGTCGGGATTGGACGGTTCCCTGAGGGATTCGGAAACGCGGATTTTCTGGGCGGTGGTGTAGGTGGGGAGTTCTTCGAGAAGGATCGCGAAGCCTTCGGAAAGGGAGGCTCCGGCAAGGTGAAGGGCTGCTTGGTAGCGCTGGGTGGGAGGAGCGCCGGGGGAGGAGAGACGAAGCAATTCTCCGATGATGGCGGAGAGGGCGTTGGGAACCGAAGGCGCGGAGGGGTTTTCCGAACCGGGCAGGAGGAAGGCATCGTAGAGAGGATCGAGCGTGGTGGGTCCGCCGCGGAACGAGCTGGTTTCCGGCCCGGAGTGGAAGTTGCGGAATTTTCCGGAAGGGAGGGAGAGATGGGTGAGGACGGCTTCCAGTTTTTCCGGTTTTTCGGAGCGGAGGGCGTCGGCGATGATGGAGGCGTGCTGGTTGTTTTCGAGCATTTCGCTGTTGGAAGCGACCATGCGGAGAGAGGAGGCGGATACGTCGGGGTTTGCATCGTTGGCGTAGCGGAGGGGGAGATCGCGGAGGGAGGAATTGTTTGCGGAGATGCCGAGGGCGGCGAGACGGGCTTCGGGGGCGGCGGAGTCGAGACGGGCGAGGATTTCGTTGCCGGGTTTCCGGTCGAGAGCGCCGTATCCACCGAAGACGGCCGAGGCGGTGGATTCATCGGCCATGAACATGGCGTCGAGTTCCGGCAGCGCTTCGGTGGCACCGAGGGAACCGATGGCGGTGATGGCGGCGAAGCGGACGAATTCGTCGGGGTCCTTGAGCAGGGCGATGCAGGCGGGTTTTGCTTTTTGGAGGGTGCGCTTGGCGATGTATTCGAGGGCGGCGGCGCGGACCCGCCAGCGGGGATCGGAGAGGGCGGCGATGACGAGGTCGTCGGCGGGGGACGGGGTGCTTGTCCTGCTGCGGGAACTGCGGAAGGAATCGGGGTCGCCTCCGCTGAGGCTGAAACTTGTCTGGATGGCGGAGATGAGGAGGTCTTCGTCGGGGTGGGAGAGGAAGGACGCGACGAGGGCGGCTGTGGCGGGGCCGGGAACGTCCTTCAAACGGCGCATGACTCCGTGGATGACATTGACGTCCTCTTCTTCGCGGAGGATGGGGGCGACGATGGTGACCGCCTCGGTGCCGCCGGTGGCGACAAATGCGTCGATGGCGGTTTCCCGGACGAGGGCGTCCGGGTGGGCGATGAAGTCGCGCAGGATGGGCAGGGTGAGAAGCCCCGCGGGGCGGATGGCGGCGAGGGCGGAGAGGAGCTGGTCGCGGCTGCCGAAGGCGAGATGGCGGGCGATCCCGGGTGCCTGATCGCCGAGTTGCCGGGAGAGCACGATCTGGTATTGGGCTTCGCGGATGGAGGCGCGGTGGCCGGGGCCGAGGGTGGGGGTTTCCTGAAGGAATTCCTCAAGAAAACCTGCGGCGGGCAGCCCCTCGGTGGCGAGCATGTGGCGGGAGCGGGAAGCTTTGTCAGGATCGCCGGAGAGGATGTCGCGGAGATAGGACCGGCGTTGTTCTTTGGAGAAAAGGCTGCCTGATGAAGAACCGGTTGCGGCTTCGCCGGTCCAGGATCGCCAGCGGGCGAGGGAGGCTTCGTTTTCGGGGGAGGTGGCCGGTTCCCAGGGGTTGTAGCCGAGATCGCCGCCGGAGAGTTCTTCGAGAATTTCCAGAGCGGCGAGACGGGTGGCGAGAACGGGCTGGGAAAGGCAGGCTACGAGTTCGGAGCGGGGGGATTTTTCCGGGTCGAGGAGGGCATTGCGGATGAGGCCGCGGTGCTCGGGGGAGGAGAGTTCCGGAAGGATGGCGGCAAGCGTGGCCACGTCGCGCTCCCCCTTGCGGAAACGCTCAAGAGGGGAAGACTCCGGTTCCGCGAAGGCGAGGAACGGGAGGAAAAGAAGCGTGACGGAAAGGCGGAGCAAGGGATGCGGTGGGAAATTTGAGATCAGTGGAGGAGGGCGTAGGCCAGGATGTTGGCGTTGATCTCCATCGAGTTCTGGATTTCGTTGCCACCGCAGCAGCAGCAGCCTTCGGCGTGGGAAGTGTCGTTGAGTCCCTCGGAGGAATAGACGACGACGATTTTTCCTTCGTGGGTGATGCCGCGGAGCGGGGATTCCCCGGTGGATTTGGAGAGTTTGAGATCCTTGATGGTGAAGATGGTGCGGAAGATTTCGTGATCCATCGGGATGTCCTTGAGGGATTCGCTGCCGAAGATGGCGCGGACTTCGCGCTCGAAGGCGGTGCCCCACGGCCTGTTGGAGCAGGAGGCGGAAGCGAGAAGGAAGCCTCCGCTGGTGAGGTAGCGTTTGAGGTTTTCACGCTCCTTGCCGGTGAGGGTGAAATCGCCCTCGCCGGTCATGATGACGAAGGGGATCTTGAACAATTCCTCGTCGGCGAGTTTGACGGCTTTGAAGCGGCGTTCCGTGGCGATGGAGGTTTTCTGCTGGACGGTGGTGAGGAATTCGTCGCTGAAGCACTGCGAAGTACGAGTGCCGGCGTAGATGAGATTTCCGCATTCGACGGCGCCTTCCTTGGCGGAGGCGGGAAGGGAGAGGATTGCGAGGGCGGCGAGGAGGGTGGATTTCATGGGGACGGATTTATGGAGTGAAGTAGCGTTTGACGGCTTCGCGGTAGGGCTCGGGAATGGATTCCGGGGAAATGCCGGATTCCCCGGAACGGCTGGCGGAAGGGGTGATGGAGCCGGTTTCGGCCTCGGTGGGGAGTGGTGTCGTTTTTCCGGAGTCACCCGCGCCGGTTGCGGAGGCGGTCTGGGTGGAGATGGGATCGAAGTGGAGGCGATCGGGGCCGATGACGGGGAGATCGATGGAGAAACCGCCCATCGCGGTGCCGGAGGGGCCGAACCCACCGGCTCCCATGCCGCCCGCACCGGTTCCCTGGTTCGGGGCGGTGCCGGGGTTCTGGCACATGAGGGCGGAGAGCATTTCGCCGATCGTTTGATTGGCATCGGGGCGGGGGATGTTGAAGGAGGGGCTCTGGCCGCGGCAGGCTTGCGGAAACGGTTCGGAGGGCGCCATGAGGCGTTCCAGCACGGCGTGGGCGAGTTCGGCATTGGTGAATGCGTCGAGGGCGTTGCCGGCTTTGCTGTAGGTGGAGGCGGCGTCCATCAGGCTGGAGGGGGCGGCTAATTCGAGTTCGTCGGCGAAATCCAGCGCGGACCGCGCGAAGGCGGAGAGTTCGGGATTGTCCGCCAGTTCGCCGGCGCGGAGCCGGAGGTCGGCGAGGAACCGATCGAGGGCTTCGCGGTTGCGGGTTTGGGTTTCCGCGAGGGAGGGGAGCAGGCGGCGGTTCTGGTCCTGGCCGTGGCGGATTTCATCGACGATGGTGCGGTAGCGTTTGGCGAGGGATTCCTGATTCTGATAGATCTGCTGGAATCTGGCGGCCATTTCGAGAAGGGAGGCGGCCTTGTTGATTTGTGCGACGTCCTGTTGGAGGATGTCGGCTTCGGGCTGGTGGCGGCCGAGTTGCGCGAGGAGAGCGTCGATGGTTTCGGGGGCGGGCAGGGAATCGAGCTTGCGGAGGTTGTCGCGCAGGGTTTCGGCCTGACGGGAAGCGAGATCCTGAAGGCGTTTTTCGATTTCAAAAGCGGGGAAGTCGGCGGCGATTTTTTCGAGCAGGGCGGCGGCTTCTTCGTGCGCTTCCCGGGCGGATTGGAGGGTTTCATCCGATGGGTTTTCGCGGAGTTGTTCGAGGGATTCGCGGGTGTTGCGGAGGGCTTCGTTGACGGCGGAGAAGCGTGCGGAGAATTCGGCGATGGTGGTTTTGTTGCGGATGTACTCGGCGTATTCCTCGCGGGAGATGATACGGATGCGGGCGAGCTCGGAGGAGCCGTGGCCGAGGAGGGAGGGATTGTGGTCGGAGGCTTCGACCATCAGTTCCAGGGTGTCGCCGGAGCGCACGCCGAGGGAGGAAAGGTCGAGTTCTCCGGAGTAATCGTGGTTTTTGTCGTTGAGGGCGGGCGCGATGGTGCGGATGCGGTCGCGGAAACCGGAAAGGGTGCGGACGAGCTGGACGCGGGAAAGGGCGAAATCGTCGGAGGCGGCGGCTTTCACGGGGATCACCGATTCCGGGGTGGCGAGCAGCATGCGGGGCGGCGAGAGGAGATCGACGACCGGAGGGTTGTCCGGGGTGTTGCGGAAGGTGAGTTCGAGCGGCCTGGGCGAGGGGGTTCCCAGCAGATCGCGGACCAAGGCGGAAAGGTGTCCGCTGCTTGTGGCCGTCCAGGTGAAAGCGGCGGTGTGGAGGGAGGGGATGGTGGCGAAATGAGCGGAAGGTGTGGACGGGGAGCCGGGAATCGCGGCGGGGGTGAAGGTGAGCGTGCCGGCGGAGAGCGGGCGGTTGCTGGTGAGTTCGAGAGTGACGGAGGAGCCTTCGATGGCGGCGATTTCGTTGGTGTCGAGGGGGAAGGAGGAGGGGGAAAGGCCGGTGTGGGCCGGGGGGGTGATTTTTACCAGACCGGACAGGATGCCGGGTTCGAGGAGAATGGTGACGCTCTGCCAGGGCGAGCGTGCCTTGCCGGTTGCGAAGGCGATTTCGACGGGTTCGGTGAGGTTGTCGAGCTGGCGGGTGAAGAGGGTGGGGGATTCGCGGAAGGCGGCGAGGCGAAGGATCGATTTGCCGCCGGGTTTGCGAACGAGGCATTCCACGGGGTGGGTGACGGGGGCTCCGTCAATGGATGCGGTGAGGGCGAGGTCTCCGCCATAGACGGCGGTGAGGCCGGAGGGAGAGATCTCGAAGCGAAGCGGGCTGTAGGGCGGAATATCCGCCGCAGGATGGAGCAGGCGGGATGCGATGGTGGCGAAGGCCTGGGGAAAAGCGATGCGGAGAACGCCGGTGACGAGGAGCGGCGCGGCGAGCAGAGCCAGGGCGATGCGGATGTTTTTCCAGGGGATGAGGCGTTTGGCGGGGAGGGAGCGGAGGAGTTGCGCGGTGGAATCGAGGGTGCGTTGGGCGAGGTGGCGGGTGAGCGGTGAGGGGGATTCGGCGGAAAGGGACAGGGCGGCGGTGGCCGGGCGGCGCGGATCCGCCAGGGCGTCATCGGCGAGGGAAGCCGCGGCGACCGGGGACATCCGGAGGGAGCGAAGTGAAAGAGCGGAGAAAGCGGCCAAGGTCAGGATGACAAGGGCGGCGGTGATGGAGAGCCGGGCGGAGGATTCCCATGCGGCGAAGGCGTCGGTGATTCCGAAGAACAACCAGAGCGTGGCGGCGAGGGCGGACACGGCGAGAAGCGCCGCGATCAAGCGGCCGAAGCGGAGCAGGCCGCGGATGCGCTGGAGAGGTGGCGAAGTCATGATTTCACTCCGGTTCATTGGGGGTATTATGACAGACCCTGGCGGCGACGGAAGAACCATTCGAGGGCGAGGAGGGCGGCGATGAAAATTGCGATGGAGGCATGGTTCCAAAACGGCTTCCAAATGGCTCCGGATTCGGGGGTGGCGGGAGGAAGTGTGGCGAGATGTTCGTCGAGGAAGGCCGCGAAGGCGGAGGGGGGGATCGTTTTTCCGCCGGTGGTGGAGGCGATGGAGGCGAGAAAGGCGGGATCGGGGGAAAGGTCGTCGTTTTCCGAAGGAGGAGCGGGCACGGTGAGATGAACTTCGGGAGCGGGCGGGGCGGATTCGCGGGGGTCGATGACGGTGAGTTTCCAATCGCCGGGGGTGTCGGGGGTGAAGGAGGCGCGCCAGAAGGGGCGGCCCGATGGATCGGGAAGCGAGGCGGGCCGGATGGTGGTGGTCTCGCCGGAGGGGGAGGTGATCAGGATTTCGGGTTGGGGAACGGGTTCGGAGCCGCGGTAGGACAGGGTGGCCGGGACGGAATCGCCGGGGGAGGCCCGGGCGGAAGGGGTGCGAAGCGAGAAATCCTGCCCGGGGAGGAACTCGGAGTAGGAAGCCATCCACTGGATGAGCTGGGTCCAGAAATCTTCGTAATGGTTTCCGAGTTCGCGGGCTTCCGGGAAGAAATCCCAGCGCCAGAGACCGTCGCCGTTGACGAGGCCGACGACGCCCTGGCCGTAGCGGCGGACGAGCAGGGCGGGGAAATCCTTGGAGTGGCCGGAACCGCTTTCGTCGCGTCCGGTGGCGAGCACGCGGGTGAAGGGTTTTACGAGATCGATGGCGCGTCCGTCCTTGAGGGTGGGAAGGGAGTGCCAGAGAGAAGCGCCGGGAGCGGGGAGGGCCTGGCCGAAGAGTCCCGCGACTTCCCCGTCGCTGGTGGGGTGGAAACGGAAGTCGGCGGTCGAGCGGGGAGTCCAGGTGACGGGTTCGAGCGGTTCCAGTTCGGGATGGTCCGCGGTCGTGGGCTTGCCGCGGGAGAAGAGGATGGCTGCGCCGTGGTCGCGGACGTAGGAGCGGAGGGCTTCGGCGCGTCCGGGGGTGAGAAAGGGGTCGATGTTTTTTCCGAAGACGACGAGGTCGTAGCGGGACAGCGCGTTGAGATCCGCGGGAAAGACCGGTGAGGAGGTTTCTTCGGTTTGGTCACTGCCGGAATCGATGCGGAAGTAGCGTTCGCCGGAGAGGCGGTGGACGGAGTGGACGTCCATGTGCGCTTGCTGGCGGAGGAGCTGGGCGAGGAATTTGCTGTCCCAGTAGGGAGCGCCTTCCGCGAGGAAAACGCGGGTTTTCGAGGCGATGATCCTGATGGTGAGGGTGGAGCGGTTGTTGGCGCTGCGGACTTCCGCGGGGTCCACGGGAATGGCAATGGTCCAGCGGGCGGATTGGGATGGAGCGGTGGTTTCAAAAACGGCGGTGATGGTTTCGCCGGGAGGGAGATCAAGGCTGGTGGTGGCGATTTCCCCTTCCTCCCCATGGAGGGTGGCGGTGATCCGGCGGGGATCGAGACCGGTGGAGGAGACGGCGAAGGGAATGCGAAGCGGCTGGCCGGGAAAGGCGGTGAGAAGGGAGCGGTTTTGCAGGATGGCGAGATCCGGGGCGGGTGCGTCGGCACCGATGGCGACGGTGTGGATGGCGACATTGCGGGCCCGGGAGCGGAGCGCGAGGTCGTCGAGGGAGGTTTGGGAGAATGGAAGGGTTTCGCGTCCGTCGCTGAGGACGATGAGACCGGCGAGGGATTCTCCGGCGGCGGAAGCTTGCTGGAGAGCCTGGGAGAGGGAAGGGATGATGGCCGAGGCGGAGCCGGTGGGATCGGGAAATTCCGAAGGGGAAACGGCGGGGGCGAGGGTGTGGGAAAACGGATGGACGGACAGCGGGATGCCTGCGTCCTTCGCCATGGATGCGGCGAGGGTGGCGAGGGTGCGGGAAATTGCGGCCCGTGTTTCCCCGGCGGGTGTGGCAGGTTGGGACATCGAGGAGGAAACGTCGGCAAGCACCAACCAAGGGCGGAGTTTTTCGCTGGCAGGGCGTGTCCATTTTCCCG
>CAZVSA010000160.1:0-1063 GCA_964629955.1 uncultured Luteolibacter sp.
AAACCGTGCACCGCCTCACCGGCAGGACCGGCCCGGCCATGGGGCGGGATCCAAGCGGCGGCCTGGAGAACGACGGCCATGGTTCGCTTTGGGGCGTCACCTTCGGAGGGGGGTCCTCGGTCTCAGGGGGTTTCGCGGGAAGAGGGACGATCTTCAAGATCGACGTGGCGAGCAGGGTTTTCACCACCGTGATGGATTTCGCCAGCGTTGCCGGGACTTCGGGCACTCATCCCAACCGCGCGCTCACTCCGGACGGCCGCGGCTTCATGTGGGGCTCCACCAACGCCGGCGGCAGCAACTTCGGAACGATTTTCAAGATCAACATCCAGACGCACGAGTTCACCCAGGTCATCCGCTTCACGGGCAATTCGGGCGCATTTCCAGGTGAGGTGCCGAGCTGCAAGTTGCTGAGGGTGGGGGACACCATGTGGGGGACGACCTCCCATGGCGGAAGCGATGGCACGGGCACCCTTTTCAAAATCGACATCCAGTCGGGGGTCCACAGCGTGGTGCATCACTTCAACCGGGCCGCATCCGGAGGGTTCTCGCCGTTTGGCGAGCTTGTGTTCGATCCCGATGGACTCATCTGGGGAACGACCACGAATGGCGGGACGGGGAGCAGCGGCATGATCTATAAGTTCGAGATCGCGGCCTCGAGCCTGCTCCCGGTTGTGCAGTTCACCGGTTCTTCCGGCGCGTTCAAGGGGGCCAATCCCTACTCGGGTGTCGAACCTGACAATCAGGGCGTTTTCTGGGGATCCACCAGCCGCGGGGGGTTCCGCAACCAAGGTACCCTTTACAAGTACGACCGCCGGACCGGCGTGTTCACCACGCTCATCGAGTTCACGGAGTCGAATGGCGCTTATCCGGACCGTCCGGACACGGCGGGGATCGTAAATCCGGGCGATGGGTCCATGTGGCTTCACAGCAGCTCCAGCATCCACCGGATCGATGCGGCCACCGGGGAGTATGGCGAGCTGCTCCGCTTCAGGGACGGAGGATCGGATGACATCGGGCGCATGCCCACCGCGGGAGTGACGGAAGGGCCGGATGGCATCATCTG
>CAZVSA010000160.1:1073-9484 GCA_964629955.1 uncultured Luteolibacter sp.
GGAACCGTCTTCAAGGTGGACCGGGCTGGAAAGCGCACGACGATCGCCGAGTTCACCGGCAGGACGGGTTCCACGCCCGGCTCGACCCCGGCGGCTGATCTGATTACGGATCACAATGGGTTCATCTGGGGAAGCGCGCGGCTGGGAGGGGAGCAGAACCTGGGAACGATTTTCAAGGTGGATCCGGAAACCGGGGAGTTGGAAACGGTCTTCGAGCATGGGGTGGGGATGTCGGTGCAAGAGGGCGGGAGAGGTTTGAGCAACGCGATGCTGCCGGGCCGGGACGGAATGCTCTGGGCGGCCTTGGGCGGCGGTTTGCACGGCAACGGGATGATCGCCAAACTCGATCCGGAGACGGGAACGCTCGAGGCCGTGGTTCATTTCACGGGGAACGGAGCCGAGAACAAGGGAACCACACCGAGGGCGCTGATCCAGGACCCGGATGGGATGCTCTGGGGAATCACGTCTTCCGGTGGGGCCGGTGGATTCGGGACTTTGTTCAAGCTCGATCCCGCGACCGGCCTGTTGACCACGTTGTTTTCATTCACCGGAGACAGCGGAACCCATCCGGGCACGCTGCCGATAGGTCGTTTGTTTGATGATGGTGAAGGGAAAATCTGGGGTGTCACCTGGTCGTCGGGATCGGCCAACCGGGGGACGGTTTATCATGTGTCGAAGGCGACCGGGCAGCTCACCAGGCTGTTCGCCTTCACGGGTGCGGCAGGGAATTTTCCCGGCCGCGCTCCGGCCGGCGGATTCACGGTTGACCCGCGCGGCCACCTTTGGGGTGTGACCACCGGAGGCGGGCAAAATGACGTGGGCACGATTTACCGGATCGATCCCTCCACGGGCCAACACTTCGTCGAGCACCATTTCGGCAGGACCGGGCTGTATGGGGTTTTCGGATTGAATCCTCAGGCGGGGACCTTGTTTCCACACAGCGACGGGAACTTCTACGGAACCGCCGCCGAGCGCGGACCGACAGGCGCGGGTGCGGTTTTCCGGGTGGTGATGAACCAGCAGGTGCCGTCCCGGATCACGCTCAACGCGCCTCCGTTCGGCGCGCTTGTGAGGGACGGAGTGCAGGCGGCGGGCGGGCCGCTGGAGATTGATCTCAACTTCAGCCCGCCGCCCGGTCTCCCGGTCAAGGTCATTGACAACCGGAGCGCGGCTTTCATCCAGGGCGAGTTCAGCAACCTCGCGCATGGCCAGGAGCTGAGCCTGGAATACAACGGGCAAACCTATCATTTCGTCGCGAACTACTTCGGCGGGGATGGAAACGATCTGGTGCTGCATTGGAAAAACACGCGCCTGGTCGGCTGGGGTGCGAACGGCGAGGGCATGCTGGGCCGCGCGACCGCGGGCCAGAGTTCCAGCGGAGTGCCCGCACCGGTGGATGACTCCGGCGTGCTGGCCGGGAAAACGATTTTCGCGGCGGCGGCCGGGAGCAACATGGCGGGAGCGGTGGCTTCCGACGGCTCCGTGGCCGCCTGGGGGCTTTCGAGCCGTCTGGGCAGCAGCGGGCCGAAACAGCACGGGGTGCCCTATCTTGTGGACACCTCGGGAGTTCTGGCCGGGAAGCGTGTCGTCGGCCTGACCGCCGGATTCGCGCACATGGCCGCGATCACTTCCGATGGAAAGGTGGTGGCCTGGGGGGAGAACGTTTGGGGCCAGCTCGGCACGGGAGACAACAGCGAGAGCATTCTCCCGGTTTCTCCGGTGCAGACGGGTGCCCTCGCGGGGAAAACCGTGGTGTCCATCGCCGCCGGAACCTTTCATACCACCGCGCTTTGTTCGGACGGCACGGTGGTGGGCTGGGGGAGAAATGATCACGGCCAGCTCGGGAACAACGCGACGGAGCACCGCAACGTGCCGGTGGCGGTGCTTCGCACGGGCGTGTTGGCGGGAAAAACGGTGGTCCAGATCGCGGCGGGCCGTGATCACGTGCTGGCATTGTGCAGTGACGGCACGGTGGCGGCATGGGGCTTGAACACCTCGGGGCAGCTTGGAATCGCGAGCACCAGCAGCAGCAGCCGGGTTCCCGTACTGGTTTACCGCGACTTCGGCGCGCTGGAGGCCAAGGTGGTGGTGGCCGTCGCCGCGGCGGGCAACCACAGCATGGCCCTTCTGGCCGATGGAACCGTCGCCACCTGGGGTGCCAATCATGAAGGCCAGCTCGGAGACAACCAAACGCAAAACAGCAACTATCCGGTGGAGCCGAATCTTCTCGGGCCTCTGGGAGGGAAGGTGATCCGGCACATCGCAGCCGGCGACAAACACTCTGCCGCCGTCGCGGCGGATGGAACGATGGTCGCGTGGGGCAGCAATGGTTCGCAGCAGCTCGGGAACCCCTCGGCGGCACTCCAGAGCCGGGTGCCCGTGCGGGTGCTTTTGCCGGAGGCCATGGAGGGGCGGCACTTCGCCGGAACCCACGCCGGCTCGGTGGCCTACTCGAACTTCGCGCTGCTCACCTCTCCACCGGCTCCGTCTGCGATTCCGTTGGCCGCGGCCCCGGTCTCCGATTTCGCCGCCACTTTGAATGGCGAGGTGAATGCCAATGGTTCCACCGCCGGCGTGACGTTTGAATACGGCACTTCTCCTTCCTATGGAAATTCCGTGGCGGCAGGTTCCGTGACCGGCAGCGCGCCGATCCGGGTGAGCGCGGGCATTTCCAATTTGAAACCGGCGACCACCTATCATTTCCGGGTGGTGGCCACCAGCGCCAGTGGAACGGCCCACAGCGCCGACATGACCTTCACGACCTCTTCCGATTCCGCGCTGGCGTCGTTGCATTTGGGCGGAAGCGTGGCGCTCGAACCATCGTTCCGGCCGGACCAGGAGATCTACGACGCCACTGTCGGCCATGGCACCGCGAATCTGGAAATCATCCCGGGAGCGGCCGCACCGGGCGCGGTGGTGAAGGTGAACGGCATCATCATTCCGGAGCACGACCCGCGGTTTGCAGCGTCGCTTTCGGTGGGTTCCAATGTGATCCAGGTTTCGGTGACTTCACCGGATGGCGTGAGCGAGAGAAGCTATACCGTCCGCATCACCCGCCTTCCCGAGGCTTTCGTTTTCGATTCCGCTTCGGACGTGCCGGTGGAGGCGGTGGTCTTCGCGGCACCCGGCAACCTGCCGGAAGTGAGGCTGCAGTTCGCCCCCGCCACGGGAACCCGGCTGACCCTGGTAAAGACCACCGGCTTGAAGCCGATCCTCGGGCGATTCATGGACCTGGACCACGGCCAGCGGGTGGATCTGCCGTTCGGCGGCGTCATCCATCACTTCGTGGCCAACTATCACGGTGGCGATGGAAACGACCTGGTGCTCGAGCCCGCGGGCACGCGGCTGGTGGCCTGGGGCAGGAACGCCGAGGGTCAACTCGGGAATCGCACCACCCATCCGAACAGCCTGCCGAGGCCCGTGTCCATGCCCGGCGGGTTCCGGGATCAGACGATCACCGCAGTTTCCGGAAAATACGCGCACACGCTGGCGCTCACGGCGGTTGGACGCGTATTTGCCTGGGGCGGCGGCGGCTTCGGCGAGTTGGGCAACGGCACCACCATCGAAACCAACACTCTGCCCGTCGAGGTCAGCCGGGCCGGAGTGCTTGCGAACCGGACGGTAGTGGCCCTTTCGGCCGGCGCCGGTTTCAGCGTCGCGCTTTGTTCGGATGGGTCGGTGGTTTCGTGGGGGCGGAATGGTCGCGGGCAGCTTGGGGATGGCACCACGACAAACCGCTCCACGCCCGTTCTTGTAAGAACCGATGGAGCCCTTTCCGGGAAGTACGTCGTGGCCGTGGAAGCCGGAGCCTCCCATGTGATCGCCTTGTGCTCCGATGGGACGCTCGTCTCCTGGGGGAGCGGCTCGGAAGGAGAACTCGGAACAGGGCAAACCATCGACCACGCGGCGCCGGTGGCGGTAAACGGGGAGGACCATCTTGCCGGGAAAGAGGCTGTGATGATCGCGGTCGGCGCGAACTTCAGCATGGCGCTCTGCTCGGACGGAACGGTGCTCTCGTGGGGGGAAAATGGCTTCGGCGAGTTGGGGAATGGATTCACCGGCAACTTCCATCTGCCTTATCCGGTGAGAACCGCCGGCGTCCTCGCCGGGAAATCCGTGGTCCAAATCTCCGCCGGTACAAGCCACGCGCTGGCGCTGTGTTCCGATGGCAGCCTCGCCTCCTGGGGATACAACGGCAGCGGCGAACTCGGCGACGGCAGCGTGGGCAGCAGCCGGTCGCCGGTGGCGGTGAATCGCGACGGCGTGCTCAAGGACAGGCCTGTCGCGGGCGTGGCGGGTGGAAACGGCCACAGCCTGGCCGTCTGCCGCGATGGATCGCTCGCCGCCTGGGGTGGAAACGAGGAAGGCCAGCTCGGCATCGGAAACAATATCAGAAGCACCCATCCCGTGCTGGTGAGTCTGGCAGGCGTCACCCCGGGCGAGCGCTTCGTCTCCGCCTCCGGTGGTTTCCGCTACAGCACGGCCGTGGTGGCCACCCCGCTCCCGACCGTAGCCACTCTCGCGGCAACATCGATCACCGGCACAAGTGCGACGCTTCGCGCGGAGGCGGCATCGAATGGCGGAAATACCTCCGTTGCCTTCGATTTCGGACCCACCGCCGATTTTGGCGATCAGGTGCAGGTGCCGGGCACGCTGGCACCGACGATTTCCAAGGTGGTGGAAGCGGAAATTTCAGGGCTGGCACCCGCCACGACCTATCATTTCCGGAGCCGGGCGCAAAGCGGCAGCGGCATCGTGTTCGGCGGGACCCACACGTTCACCACGCTCAACAACAATGCCTTTCTCCGGGAACTGGCGGTTGCGGGTGGAAACATCTCGCCGGCGTTCGACAAGGAAACGTCCGTTTTCCACGCGACCGCGCCTTTCAATGGATCCCCGCTGGAACTGGTGGTGACGCCGGAGGATCCGAATGCGACCCTCACGGTCAACGGGCAACCTGTAACGCAGGGAGAGACCACCGTGTCGCTGGATCTCCCGGCCGGCACCACCACGATCACCGTCGTCGCAACGGCGGAGGATGGAGAAACCCGCCGCACGTACGATGTGGTGGTCACGAGGTTTCCGGAGGTGATCGGGTTTCCATCACCGGATTTCCCGCCGCTCACGGTCGGGAAGCTGATGGTTGGCGGGATGGAGATTCGGTTCCATCTCGGCTTCGCGCCATCGCCCGGCTCCAGCCTGATGGTGGTGAACCACACCGGGCCGGGCTTCATCGAGGGCACCTTCCGGAATCTCGAACACGGCCAGGTGGTGGTGCTGGAATATGAAGGTGCCGGGTATCGCTTTGTGGCGAACTACTTCGGTGGAGACGGCAACGACCTCGTCCTCCACTGGGCGGATACGGAGCTGGTGGCCTGGGGATCCAACACCTCCGGCCAGCTTGGCACCGCCACCACGGCGCACAGCCTGGCGCCCACCGCCGTCGGCAATGATGCCCCGCTCCAGGGAAAAACGCTGCTGGCGGTTTCCGGAGGTTATCTCCACAGCCTCGCGCTGGCCTCCGATGGCACCCTTGCCGCGTGGGGTTCCAACACATACGGCCAGCTCGGCAACGGTGCCGGTGCCGCAAGCCCGGTGCCGGTCGCGGTGGACGCTTCCGGTGTCCTGGCGGGCCGTAAGGTGATCGCCATTTCCGCAGGACCGTTCCACAACCTCGCGCTATGCTCGGACGGTACGATCGCCTCGTGGGGATATAACAACCACGGCCAGCTCGGCACCGGCGACAAGCAGACAAGCCGGGTGCCGGTTCTTGTGAAACCGCTTGGTGCACTCGCCGGAAAGCAAGTCATTGCCGTGGCGGCGGGTTCTTATCATAGCTTTGCAATCTGTTCGGACGGCAGCATCGCCGCATGGGGTTATAATGAGGAGGGCGAACTCGGCGATGGGACCACTGAAAGCTCTTTGATCCCCGTGGCCGTCGATGGCGGCGGAGCGCTTTCCGGCAAACAGGTGGCCTCCATTTCCGTCGGCCAATATCATGCGCTGGCCCTTTGCACCGATGGCACCCTGGTCTCATGGGGCTATAACAACCACGGCCAGCTCGGCACCGGGGATACCGCGGACCGCACCTCGCCAGTGGCAATCGGTTCCTTGGGGGCCTTGACCGGCAGGACGGTGGTGGCAATCGCCGCGGGTGGATTCCACAGCCTCGCACTCTGCTCGGACGGCACTCTCGCCGCCTGGGGACAAAATGATCGCACCCAGTTGGGAACCACCGGCATCAGCCACGGTAGCATGCCGCTGGCGGTCGCCATGCCTCCGTTCACGTCCGGCCGGAGCATCGCGGGAATCGCCGCGGGCCGGCAACACAACCTCGTTCGTTTCAGCGATGGCGGTGTGGCGGCATGGGGGGGAAATGCCAGTGGAGAATTGGGTGGTGGTTCCCCGGAGACAAGTTCCGATCCCGTGCCCGTGGACACCGGCGGATTGCCTGCCGGAGCCAGGTTCATTTCCGTCGCCAGTGGCCCTGGCTCATCGCATGGTCTTGGGATCATCGCATATTCCGGCAGCCCGATGAGCGCCATCGAATCCTGGCGGCTTGCACATTTCGGCAGCACGGCAAACGAGGGAGAGGGCGCGGACGACCACGCCTGCGGCGGCGATGGGATTCCCAATCTCATCAAGTATGCCTTCGGCTTGAAGCCCCGGGAAAACCGCGCCGGCCGGCTGCCACAGGCTTGCATGGAAAACGGGGAACTCGTGTTGCGTTTCAACCGGCCGGCGGAAAGTCTGGGCGTGATCTGTGGCGCCGAATGGAGCGACACCTTGGAACCGGGAAGCTGGAAATCCATTCCGGACACGGGTTCCGCGGATATGCACCTCTTCCGCCTGCCGGTGAACGGAGGCGGCAGCCGCTTCATGCGCCTGAAAGTCATCACCCGTTGAGGCAAGCGGCCGCGGATCCCGGGAGACCGGCCCATCCCACGTCAGATCCGGCCATGGAGCATTGTTAGCCATCCTCAGAAATGTTCAAAAGAACGAATTCCTGGAGCACGGTGGAATGCGTGCTCCCGCAGTTGTTCGCCAAACGTCTCGCAAAACCAATTGAAAATCAATCGATTAAATCAATACAAACTAATCTACCCAATTTAGTTTAGATTTTGATTGATGATTTCCATCCCGGGCGTTAATCTCCGCCCGGAACGAGTTCATCGCTCCATCACAGAAGTGCCCCACTCTCCGGGTGAAAGCCGGGAGAGTTTCTGCCCACGGGATCTCCCGAGGTTGCTCCGAACGTATCTCGGCGTGGAAATGACCAGTCATCTGGATTGTCCGGCTCAAACCTCCGATCCACATGACAAAAATCTCCTTCTTCGGCTCCTTCGCATTTCTCTCCAACCTGGCTTCACTCGGCTCCGCCGCCACCATCCTCTCGACCGATTTCACCGGGGTCGACACCTCGGGAACGTCCGCCACCGGCATCGTGTGGACCACGCAGGGAATCCAGACCCCCGCCTCATCGCTGACATTTTACGATCCCGCCAATCCCTCCACCACGTTCGGTTTCATTTCGGGAGGGACGCCCGCCGACAACATCCAGATCGCCCGCAACATCGAAACCGCCGGCCCCTGGTCCACCTCGATCGCCATCACGCCCCTCACCACCATCGACCTCACCGGCTTCGCCCTGGATTTCCGCGCGATCAGCGCCGCCGGCGCCAACCAGTCCGCTTCTAAAACCGCCACCTACACCGTCGAGATTTTCGATGGCTCCACTTCCCTCGGCTCCTTCGCCGACACCGTCACCGATCCCGGCGGTGGAACCGCGGCGGGAGACCGGGCGGACATCGACCTCACTCCCCTCGCCAATCTCCAACCCGGCACCTCCTACACCTTCGTCCTCACGGTCAGTGCCTCCGCCACCCTCGGGAACAACGTCGCCATCGATAACCTCGAACTCACCGGCACGTTCATTCCCGAACCGTCCTTCTCCCTTCTCCTGCTCGCGGGCGGAGCCCTTTTCCTCGGTCGCAGGCAGCGCCGCTGACAAGCCGCCGTCCAATCCCGTTCCTCCAAAAACCTTTCTCCAACAGCATCCCATTACTATTCCCGTGAAATTCCTTCTTCTTTCCATCGCTCTCGCATTCGCGGCCCCGGCTCTCTCCTCGGAAGCGCCCCGCCCCAACATCATCTTCATCCTCACCGACGATCTCGGCCCCGGTGATCTCGGCGTGCTCTGGCAGAACGCCCGCACCGGCACCCAGAAATACAACACCCCCCATCTCGACCAATTCGCCGCCGAGGGGCTCATCCTGAACCGCCACTACAGCCCCATCTCCGTCTGCGCCCCCTCCCGCGCGTCGTTCCTTCTCGGCGTTCACCAGGGCCACGCCGAGATCCGCGACAACCAGTTCGACAAAGGACTGGAAGACAACCACACCATCGCCAGC
>CAZVSA010000161.1:0-9398 GCA_964629955.1 uncultured Luteolibacter sp.
GTTCCGGATCAGGGAAGCGGACTGGAAAGTTGAGCTGGCGGTGGAGGCGCTGGGGCGGAGCGTTCAGGCGGATGTTTTTCACCTGTATTCGATCAAGGAAGGGGCTGCTTCCGCGAGTGTGCTGATCAATTATTTCGTGGTGGGTGCTCCGGCATCGGAGTGGAGGATCGAAATCCCCGGAGAGGCGGGCAATGTGGAGGTGACGGGGCAGAATGTTGGCCGCGACTGGAGGCGGGAGGGCGAAACGCTGGTGATTCCCTTGTCCCGGCCGATGTTAGGCGCGGGGACGGTGTTGGTGACTTTCGAGCAGCCGATGCAGGCGGGCGGGGGCGTGCTGGCTCCGGGGGCGGTGCGTCCGCTCGGCGTTCAGGATGAGCGGGGTTACGTGCAGGTGGTGAGTCCTTTGCAGGTGAATTACGAGGTTTCCAGTAGCGAGGGGCCGCTGATGGAGATTGATGCGAGCGAGCTGCCCGCGGAGTTCCGCCTGCTGAGCAACGCGCCCACTCTGGGAGCGTGGCAGTATACGGGAAGGGATTTCGGGATCGGGCTGAAGCTGGATTGGTTCGCGCGCGGGGAGACGGTGGAGCAGGTGGTGGATTTCATGAAGCTTTCGACGCGTGTTTCGCGCGACGGGCAGTGGGTCACGGATGTGCGTTTTTTCCTGAAATCCCGGGGCGCGGGGGCCTTGCGGATGGTTCTGCCGGAGGGGGCTTCGCTGTGGGATGCGCGTGCGGGGGAGCGGACGTTGAATGTCCGGGCGGATGGTCCGGAGATTCTTCTCCCGCTGCCGGAAGGTGCGAATCCCAATGAGGCGGTGGAGATGGTTTTGCGCTACGGCGGGAAATCGAAACGCGCTGGCAAGTTGAATTTGGCGGCACCGCGGATGAACGCGCCGGTGGTGATCGGCGAATGGGAAGTGACCGGGGACGAGAACCGGATTCTGGTGCCCGAGGGTGGCACGGCGGAACCGGTGGGGCGGGTTCTGGCGGAGACAGGCTGGAGCTGGTTGTCCGGGCGGATGAAGGGGGGGGCGGCGCTTTTGGCGGCGTTGGCGGGAATGGTGGCGATCCGCGGATGGCGGGGGGCTTCGCGAACCAAGGCGGCGCTGGGTCTTGGGTTGGGGGTCATGGTGATGGTGCTTTCCGCATGGCTGGGGTGGCAGGCTTTGGCTGAGGCGGAACCGGCGGGTGTTTCCGTGGAATACACGTCTCCGGTGGTGGATGCCGGGGAGGCAATGACGATCGAATTGGCGAACGTGGCTCCGTGGAGGGCTGCGGTGGGATGGAAGGCTGTGGTTTTGGGCGTGCTGGCGGCGGTGGTGTGGTGGCTTTCCATCAAAAGCCCGGCATGGCGCGGGTGGGCGATGGGGCTGACCGCCGGGGCATTGCTGTCGGTGCATGGGGGGGGCTGGATGTTTTTTGCGGTGCTGTTTCTGGGAGTGGCGGTGGTTTGGATTCCTGCGGGGATCGCGGGAATCCGCCGTGCGGGGAGACTCGTTGCCACCACGGCGTGTGTGTTGCTGGTGATCGGGGGGAGCCATGTGGAGGGAGCGGCTTTGCAGCCCGCGGAATCCGCCGTGCATGAGTGGAAGGTCAGCGAGGGGCGGCTGAACGGGTCGTTTGAAATCAAGGTGCGCGCCGAGGCGGGGGACCGGTTTCTTCTGCTCGCGGAACCCGCGGTGCTGAGCGGGTTTTCCGGCGGGAACCTGAAGGTCGTGAAAGCGGATGTGGGGGGAGTGAACCGTTATGTTCTTGTGGCGGAGATTGCCGGGGTTTGGAGCGGCAGCGGGACTTTCCAGATGCCATTGGCGAATCCGGCGGATGGATGGGAATGGCCGGGAGGCGCGGCGGCGGTCCGGCGCGCGACGGTGACGTGGGACGAGGCCGGATGGGAGTTTGTTTCGGATGCCGCCGCGCGGGTCGCCGTGTTTTCCAACAGGGAAGGGGATGGGAGCGGTGCGGAGATGGTTTTCACGCCCGCGAGCCCGGTGCGGATCGCGGCCCGGCCGATGCAGAGAGACGCGGCGGCGGAAGAGACAAGGTTCTTCAGTGAGGTGTGGAACGGATTTGTTCCGGGACCGGGTGGTGTGACGGGCCGGCACAAGGTGTCCGTGCGGCTGGCGCAGGGGAGGGTGGGTTCGCTGGTGTTGCAGGTTCCCGCGGGATTCACGGTGAGCGAGGTGAAGGATGGTCCGTTGGGGGTGTGGAGATTCGATCCGGAATCGGGGGAACTGCGGATCGCGGTGGAGCCCGCGCAGGAAAGCGCGTTTTCCTTCACCGTGGAGACCCAGCGGGGGACGGGGGCATTGCCCGCCGGATTGGAGCTGGAGCCGCTGCGTGTGAATGGTTCCGCCGGAGATGTGGGGATGCTCGCGCTGGCATTCGGCGAGGAGGCGCAGGCGGAGGGGCTTGCTCCGGAGGGACTTTCGCGGGTGAACGCGGGGGATGTAGGTCCGGAGTTGTTTGAAGGGACCGGCTCCGCGACGACGAGGCATGCGTTCCGCTATGGGGAAGGAAATGCGAAACTCGGGGTAACGGTGGCGGCCGTGACCCCGGACGTGAGAGCCGAAGCGTGGCAGTGGATTTCCCTGGGGGAGGACAGGCTGGTGGTGGCGCTGGATCTGGCGGTGACGATCGCACGTGCGGGGGTTTTCCGGCTGGAGCTTGATGTGCCGGAAGGGCTGGAGGTGGAAAGCGCGACGGGGGCGGCGCTGGCCCATTGGAGCGAGGACCGGACAGGGGAAACCCGGAGGGTGGTTCTTGATCTAACAGGTCAAACCCTGGGGAAACATGACTTTCATCTCACGCTGGCGGGAAGCGCGCCCGGAGCGGACGCATCGTGGCAGGTTCCAAGGGTGCAGGTGGTGGGGGCGTCCCGCCAGACGGGGATCGTCGCGGTGGTTCCGGAGCGGGGTTTGCAGGTGCGGGCGGTGGAGAGGAATCATGTTTCGCAGATGGACCCGAGGGAGCTGGAAGATTCCTCCGCGCCGAAGATGGCGGGTTCGCCGGGGGCGCTGGTTTACCGTGTCTTGCAGGCGGATTGGTTGCTGGCGCTGGCGGTGGAAAAGCTTGAACCATGGGTGACCGCCCAGGTGTTGCATGAGGAAACGTTGCGGGAGGGGCAGGCCCTGAGCCGGGTGGGGATTTCCTATCGGATCGAGAACGCGGCGCTCAAGGCGCTCCGTCTGCGGATTCCCGGTCTGGATGAGGCCGCCGCGGCGACTTTGCGGGCGACGGGGCCTGCGGTCGCGGATTTGGTATCTGTCGGCGACGGCGTGTGGGAGTTGCGGTTCCAGAGGGGCATGACAGGGGATGCCAGGGTGGATCTGGAGTATCAGCGGGCGGTGGCGGATGGGGTGGATGTGATGGTCACGCCCGTGGAACCGGAGGGAGTACGGCAATTGTCGTACTTCGTGGCGGTGCGTGCCGGAGGAAGAATGGAGGTGGAGACCGGTCCGGTTCCTGCAGGCTGGCACAAGGTGGATTGGGCGGAACTGGGCGGGATCGCGGCGAGAACTTCCGGGGAAGGAAGCGCGAGAATGGCGTTCCGGGTGGCGGAGGCGGAATCCCCCCTGCCATTGGTCCTGAAACGCCATGAGCTGGCCGGATTGCGAAAACTGCGTGTGGAATCCGGCACGCTGACGAGCCTGCTGTCGCCGGATGGCGGGGCGCTTACCGCGGTGGATCTGAAGATGGAGACCGAAGGGAAATCGGATTTCCGGGTCAGGCTGCCGGCCGGATCGGAACTCTATCATGTTTCCGTCAATGACGAGGGCGTGTCTCTGGTGCGCGAGGGAGAGGAGTGGCTGTTTCATGTGTTTCCGTCTCCGGGGACCGATCGCCTGGCAACGGTGAGGTTCGCTTACTCGGGGGGCGATGGAAGAGCGGGGCGGTTGCAAGGGCCCTTGTTGAACGTGCCGCTGGAAAATCTTACCTGGAGGATTCTGGTCCCCGAGGGTTGGAAAATTTCGGAAAAAGGCGGGGATTTCGATTTGACGGGGATTTCCCCGGTGGGCGCGTATCGCATCGAGGACTACGAGTCCTTCGCGAAAAGCAGACGGTCCGATGGTTTCCAGGAAGCCGCGTCCCTGTTGGATCAGGCGAACTCATGGTTGAGGCGGGGCGATCAGGCGAGGGCGGGGGAGGCATTGGGGAACGCGTTGCGGAGCAACATGCTGGATGAAGCCTCGAACGAGGACGCGCGGGTGCAATTCCGGCAGTTGAGAACCCAGCAAGCGGTGCTGGGCCTCAGCACGCGGCGGCAGAAAGTCGCGCTGGATCGGAATCAGGATTCTCCCCATGAGGATCAGGCGCGTTTCGAGCGGGAAGTATTGGAGAATCCCCTGATGCGCGGGGATTCCAATTTCAATCCGGCGGAATTCGACCGGTTCCTCGCGGGCAACACCGCGGAAGAGAATGCGGCGTTGAGAGAAATCGCGAGGCGGATCGTGGCCCAGCAGCTCGCCGCCGATCCCGTGCCGGGAACTCTCGATGTGACGCTGCCGGAGAAGGGAACCGTGGCGACATTCGCAAGAAGCGTGCAGGTGGATGGCGGAGAGCCGATGGTGCTTCACTACGATTTGAGACGCGCGGGACCGGGGCCCGGATGGCTGGCGGCGGGGCTTTGCCTGGTGCTGGGAGTGGCGGGTGCGAAATTGGGAAGAAAATCCGGGGCGGGGAAGTGACGGCTTTTTGGCATTTCCCGTCATACTGATAAGTCCTTGGGATAGGCTACGTGCTTATGATAGGCGGCGGGCGGAATGCCAAAAGTGTTCCGGGAATCGCGGCGGCAACGCCGGAGTTTTCCGGTAGGGACGGACCGCCGGGCCGCCCCACTTTTTCCCGATAGGTATGACATCCATCCCGACCCTTCCGCTTTCTCCGCCGATGGAAGCCCCACCCGCTGCGGAGAGACAGTCACGGCGTGCCCGGCGGTCACGCCCTACCTTTCGGAAGATGCGGGGCAAACCACGGACCTCTCGGTAAGACTTTCATGTGACCGGGTCATCCTGATTTCCGGTTCTGGACATTTCCGTCCAAAGCCTTTTCCCTTTGCCAAAGATGGTCACGTTTCCCCGGCAAATCATGAGGGATGGTTCCCTGTTGTTCGCCGAAATTTACGGAGACCTTTCATGGGAGGCTCTGAGAACCCATCTCGAACGCATCGATCAACTCATGATCATGCGAATCGTGACGGATGAAATCACCGAGCAATGGATCGATTTTTACTACTACGGACAGCACTTCACCGTTCATCAAACGTCCGGCAGTCATTACCTGTTCGCCCAGGATGCCGGTTGCCCCGAATCCATGATCGCGGGCATCAGCTCCCATCTCCTGAAATTGAACTCCCTTTCCTGACTTCCGCCAACCGGGAAAACACTCCGCAAAACGCGATCCCGGCGCCCATCAGGATGACGCCCGCTCCAAGCATCCACGAGCCCGGCTCAAGCACCGAATCCCCGGGGTTCCCCGCGTCGTAATAAACCCGGACTTTTTTTCCCGTCCTCCATTTTTCCATCGTTGGATCGGCGAGAAACCGATGCAAGGCCTCCTCCGGCGTCGGCGCGGACGGGCCCGGAGACCCGATGCTGTGGGAAAGCGTTTCGCCTTCGTAGTGCCTGCCTTCAACCACGTAGGAATAGCGGATCAATACCTTCGGGCGCGAGGTCTTCCATTCATAGACGCTGCCGATCCGGTGTCCGGCGATCCGTCCGTCCACGGACGGCCGGTTTCGTGATTTCAACGCCGGAACCGCCAGCGCGCTTCCCAACACCAAAAACGCCGATCCTCCGATGATTAAAATCCAGTGAAGCCATATCATCGCGCCGTTCCTTCCCGATCCAACGGATGGCGGTTTTTCTCCTGGGTTCCCGACGTCTCCCGGCATGAAATCATCAGACCGTTCTTCATTTGGAATGGCAAGAGAATCGACCGCTTCCACCATCGGAGGAGGTCGGGTCAGGGTGAGGTCACGGCTTCGGTTGATTTCCGCAGGCACCCCCGGTCATCGTGCGGATGCGTGAGATGAATTCCTGCTCGGGAAGCGATCGGCGCAGTTCCGCCAGCATGACGCTGTCGGCACCGGCGGGGTAGCGGAGCTTGTCGAGACCGTCGGTCGCGGCCGCATGGATGGCCTCCGCGACGTCCTCCGCGCTGGTGTAGTCGGTGGGATATTCCTGCATCGACTTGAGGTAGCTCCCCGCATAGTTGGCGTAGGCTGCGGGAATCATGTTGTCGCAGCGTTCGCCTGAATTGGCCGCGAAACCCGTTGATGGCGCGAGCCCCGGCTCGACGATCTTCACCCGGACGCCGAACACCCCGAGTTCGTAAGCGAGCGATTCCGAAAAACCCTCGATCGCATACTTGCTGGCCGTATAGACCGCGACCAGCGGCATCGGTGCGATGCCGGCGCTTGATGTCACGTTGATGATCGTGCCGGAACCGCGTTCGCGCATGTGGGGTGCGATGGCGCGGTTCACCGCCATCACGCCGAAGGTGTTTGTCTCGAACACCTGCCGGATCGTTTCGTCGGTCACGACCTCGTGCGCCCCGAACATGCCGATTCCGGCATTGTTCACGACGACGTCGATTTTCCCGAACCGTGCGATCCCCTTTGAAATGGCGTCGGCAATGCTCCGCGGGTCGGTGACGTCCAGGGACGTGACAAGCAAGCGGTCGCTGTCTTCCAACAGATTCGATTCGGGCGAACGCATGGTGGCGATGACATTCCAGCCGCGGGCGAGGAAGTGTGCGGCGCTCGCTTTGCCGAAGCCGGAGGAGCAGCCGGTGATCAGAACAGTATTGTTTGTTTTTGTATTCATGGATGTTTCTTGTGGACCCTTATATGTTGGCAGGATTTTTCGGACTTGCTATAACAGGGGGTCCGAAATACGTTCCTGATCGTCCAACATGGATGCCTTGGCCGCCATCGTCACTCTCCTGAAACCGCAAGCCATCGGAACCAAGATCATCCATGGCGCGGGGCGGTGGAGCGTGCGCTATCCGGCGTTCGGGCAGCCGGGCTTCGCGCTGGTTCTCAAAGGATCGTGCTGGCTGGCGGTCGATGGAATCCCCGCGACGATGCTTGAGGCGGGCGATTTCGTTCTGTTTCCGGCGATGCCCGGATTCACCATGGGAAGCGATCTGAAGATCAAGCCAAGCTCAATGAACCCCGCTCCGTCCGAACCGCAGGTGGAAGAGGTGTTTCACGGCGACACGGCGATGGAACCATCGGTCGGCATGCTGGGCGGATACTTCGCTTTCGATCCCATCAACGCATCGATGCTGTTGGATTTTCTGCCGGAGATGCTGCACATCCGCGCAACCGATCCGGCAATCAATAGCGTGGCGGCCATCGTCGATCTCCTCCAACGGGAGGCGCGCGGGAATCGCGCCGGTCGGGCGCTTGTGCTGGCCCGCCTGATCGAAGTGATGTTGGTCGAAGCCTTGCGATCCGCTCCCGCCGACATCACCGCGACCGGGTTGCTGGCCGGACTCCGGGATCCGAGGCTTGCGGTCGTCCTGCGTGCCATCCACACGAAAACGGCCCATCCGTGGACGCTTGCCACGCTGGCCGGCGAAGCCGCGATGTCCCGGTCTTCCTTCGCGGAACGCTTTGCCCGCGTGATTGGAATGACGCCGCTGAACTATCTGCTGCAGTGGCGGCTCGCGGTTGCCAGGGACATGATGGCCCGCGGGCGGAAGTCGGTTGCCGAAACGGCGCTCGCCGTCGGCTACGAGTCCGCCAGCGGATTCAGCACGGCCTTCAGCCGCGAAACGGGGCGGTCCCCGAAGGAATTCATCGGGGCCCATCGAAGTGGCGCGTGAACCACCGGGAGCGATATGGACCAACGCCCACGTGCGCTATCCAGCGGGGGCGTTCCTCCTCCAGCGGAGCCCGGCAGCGCTTGGCGAAGCAGGCGGTGTCAGTCCCATTTTTCACTTCGAACTGGTACGCCAAGGTCTTCGACCAGGGTTTTGCTGCACCATCTTGTCAGGCGCATTGATTGCCATGTCGCGCGCGATCAGTTTGCCGCCTCGGGCGCGCGGAAAGCTTTGCTGTAGTGGCCGGATTGGTCGAAACAGCAAACCCGCTTCTTGCCTGCCGCAAGCATCTCGCAAGCGTCGTTCACCCGTTTTGCGCGGGTCTTCGCTTGCTTGGCTGAAGTGATCCAGTGAATCCAGTCCAATCGTGCGATGGTCGTCGTATCGTGCCAAACTCCACGAGCTTCGGGAGAAGACCCGAGGGCTTCCTGAAGATCCGGTGGAATCTCCGGCTCAGGCTCTTGCTCCACCGGCGCGACCTCCAACGGGACGATATCACCGGCCTTCATGCCTGCGGCCGTCAGTAAATCTTCACCGACCTTCAGCCAGTGGCCGAGCTGGCCATCCGGGTCGAGCGTCGCCTGGAAAGGGTGCCCGTTGATCGTGCCTTCCACGGTTGTCCTTCCTCGCCTCGGAAGTTTGTCGCTTGCCTCTTTTGGAAGAACGACGAAGGCCCATGAAGTATCCTCGCCCGGCTTTGCCGGACGAAGCAGCTTTGCTTTGAAGCGTGCCCTTCGGTCGGATTGAGTCATATCTGTTACGCCTTGCGTTTTAACCCTCCGAATCGCGAACGGAGGGCGTTGAATCCAAAATTGTCGCTGCCGAGCGATGCCTTGCTCGCCTTGAATTTCCATCCAGACTTCAAAGGTGAGGCGCCTGCCTCGGTTTATGGGTCGTGTTCTTCAAGGTCAGATGCCTTGAGGAGGCGCTCCGATCTCATCACGTAAACGATAAAAACCGAGTCATCCTGAATCCTGTAGAAAATCCGGAGAGGCCTTACAACAAGGTGACGGTACCTCGAATCGGGAAGATCATGAGGGACGGGACACATCTCGGGAAAATCCTGTAAAAGCCCGGCTTTGGCGAACACCCTCCTGACCAACCGCTTGGCGGCAGCAGGGTCGTCGAGGGCAATGTAGTCTGCAATCTGTCCCAGATCTTCCAGAGCGGGCTCGGTCCAAATCAATCGAGCCATCGTGACATTCGGGTTCTTGCGTCTTCATGAGAAACAACTCTCCCCTCAAAAATCGCCTTCTCGCCCTTAGCGATGCCTTCAAGAAGCTCAATCCTCGCCTCCATCAATTCATAGGTTGCCACATCAACGAGATAGGCGGCAGGAAGGCCGTGCTGCGTGATCAAAAGCGGTTCGTGAGCGGAGGAGACTTCCGAAATCAATTCGGTTGCCCTCCTCTTCAGGGTGGTGACGAGTTCGGTTCGCATGGAAGTGACACTAAAGTATCACTTGAGTATCTGCAAGTGATTTTTTGTGTCAAGGATCAGGCATCGGTGGAACGCCGGATGCCCGCATCCGCTTGTGCGCCTTTGCTTGGAGTAGGTTGAGATAATTCTGAT
>CAZVSA010000162.1:0-6102 GCA_964629955.1 uncultured Luteolibacter sp.
GGAGGAGAAGCCGGTACCTTCTTCATAATAATAGATCGTGAATCCGGGAGGGGTGGAGGTGAAGGCACCGAATTCAAAGGAAGGGGGAGCATTACCCTCGAAAATAACGCTGGTCAGACCTGTGCAGTGTTGGAATGCGCCCCATTCGATGGATGTGACGCTGTTGGGGATAGTCATGCTGGTCAGGCCCGTGCAGTTAGAGAACGCGTAGCTCACGATGGCAGTGACGCTGTTGGGGATGGTCACGCTGGTCAGGCCCGTGCAGTTAGAGAACGCTCCGTTACCGATACTGGTGACGTTGTCGGGGATGGCCACGCTGGTCAGACCTGTGCAGCGACTGAACGCGTAGTTTCCGATGGAGGTGACGCTGTTTCCGATGGTCACGCTGGTCAGATTTATACAGTCTCGGAACGCTTCGTTACCGATACTGGTGACGCTGTCGGGGATGGTGACGCTGATCATTGTGGTTTTCCCCCTGAACGCCCCGCCTCCTACCGCCCACACCGGCAGACCGTTGATGACAGCCGGGATGACCACGTTTCCACCCGGTCCGGTGTAGCCGGTGATGGTGATGGCGGAGCCGTTGCTGCTGTAGCTGAAGTCGCCGGATTGCTGGGCGAGGAGGGCGCTTGCTTTGAAGAAAAAGACGCACAGCAGCCCCAGCAAAAGGGGGAGGTGTGAGGAAGCCCGGTTCGTCATCCGGCGGAGGGGAGAGGGCGGGTGGGCGATGGCGCTGGACATGAATGGGGAAGAGTTTTTTGGAGGGGGGAGGAAATGCCGCCCTGCGGATAATGGGAAAAGCCCGGAGCTTCAAGGAAAAGAGGGGGAAATGGTTCTGCGGAGTTGTCGTGCCGGGAGGAAGCGGTCAAGCCCTTGGGCATGCGAATCGATATCGTGACTTTGTTTCCGGAGGTGGCCATGGCTCCGCTGAGTGATTCGATCATCCGGCGGGCGCGGGAGGCGGGGGTGGTGGAGGTGAAGGCCCATCAGCTCAGGGATTGGTCGGAGGACAAGCACCGGAGGGTGGACGACGCTCCCTGCGGCGGGGGGCAGGGGATGTTGCTGAAGCCGGAGCCGGTTTTCGCGGCGGTGGAGGATCTGCGGAGGGAGGAAACACGGGTGATCCTGATGACTCCGCAGGGGTGTCCTTTCAGGCAGGAGAAGGCGCGGGAGCTTTCGGCGGCGGCGCATCTGCTGATCCTTTGCGGGCATTACGAGGGGGTGGACCAGCGGGTGATCGATGGGCTGGTGGATGAGGAGATTTCGATCGGCGATTACGTGCTGACGAATGGGGCGCTGGCGGCGGCGGTGCTGTGCGATGCGGTGATCCGCTTGTTGCCGGGGGCGCTGGGCAACGAGCTTTCTTCGGTGGAGGAATCGTTTTCCCGGCCCGACCGGCTGGAGGCTCCGGCGTATACCAGGCCGGTGGATTTCCGGGGAATGAAGGTGCCGGAGATTCTGCTGTCGGGGGATCACGGGAAAATCGCCCGTTGGCGGGAGGAGCAGGCGGAAATCCGCACGAGGAGGAACCGCCCGGATCTCATCGGGGGAGGGGAACCGGGGGAGGGATGATTCCATGCCAATCGCCGCCACCATTTGGATTTTTAACCACGGATTGCAGGCATGATACGGATTTTTTCTTTCATCCGTGGATTCCGTGCCTTCCGTGGTTCCCTTCTTCATTGGAAAAAGTCCGGTTCATTCATGGAGCCGACGGTCCCCGGTTTTCAGATTTCCCGGAGGGCGCGGGCGAGCTGGTGGATTGCTTCCGGCGGGTGCGCGGCGGAGATGCTGATCCGCAGGCGCGCGCCGCCGCGGGGAACGGTGGGGTAGCGGATCGCGGGGACGAGGAAGCCCGCTTGTTCCAGCCGCTCCGATGCGTGCAGCGCGGCTTCGTTTCCGCCGAGAATGACGGGCAGGATCGGCGTGCCGGAGGTGGACCATTCCCGGAAGGCATCCAGGTGTTCGTGGAGTTTTTTGCGCAAGGCGCTTCCCTCGTCGGAGCGGATGATGTCGAGCGATGCCAATGCGGCGTGGGCGATCGCGGGGGGGGGAGCGGTGGAGAAGATGAAGGATCTGGCGGTGTTTATGAGCAGATCGGCCCACTCGCGGGAAGTGGCGAGGTATCCTCCGGAGAGCCCGAGGGCTTTGCTGAAGGTGCCCATCTGGAACGGGATCCGGTGCTGGAGGTGCAATTCCTCTGCAAGGCCCATTCCGCGCGGGCCGAGAACGCCGATGGCGTGGGCTTCATCGACCATGAGCAGGGCGTCGTGGGTTTCGGCGAGGTCCGCGATTTCCGCCAGCGGGGCGCGGTCTCCGTCCATGCTGAAGACGGATTCGGTGATGACGAGAATCCGTGCGTCCGGGGATTTCGCCCGGATGGAGGAGAGGAGGCGGCGGAGTTTTTCCAGATCGTTGTGGGGAAACACGCGGAGAGTGGCGCCGGAGAGCCGGGCTCCGTCGACGAGGCTGGCGTGGGAGAGTTTGTCGAGGAGGATGAAATCGCGTTTGCCCGCGATGCCGGGGATCACGCCGAGGGCGGTGGCGAAGCCGGAGGAGAAGGTGAGGGCGGCTTCGGTTCCTTTTGCCGCGGCAAGGTGTTCTTCGAGCCGGCGGTGGGGGGGGAGGGTTCCGCAGACCAGCCGGGAGGCGGTGGAGCCCGCGCCGTAACGGCGGACGCCCTCGATGGCGGCGGCTTCGACCTTGGGATGGCGGGCGAGGCCGAGGTAATCGTTGGAGGCGAAGTTCCACAGCTCCCGGCCCTCGCGCAGCACTTTCGGCCCGGCGGGGGAATCCAGGGGCCGGATCCGGCGGAGGAGGTTTTCCCCGGCGAGACTTCGGAGGGCTTCCGAGGGGGAGTTCATTTTTGGAGAGTTGGACATCGAACATCGAACGTCCAACATGGAACGTCGAAGTGAAGATTCCGGCGCCTTTGCGGAGCGGGGAGGATCAACCTCCGGCGGGCGGGCGCTCCAGGGCCCAGGCGAGGAGTTTGGAGGAATCGCTCCAGATGTTGGCGGAGTTCGATCCGAGCACCACGACGATGGCGGAGCGGCCGTTGAGGGAGCCGGAGGAAATGAGGCAGCGGCCGGAGGCGTTCGTGGTGCCGGTTTTCATTCCATCGCAGTAGTCCACGGTTTTGAGAACCCTGTTGGTGTTTTCCAGGTGGCGGGTGCGGCCGTCGTTGAAACGGAAGGTGTATGTCTTCGTCGCCATGTGGGAGCGGAGGAGCGGGCTGCGGTAGGCGGCGCGGGCGGCGATGGCCATGTCCCGGGCGGTGGAGTATTGGCCGGGCTCGGTCAATCCGTGGGGGTTTTTGAAATTGGAATTGCGCATGCCGAGGGAGGCGGCTTTCCGGTTCATCATGGCGGAGAAGTTTTCCTGGTTTCCGGCCACGTCGCGGGCAAGCGCCCTGCCGACGTCGTTCGCGCTGCGGACCATCAGCACCTTCGTCAGCTCGCGGCGGGAGTATGTTTCACCGGGTTTGAGGTAGAGTTTCGTGGGTTCGCAGTCTCCATCGGAGGCGGTGATGGTGACGTTTTTGTCGATGTTGCCCGCATCGAGAACGCAGAGCGCGGTGATGATTTTCTGCGTGCTGGCGACGGCGCGGGGCTGGTCGGCGTTTTTCGCGTAAAGGGGGCGGCCGCTCTCCACGTCGATGACGATCGCGCTGGCACCGGCGATGGCGGGTGGCGCGGAAAGGGGAATCGTGGCGGTGCGGAGCGGATTTGCCGCCGTTTGGATCTGAAGCGCCTGCGGGGGGCGATGGTGGGCGGGCGGCGGAGGATTGCCGCCGCAGGAAGTCATGAAAACCGTGGTGAAAAAGAGCGCCGTCAGGGGGGCGCAGTGAGTCCGAAGCATGGGGGAATCAATTCCATCATGGCGATTCCTTCAAGCCGGGATTCGCCGGGGGGCGGGCGCATCAAAACATTGGATTCACCGCAAAGCCGCGAAGGTCGCAAAGGGTCGCGGAGATTCGTATGAGTAACTTTGCGGTTCTCTCCGCGACCTCCGCATCTCCGCGTTTCGATTCATCCACCTTTGTCAGCCGGATGATTTTTGGAAATTCGTATTACTCCAGTGGAGGGAGCAGGCTGCCGTCCATCTCGCCGCCCGGCTGGGGCAACAATGGTTCCTGAAATTCCACCGGGCCTCCGGCGAACCAGAAATTGTGTTTCCGCTTTTTTTCAAATGCCAGGGCGCGCTCGCGTCCGGTGGGCATTTCCTGCAGGTCTTTTTCCCGGACTTCGGCGATCTTGATCTTCGCCGGGCGGAGGCCGGAGAGGGAGAATTTCGACAGTTCGGCGGCTTTTTCCCGGGTGCTGGCGGTGGCGGTGCGGACCGAGTCCATGGTGCCGCAGGAAGTGAGGGCGGAAACGGCTGCGATCGCAAACAAGGGGGGGAACGTTTTCATGACAGCCCGTTGAGCATAGCATGGAGGTCTTCGCTGTCCACCCGGGTTTTTTGTCGAAATTTTCACAATCCGTCCGTCCGGGGGAGCAATATCAAAAAATTCCGGACCGGCCGGTTCCAGGCGGGGCGGCGGACAAGAGGGCCGCCGGGGACGGCTCCGGAGATCCAGAGATCCGAGGACCTGCCTCCGTCGAGATTGAGGGCGTGGCGGACCGGCCATCCGGCGGGGGAGGAGTCTGCGAGGGTGCGGCCGAGCCCGGCCAGGGTGCAGGACGAGGTGCGCCCGATCCACCAGCGGGTGCCGCCGTCCCAGAGAATGAGGGAGCGGATGGCGGGCTTGGTTGCTTCCAGCCCCGCCACTCCGCGGCCTTCGTGGACGAGCATCGGCCCCGCCTGGATCAGGTCTTTCATGGAGCGGGCCCGGGCGGCTCCGAGGGTGTCCCTGCGGGTGATGGAGGATTTTCCGGAGGCGTCCAGATGCCAGATTCCGCTGCCGAGAGAGGAGCTGGAGTTCCAGGCCCCGGAGATGTGGCCGCCGCCCACCACGAGCCCGAGGGGTTTTCCTTCGGGGGTGAAGTATCCGGCATTGATCGCGGCGATGCCTTTCAGGCTTCCGGCGGCGGATGCGGCATCGGGATGGAGCGAGCCGGGGCCGTTGCGCTGGTCGAGAACGGAGAGGCGGTGGGTTCTGGCGTCGAAGGAAATTCCCTCGAACAGGATGCCGTTGAGGTTTTTCGTGGCGGCGGCGGCTGGAGCCGGGGGGGGAAGGGTTGGCTTTGCAACGCGGGCGGTGGCGGGTTTTTCCGTGGAGGAGGGGGTGACGGATGCCGATACGATCACCGATCGGGGGACGGGAACCGGGGGATGATGCATCGGAGGGAGTTCCGACTGCCTGCACGCGGCAAGCGGGAGCAGGATGGCGAGCCCGGGAATGATGCGCATGCTTTCCCCTGCCATGCGCCGACTCTCATTGCAAGGAGGCCGTGTGCGGGGGCTCTCATTTTGAGAGTTGTTAGAAAATGAGGCGACCCTGAAGCTTGTATGGATTTGGATCTTTACGGGCGATTGCCTTGTCATCAGGCTGAAGCTGAAACCATGAGGGGAGAAATGGAAGCGCTGCGGACATGGATGTTGCCGATGGCAGCGGGTTTGGTGTGTTTTGTCATGGGGTGGAGTTTGCGGAGTGGGATGGAAGCTTCCGCTCCGCTTGTGGAGAGGGCTCCGGCAACGCTCAAAGCCCGGCCGGTGGTTTTTCTTGAGGGAAGGGGATCGTCGCGGCTCGCGGAATGGGCCGGGCGGGTGGAGGTGGAGGGTGGCGGTTCGTTGCCCGGACTGGCCACGGCATTGAGCGAATCTTCCTCGGGGCGGGATCTCGCGTTGTGGATGCCGCTGCTGGCCCGTTGGTCGGAGGTGGACGGGGCGGGAATGATCGCCTTTGTCGAGAACGAGGCTCCCCGTGGTTTGCGCCCGAAATTGCTGGAGGCGGCATGGTATGCCTGGGCGGCGGTGGATCCCGATGCGGCGTTCAAAGCGGGAGGACAACTTCCGCCGGATCTGATCCGCTGCCTGCTGGATGGCGCGGCGGAAGCGGACCCCCGCAAAGCGGCGGCCTTCGCGCAAACGCTGAGCAGCGGAACGGCAGCCGCGCTACGCCGCGCGGCGGCGCTTCACGGCAGCCTTCTTCTTTGC
>CAZVSA010000162.1:6112-9359 GCA_964629955.1 uncultured Luteolibacter sp.
AAAGCGGCGGCCTTCGCCCGGCAGGTTCCCAAGGCGCAGTTCGCGTTCGGGGAGATCGCCGGGAGAATCGTGAAGGCCGATCCGGAATTGGCCGGAGAGTTATTGGAAGGAGCGGTGTACGACGGAGGACGGTCTCCTTTCGAGCGGGCGAGTATCTCTCTTCTTGCGGCTTCCGATCCGGCGGAAGCCATTGCGTATGCACAAAGTCTCGGGGTGATCGGCTCCGATCCCGTGCCCCGTGCGGTGAAAGCGATCGCCGAACACGATCCGGCACGGGCGGCGCGGGAGGTGGAGGCCATGTCATCCAGCCGCAGCAAGGCGCTTTCCACCGTGGAACTCGCGAAAACCTGGGCCGCGCGGGATCAGGATGCCGCCGCCGCATGGGTGCGGGAGCTGCCGGAGGGGCCGGTGCGCCACTACGCGCTGGTTGCCGCGGCATCGGCTTCCGGTTACCACGATCCGGAACGGGCGCTCGATCTGGTGATGGAGGCGGGCAGGACCGGCGGAGGGGATTTTTTCTCCGTCCGGGGCGGATCGTTGATCCCGTTGGAGTCGAACTTCAAGCCGGACGCGGACAGGACGGCGGGGGATTTGCTGCGGCGGATGGTGGAGACGGATCCCGGAGCGGCGGTTCGCTATCTGAGGGAAAAGGTGCCCGCGGAGTGGAGAGAGGATCTGGCGGCGGCGACCGGACTACGATGATGACAAGCGTTTCCCGATCCATCGTGGCATCGTCCGTCGGCCTGTTGCTGGGCTGGGGAATATCGGCTTGGTTCAAAGGCGGTCCCGGCCGGAACGCCGCGGTGGTTCAGGAAAAAGAGAGCCCGGCGAAAGTGCGGGAGCGCGAGGAGCGGCTTCGGGTTTTTCCCCACACGGATCTGCCGGATGTCCAGGCCTGCCGGGATCTGCTGGCGGCGGAGGCGACGGATGGGCGGCATCCTCTTTTGCGGCGCTTCGACCGTGAGCGGGCTCTGCGGCGCTGGATCGAACTTGATCCGCAGGGGGCGCTGGCGGAGGCGGAGCGCTCGCCTTCTTCGGACTTCGCGCGGGATCTTCTGGAGGCGTGGGTCGAGCACGATCCCCGCGCCGCGCTCGCTTCGTTCCGGTCGGCGGGGCGCGATCTGGTGGGAGCGCATGCCACGGTGTTTTTTGTGGCTCTGATGCGGAAGGATCCGGCGCTGGCGGCGGTGGAGCTGGAAGATCCGAGATGGAAGAACGAGGATGCCGACTTTCTCGGTTGGGATTTTCATCGCGAGGTGTTCGGCGAATGGATGCGCCAGGATCCGGCGGCGGCGATCGCATGGCTCGGTCCGCCGGGCGAGGCCCCGGGATCGGGTGCCGCGCGTCGCGCGCTGGCGATCGAGTGGGCACGGGTGGATTTCAAGGCGGCTTGGGAGCATTTCGGCAATGCGGAGGAGGACGGCAGGATTTCGGTGGAAGCGAGGGAGCTGTTGGCCCGGGGCCTTCTCGGAGGATCGGAGGAGGCCCTGCGGATCGCGGGGCGGTTGCCGGTCGGGAAGGAAATGTTTGGCATGTACATCGGCGATCACCCTGATATCGCCCGGTCGATGGTGAATGCGGATTCTCACCGGGCGCTGGAATTGGCCCGTTCGCTGCCGGAGGACGATCCGCTGCGCCGGGAGATATTGGTCAATGCGGCGTCTTCTCTCGCCAGCTCCGATCCGGTGGAAGCCCTGGCTCTCCTGGAGCGGTCCGGCGGATCGAAGAACGACTGGGAAAACGAGTCCGTGCTGAGGGAAAGCTTCGCTGCTCTCGCGGGAGGCGATCCGGCAGGGGCGGCGGAACGAATCAGCGGTTTGCCGGAGGGGCGGAGGAAGGATGCCATGAGCGGAGTGCTGACGCGGGTTTTCGCGAGCGATTTCGATGCGGCGCTGGAGCAGTGCCGCGCCTGGCTCGCGGACCCGGAGCTTCAGGCGCATGTGCCGGAGGCTTGGGCAAAGGCGTTTTCCTGGAGCCATGGTTCGGGTGTCCGCGATCCGGGTGAAGTGCTCGCCGCGCTTCCCGAGCTGAATGGAGCGGTGGATGCGGAGGTGCTCTCCACTTGGACGAAGGCAGACCCGGAAGCCGCGGCGGGATGGATCGCGGAACGCCTGGAGCAAGGCGGGAAGGTGCCGATGAGAGGCAGTTACGGAGAGCGAGGTATCCTCACCGAGCTGGCCACCGCGCGGCCGGAGTTCACGGCATCCTGGCTGCTTGGTTTGCCGGAGGGGGAATTCCGGATACAGGCGGCGGATACCCTGATCGCGAACTGGGCGGCCTTCGATCCGGTGGCGGCGGGCGGGTGGATCGAGGCGTTGCCGGAAGGTCCGCTGCGGGAGGGGGCGGAACGCGGGTTGGAGCGGGTGTCGGCCCGCCGGTAGCGGTGATCCTTATATGGATTTCAACGAAGAAGCGAGAGAATCGGCTGAGGCCAGAAGCCGATCACCAGCGTGGCCACGGTCATCGTTGCGATGCAGACTTTGCTGATGACGGGCAGGACGATGGGCTGGGCGTCTTTTTCCGCATCAGACCACCACATGGCGCGGATCACCTTCAGATAGTAATAAAAACCGGCTGCGGCCCCGATGAAGGCGATGACGACCACCCACCACAGCCCCGCGGAGGTGGCGAGGAGGAAGACGAAGAACTTGCCGATGAATCCCGCGGTGAGCGGCACTCCGGCGAGGGAGGAAAGGAGCACGGTGAGGGCGAGCGCGAGCCGGGGATTGGTTTTTCCAAGCCCGTTGAAGTCGGAGATCATTTCCCCCCCGCGCTGGATGCGAACCTGGGCTAGGACGAAGAAGACCCCCAGCGTCATGAGAAGGTAGGTGGCGAGGTAGAAGGAAACGGCGTTGACCGATCCGATGGCTTCCGGGGTTTCGGGTCGCCATGCGGCGAGCGCGAGCAGCAGGAATCCGGCGTGGGCGATGGAGGAGTAGGCCAGCAGGCGCTTGAAGTTGGTCTGCGGGATCGCCGCGAGATTTCCGAAGAGCAGGGTGGCGGCGGCGAGGATGGCCAGCAGGGTGATCACGGGGCCGCGGGTGAGTTCGCTGGAGAGGAAGGGTTCGAGGAAACGGATGGTGAGGATGAAACCCGCGGCTTTCGAGCCGACGGAGAGGAAGGCCGTGGTGGGGGTGGGGGCTCCCTGATAGACATCGGGAATCCAGTAGTGCATGGGCACCGCGCCGATTTTGAAGCCGAGGGCGATGAGGATCTCGCGGCCGAACTGCGCGAGGACTACGTCTAC
>CAZVSA010000163.1:0-7167 GCA_964629955.1 uncultured Luteolibacter sp.
GTGCTCGTGTCCGGCGAGAGCGTTGAATTCCTCGATGCGCGCCTTCACGTCGTGGCGGGTTACTTTTTCCCGGGCCATGATCGAGGCCGTATCCACCTGTTCTTTCGCCGCCTCGTAGGCGGCGATGGCCTCCTCCGGGATTTCAAGCCCCAGATCGCGCTGGGCCTTCATCACGGCGATCCAGAATTCCCGTTCAAAGATGATGCGCCCCTCGGCGGACCAGATGGCTTGGAGGGCGGGCGAGGCGTAGCGTTCGGCGAGGACGTTGGGAATCACGGGCCGGACCTTGGGCGGCGGGCAGGGAAGTTTCAAGAGGCGGTTGTATCTTGGAGAAATTGCTCACAGGAGATCACAGGCGGGACGCCCGCGCCCCCTTTCAAGACGCCGGCTCGCCATCCGGGATCACTCCGCCGACGGTTTTTTTGCGTGCCGCCTGTTTCGACTGGTTCTCGATCGCCCGGACGATGAAGCCGAAGGCGATGGCCGAGAGCATGACGATGTAAAAAATCCAGATCGCGTCTTTTCCGGCGGTGAATCCGTAGTTGTGCAGGCCCACTCCGAGGAAATTCACATGCCACCAAGAAAACGCGACGACGATGGCGGTGAAAATCGAGGCGAAATGCAGCCCCCATTCCTTGATGAAACCGCCGAGGCGGGCGTGGAGGATGGCCAGCGTCCAGATCACGATCATGAGCGCGCCGTTTTCCTTGGGATCCCAGCCCCAGAAACGGCCCCACGAATAATTCGCCCAAATGCCTCCGAGGACCGTGCCGACGAGGGAAAGGAACAGGGTGAGGCAGATCATGCCATAGACGGCCCGCGAGAACGAACGGCGGAAATCGCGGTCGCCATTGTCCAGACCCAAGCCGCGGGCGAGCAGATAGATGCAGGAAAGAAACGCCGCCAGCAGCCCCGCGGAATACCCGAGGGTGATCGTGATGACGTGGGTGGTGAGCCAGAAATTGGAATCGAGAACCGCCACCAGCGGGTCCATGTGATCGTTCGCGTCCCCCAGCTCGTAGCGCCGGGCGAGCACGAGAAGCGCCGTCCCGAGGATCGGGGCGATCCCGAGGGAGAAACGCCTGCCCACCATCCATTCCACCACCAGGGCGAGGAACACCCCCGTAACCCCGATGAAAATGATGGTGTCATAGAGATTTGCCACCGGCGGGCGCTGCATGATGATGCAACGCATGACAATGGCCGCGATGCCGCAGAGGAGACCGATCGAGGTCGTGGCATAGGTGATCCATTTGAAAACCGTGCTCGCCCGGCCCTTGCCAACCGTCCACATCACCAGCGCGGAAAGCGTGCCCATGAGGAAAAATACAAGCGCCCTCATGAACAGATCCGTCCGATAGTAGCTGGCTTCCAGGGAAACAAATTGATACTCGCCGCGGTTTTCGACCCGCTGGGCCAGATCGTCCTTGAGGGATGTGAGCTGGGTTCGGAACGCCTCCTCGCCATTGGCCAGGGAACGCACGGTGGTTTCAAATGCCTTGATGTCGGCGATGGCTTGCCCGGGATCGGAGGACTGCTCGGTCATCACCTCCATGATCGTATTGCCCGCGCTCTTCCATTCCGATTCCTCGATCTTCGGGGGAGGCACCACCACCAATCCGAATTTCGAGAAATTCGCTCCGTCGAGAACCTGTTCGAGAAGGCCCTGGATCCTCGGATGGATTTCCTCGCCCCTGGCCTGCGATCCGGCGAGTTCGGCCCGGATGTGGGGGGCCATCGACATCACCGTGCTGAAATCCGCCTGCTGATCCGCCGCGCCGCCCTCGCCGGTACCGGTGAGGGTGACCCCGAACCGGGCGAAGCCGAAGTAGCCGAGGAGGCTTTGATAGTTCCGGATGTTGTAGCCGAGATCGATCGTCTGCTGCTGGACGGGATCGCGGAGATCTTTCTCGATGGCTTCGTAGGATCTTGCCAGCTCCATGAGTTTTTCGATGCCGGGCTCGATGTCCTTGTAGCTGTAGCGATCGCGGCGTCCGCGGGTGTCCACGTTTACGGCGCGGAGAACATCGGAGTTGTCCACACGGAAGGTGGGAAGCTGGGCGGCGATCTGCGGACGGAAGAGGGTATCCATCAGCCAGTCCACGGGCTTCAGTTTGTGTTCCTTCCCGTTTTCGTCCTCGATTTTCATCGAGCGCGCCCCGTGGAGGCCGAGCATGGTGAAGCCCGCGTAGCTGGACAAAGGTTTGATGCGCCCGCCGTTCTGGACGGGAATCGCCTCGGCCACCGCGAGGGTTTCCTTGTCCCATGGGACATAGCCTTCGATTTGGCGGAGTTCGCCTTTCGGCATGTTGTCCACAAAGACGTTGTAGAAGACCGCGATGAGGCCACCCACCGCAAGAACGGCGGCGATCCAACGGCCGGGATGGGAAAATTTACGGGACATGGCGCTTTTTACGGAATGAGGCGGCGAGGTAGGAATAAAGCCGGGTCAGAAACGTGATGAGCATGCCGACCCCCACGATATAGAGACTGTACTCCGGCCACTTGTCGGCCGGGTTTTTGACGATTTCAAAGACGGAATACATCGAATCGCCGGGGCGGGCTCCCGGAGGCCCGTAGCTGGCCTGGAAAAAGGTGAGACCTTCGTAGCGCATGGGCTCGTTCATTTCGATGGTGACCTTGGCCTCGCTGCCTCCTTCCAGACGGGTGATCTCGCTCACGAATTTCGAAGGACGCGGGGTCCCCGGGTGGAATGCGGCGGTGAATTTGTCGAGCTGGACGGTGAACGGCATCGGCCAGAGCCGTTTCCGCATGTCCACGGTAAACAGGCTGCCTTCATGTTTCACGGTGAAGGGCTGGTAGCTCGCTCCCGCGACGATGAAGGGATCGGATTTCGTCCCGTCGCGGTGAACGATCCGGACGTAGCACGCCGCGGTGTTCGCCTCCGCCTGCACTTCATCGGGTTTCTCCATGAGATAATAGCCGTAGGCGATGGGCTGTTGCCGGTCGGGAGCCCTCTCGGCGGCGGCAACCGGCTGGGCGTTGCGCAGATAGCCGCCGATCTCCAGATCGAAGGGAAACTCCGGCAGGCGGAAAATGCGCGGCCCCCGGCCTTCCAAACCTGTGAGATATTTCCCGCGGATCACGTGGATGTCCCGCTGGTCCCCGTCCTCGATCTTCGCAACCTCGACGACATACTCGAAGTAGTCCTCCGCGGTGTTGCTTCTCCCATCCTGCCAGATTTGCATGTTTCCCCGTTCGGAAAAATGGTGCGCCACCGCGCCCGCCACCAGCATCAGGATGATCCCGGCGTGGGAGACGAGGTTTCCGGCATGCTTCCAGCCTTTGCGGATGCGGATGATGCCCCCGAGGATGAGATTCAACAAAAGGACCGCGGAAACGTAATACCCGCCGGGAAGGGGCAGCGGCACGGTTTTGCCATTGATCTCCGGAATCAGGAAAGGGGACTGCCAGTGGAAATATTTGTTCAGGGTCGGATACAGCCCTTTGTCGATCTGCTCCAATGTCGCCAGCCAGGTGAGGACACCGAGCAAAAGGAGGGTGATCGTGGCGAGCCCGAAACCGGACAGCACCCCGTAAATTTTCCCGGCGAGACTGGGGGCCGGCTTCGGCGAGGCCGGCGTTTCTTCAAAGTTTTCCATGAATTGAAAAGCGGAGGGCGGATACGGAGGACGGGCGGCGGATCATTCAGCGAGCCGGAGGGTTCCGGCAAATGCTTCCAGCGCCGCGGCTTCTTTTTTCACCTCGGCCTCCGGCCCCACCATTTTCACGGTCAGAATCTGGCCGCGGACGGAAGCGATCACCCCGGCGAGGCCGAAACCCGGCTTTACCTCCGAACCCATCCTGTCGTCATACTCCCCTGCGGCCTCGACCCACACCCCCTCGGCACCGGCGATCGGGACGGTCCTGAGTTCGGAAAGCCCGGCGGCATCCAGGGGAGACTCGCCGAACTGCGCCAGCCAGCGGTTCGTGTTGTCGAGCACGCTTCCCGCGGAAAGCGAAACCCACACCTCGCCCATCCCGGTTTCTCCGAAACGGTAGTTGAGCAGGCGGAACTGCGAAGCGGGCAGCGCCAGCCACGATTCCGGCGCGCTCCCTTGCACGGGGCTCGGCTTCGCGTTGCGAAAACGCTCGTCGCTGCCCGCGAACAACTTGGGCGACTCGTCGCGGGTGGTCACCGCGCGGGTTTCCGTGACGACGACCTCGGACTCCTTCTCGCATGCGGAAAGAACAAGCGCCCCGGCGAGCAAACAACACATTCGCGTCTTCATGATGCCGGGCGATAGACCCGCCCTCCACCCCGCGCAAGTGGAAAGGAAATCTTGCCACACCAAAGAAGGTTGGCGGGACGCCGTTACTCCCCTGCTCAGCGGGTCCGCCGGTTCTGTCTGGAAATGACCACCGTGGAGATCACCCCGCAGCCAATGATGATGCACAAAAGAATGAATCCGCAGTATCTCTGGGTCTCCACCTCATCATTGCGGTCAAAGCCCCCCTCCTGCCCGGCATCGTGGAACGGAAGCGGTTTTCTCAAGGCGAGGAACACGTTCCGCATCCGTTCGTTGCGATAGTCGTTCCGGAAAGTCTCCGCCTCCCGCACGAGAAGATCGATCCGGTCGTTCACGAAAAACTCGGAAGCCGGCCGGGCATCGGGATCGTCCTCGGGCCACACTTTCATCGTCTCCACCTCCAACTTGGACCCCGTCCGGGAAATCCGGGCGATCCGGCTGACCAATGCCGCCGCCTCCTCCGGATTGCTCGCTCCGGCGGCCAGCATCCGCCGCAGGCCTTCCTTGAAAAGCTCGAAACGAAGCTCCCGCTCGCTTCCCGGTTCCAGATCTCCGTCGCGCCCGCGGTCGATCCACCGCTGCAAGCGGATGCGCTCGGTCTCGAACGGATTTCGCGTCGCCTGCGCCACCACCATCGCCTCGTAGCAATACCGCAGGGGCATCACCACGGACGGAACCGGCGAACCTCCCCTCTCGCGAACCTGCTCCGCATCCTCGAACAAACCGCGGTTCATTTCCTTGAACGGCACCAATGCCCCGGCGAGCAACATCTGCGGCACCAGCAAAAGAGGCACCGCCGTCAGCGCGGCCCGCTCGGATTTCACCACCGAGGAAACCACCAGCGCCAGCGCCGTCCCCGTCCAGGCGGTGAACGTCATCCACAGCCAGTGGTACATCAGCATGCCCTTGATCTCCAGAAAGTAGTTCCCCACCACGAGGTAGATCAGGCACTGCGCCGCCGCCACGAACGCCAGCGCCGTGAACTTCGCCACCACGTACGAGCCCGCCCCCGGATGACAATTCCTCTCCCGCCGGAGCAGCGCCCGGTCGCGCAACACCTCGGTCGCCGAATTCGTCAGGCCGAGAAACATCGCCACGGTGACGCTGAGGAAAAGATACGCGGGAATGTGAAGCGCCGTGGAAAACTGGTACGGCCCGCTCGGCGACGATCTCAGGGTGATCGCGATCAATGCCGCCAGCAGCGGGGCCTCCAGGCAGGTGCTGTAAATCGTGCCCCGGTTGCGGAATTTCGAGAGAAACGAGCGGAAGAAATGAATCGCAAAAACCGCGATCACCGCCTTCATCCGCCGGGCGGGTTTCGGCGGGATCGGCAGGCGCTCGTTCTGGCTTCTTTCGCCCAGACGTGTGACAGGGCCAGCCCCCGGTTGCAGGGAGCGGAGCAACGCGACGCTCTCGAAACGCTCCTGCCAGAAGGACGGAGGAAACCTCCGCGCCGCACCCGTGTCCAATCCTCCGCCGATCGAACTGAGCGGCGTTTCCAGCACATCGAACACGAAATCCGCCCCCAGCGCCACCTTGGCGTTCACCCCCGGATGGGAAATCGAAAGCTCTTCGCAAGCGTCCCGGAAATAGCCGACCATTCCCGCCGGAGATCCGAAGTAAGCCAACTTTCCCCCCGCATCGAGCAGCAAAACCTTGTCGAACAATCGCAGCACCGGAGCCCCCGGACGGTGAAGCGATGCGATCACGATTTTCTCCCGAGCGAGCGATCGCAGCGTCTCCGCGACGTGCTCCGAATCCTTTGAGGAAAGCCCGGAAATCGGCTCGTCAAACAGGAACACCTCCGCCCGGCTGCCGAGGTCGAGCCCGAGATTGAGGCGGCTGCGCTCCCCGCCCGAGATCGTCTTCTCCCCCGGAGCGCCCACCCTCCGGCGGGCGATCGATTGCAGGCCCAGTTCCGCCAGAATGCTGTCCACGCGCCGTTCGTGCTCGGCCAGCGACAGGGCCGGACGCCGGATCGTCACCGCGTGGCGGAGATGCTCGCGCACCGTCAGTTGCGGGTTCAGCGCCTCCTCCTGCGGCATGTGGGCGATGAAAGGGACAAGCTGCTCGCGGTGCTCGTACAGCGAACAACCATTCAGTTTCACCTTCCCCCTGGTCGGCTCCCTCTGCCCGGAAAGCACCGAGAGCAGCGTGCTCTTGCCGCTGCCGCTCGGCCCGATGATGCAAAGCATCTCCCCCCGTTTCACCTCGAAGTTCAGATGATCCAGCGCCCGCGCCTCGCGACCGAAATCGTGGATCAAATCCTCCACGTTCAACGATTCGATCTGCGTCCGCTCCTCGTCGAGAAACCCCTCCCGGAACCGGCAGCGCACCGCCTGGCTTCCGGAAAGCCGGATCAGCGAGCCATCCGCCAGCGGCGCGCGGTTTTTCACCACCACGCCATCCACCAGAATCGGCCCGTTGCTTTCCCTGATCTCCAGCTCCCCCTCGGCAAGCTGATCGTCGAACCGGATGAAAAGAACCGTCCGCGGCGAAAGCCTCGGCCCCAGCAACAGGTCCCCCCGCTGCAACGCCGATGCATCGTTGGACACCAGATATTCCTGGCGGTCGTTCCCCAGCCGGAAACGCCGGCCGGACTGCGTCGCCTTCTGGCGCAGGTCGTTGATCGAAAGGCTGAGACCCGACGCATCGCCCAAACGCTCGTGGTTCCGGCATGTCACGATGTCCCCCTTCCTCAGCCGGCCATGGCTCCCCGCATGCAGATTCGTGTCACGCAGGGCTTCCACCTCCGCTTCCAGACCGAACCTCACCCTCAGCTCGCTCTGGCGTCCGCGCGTGCGCTCCGCGGTCAGCACGTTTTCGCCCGGTTCCAGATAAATCGCCGGAGCATTCCCCGTGCGCCGGACGTTCAGGAAAAACACCAGATCCTCGT
>CAZVSA010000163.1:7177-9345 GCA_964629955.1 uncultured Luteolibacter sp.
GTAGCTCAGAATCCACCCCGGAACCACCAGCGGCTGCCTCTCCCTCATCCGGAAAAACGACCCCGTCTCCACCGGCCGCCCGCGCACCCACAGCGGCGATGCACCCGTGTTTCTCACCAGCATCAAATCCCCCGCCCGATAAACCCGGAACTCCTCCCCCTTCGCCGCCGGAGGCAGCAACACATCCGCCCCCTCCCCTCCGAAAACCAGCTTTTCAAAAGGCGGATCCTCCGCCCCCGCATCGCCGCGCATCTCCCGCAGGATCGCCGTGCCGAAATCCGGCCTGCCGAGACGGCGCATGAAAATCTCGAAGCTCGCCCGGCTCCTTTCCGATCTCCCGGAAGCATCCACCAGCGTGTAAAGCTGGAGCCCCACCGCCAGTTTTCCCGTCTCGTCCAGCGTGTCCTTGAGCTGGAAGGCCAGCCCCTGCAACGGCCGCGGCGTCCGCACCGCCCTCTGCAACCGCCTCCCCAGCCAGCCATGGTCCACCTCCGGAAACGCGCTCCGCAGCATGTCCAGAATCAGGTCCGCCTCGATCGGACTCAGCACGTCGTCCAGCGTCGCGAAGGCCGCGAAGGCGTCGATCAGCACCCCCACATGGGCATCCGTCCCCGGCCGGAAAGCCCGCAGCCGCCCGATTCCCGGCACGCCCTGCAACCAGCCCATGTACCGCAACCTCCGCCGCGACGGGTCTTTCGCATCCTTTTCACGCAGGGGCATTTCCACCCGGACGTTCTTGCCAGAGGGATGCATCCCCGGCAAGGCCCCGCAAAAAAGGAGTTTTCTTTTCCCCCTTGTGGACTACCCTCGCATACTCCCGGACGGAAGATCCCGGCCAGGCACCATCGGTGCGAGGCCCCCCTTGCGGTCCGGGGCTTTTCACGCCCATCATGTCCGATTCACCGAATTCCACTCCTCCTGGCAACACCCCGAAAGGGAGTCCGGGCGATTCCAGCGGCTTCAATTGGAGGCTGTTCGTACTTCTGAGCGTCGCGATGCTGATCCTTGCCGTCGCCTTCTGGCCCGGCATGAACAAGCCCTCGAATGCGATGACCTACGCGGCGTTCCGCACCGCATGGGATCAGGAGCGCGTGATCACCGACGATGAAAAAAACCATCCTTTCAAGGTCGAGACCACCGATGCCAGCAGCGATGCCACCATCTCCGGCTGGGTTCGCCCACCCATGATCGAGCCGGAAAACCCGGAAAAACAGGAATACGACTTCCGCGTTCCCGTGAATCTCAGCCTCCAGGGAGAAACGATCCGCGAATTGCTCGGAGCGAACATCCGGATCGAACAAATCGACGAATCCACCACGGAAACAACGAACACCCGCACGCTTTCCCTCGCCGAGTTCCGCAAAGCCCTCGCCTTCAAGGAAGTCAATGCCGCCGATGAAGCCAACCCGCTGCGCGTCCTCACCGCACCGGGCGCGGCGTCCGACGCCTACATCGTCGGCAAGCGCATCGCCGTCACCAACCGCGAACCCCAGAAAAACGCCGACGGCTCCGCCATCCAGCCCTCCCCCTTCCGCGTCACCGTCTCCATCCCCATCCTCAAGGACGAACTCGCCGGACTCCTCCGCACGGAAGCCGGCTACAAGCCCACCAACGACTACCTCCGCGGCGCGCTTTTCACCATCCTTCCCTTCCTCCTCATCATCGGCCTGCTCTTCTTCCTCTTCCGCCAGCAGATGAAATCCGCCGGTCGCGGAGCCATGTCCTTCGGAAAATCCAAGGCCCGCCTTCTCACCATGGATCGCAACAAAGTGACCTTCAAAGACGTCGCCGGCATCCAGGAAGCCAAGGAAGAACTCTTCGAGATCGTCGATTTCCTCCGCGATCCCCGCAAATTCCAGAAACTCGGCGGCTCCATCCCCAAAGGCGTTCTCATGGTCGGCTCCCCCGGAACCGGCAAGACCCTCCTTGCCCGCGCCATCGCCGGTGAGGCCGACGTTCCCTTCTTCTCCATCTCCGGCTCCGACTTCGTCGAAATGTTCGTCGGCGTCGGTGCATCCCGCGTCCGCGACATGTTCGAGCAAGGCAAAAAACACGCCCCCTGCCTCATCTTCATCGACGAAATCGACGCCGTCGGCCGCCACCGCGGACACGGCATGGGCGGCGGACACGACGAACGCGAGCAGACCCTCAACCAGCTCCTCGTCGAG
>CAZVSA010000164.1:0-9331 GCA_964629955.1 uncultured Luteolibacter sp.
TGGAAGGACCGGCGGTGTTGAATCTGCCCGGGGGAAGACGGTTGCGGCGGAGGGCGGGCCGGGTGTTCGTTGATTGTTAGAGGTTTCGTGAACTCAAGGAGCGTGGGCGTCCCGCCCACATCCCGGTTCAAGTGGGCGGGACGCCCACACTCCTTGAGTTTCGCAAAATGCTGTGGAATCCGTCAGGCTGGCGGGGGACCGGCAAGGGATTGAAGAAACTCCATCAGCTCGGACCGGGGGTCATCGATCGTCCGGGAGGGGGAATCCGCGGGTTGGGTGAGCGCGGCGATCATGGGAACCCATCCGGGTGTACCCGTTGCCTTCGCATCCATGCGGATCAGGGTATGGGACGGAGTGACGGGAAGTTTCATCGGATCGATGCCGCCTTCCTGCGGACGGGCGCAGCGGCTGGCGGGGGAGGTGACCAGGTATTCGCGGCACGCGAGAGGTCTCATGGGATGGATGCTGCAACTCTCCTCCTCCAGAAACGGGCAGGGGATGGACTGGATGAAATAACGGAGACCGGTCGCCTGCCGGGCTTCCGGAGAAGTGCAGGATGGAAGGTTTTCGATCTCGTTCGCCAGGCCGCTTTCCGCGAGATCGACGGCGGCTTTGCGGATGCGCTCCTCAACTCTGTTCCGGTGTTCTTCCGGGAGATCGGGGATCAACACTTCCCGCAGGAAGGCGGCTTCGGACAGGCTGATGGGAACAAGCTGGCGGCAGCAGGCGCCGCAACCGGGACCGCAGGAAGCGTTCACGCCCCGGGTTTCTTTCTCGCGGACCGCGGCGGAAAGCATGGCATCCCCCAGCCCGAGAAACAGGGGGACCATGGAACTCACCGGAGAACCGGGTGATGGAAACGAGCCCGATACCTGAAGCTCTTCCCCGCCGAGCCGGAGGGTGAAGGAGAACGTTTCCGGCCGGGAGTTGGCGTTTTCCTGATTCACCGTGGAATTCTGACAGGGAAACAGCGCACTAGACGAAAGACGGCATGCCGGCGGCGTCCATTGCGGATCTCGCCGCTTTCGCGGCTTGTTGGGCCATCTTGGCGGCTTCCGCGGCGGCGGCTTGAGCGCTCTGGGTGAGCGAGGCCGCTTGATCGAGCGCTTGCTGGGCGACGGATTCCACGTTGGTGAGTCCCTCGTTGATGACGGATTCGGCTTCTCCGGCCGCTTCGGCGGCAGCCTCCGCCGCTTGCTGTGCCATCTCGCTCGATTGGGCCAGAACTTCCTGGGCCTGTTGCTCGGCGGCGGCGATTCCGTCGTTGATTGCCTCCGCGGCTCCGGCGGCCTCCCGGATTGCCGCCGCCGCCTCGCCCGCCGCCGCCTGGCCTGCTTCGGAGGCGGCGGCAACGGCGGCGGAAGCCGCGTCGTGGACCGCGGATTCCGCCGCATGTGCGGCCTGGTTTCCTTGCGAAATCGCTTCTCCTGCGGCCCCGTGGGCGCTGTCGACGGCGGCGTTCGCCGCCGAGGCCGCGCTTTCGGCGGCTCCTTGCGCGGCGTCCGCCGCGGATCTGGCGGCGTTCGCGGCATCGGTTGCGAGAGGCTGGACGGCATCCGCGGCACTTTGCGCGGCATCGGATGCCATGGTGGCGGCGTCTTCCGCGGCCTGGGAAACCGCGTCGGCGGCGGGTTGCAGGGTGTCGGATGCGAGATCCCCCAGTTCGGTCATTTGATCCTGCACCTGCTGGGAAACTTCGCTCACCTTGTCCTGAAGTCCGGCCGCGGCGTCCTGGATCGCGGCGCAACCATCGCGGGCGGCGTCGATGGCGGGCTGGGCGGCTTCGCGGCCTTGCTCGATGGCGGAATTGAGAGCTTCCTCGGCATTGGTGATGACGTCGTTGGTCATCTGCTCCATTTCGGCGATCTTGTCGCTGGCTTCGGAAAGCAAGTCCTGAGCGGCTTTCTGGGCGTTGGCGATATGCTCGGAAACCTGGCCCGCCACTTCGTCGCTGAGGTCGGCGACGGACTCCTGGAATTCCTGAACCGCTTCGTTGATGTCGTCTGCGGCATCCTTGAGGGCGTCTGCGGCTTCCGCGAGCTTCTCGCGCATGGCGCGGGCGGCGGCGAGCAGGTCCTCCAGTTTTTTTCTCAACGCTTCGTCGGCGGTGGACTGGACGACTTTCACCGCTTTTTTGACGAACGGCTTGAGGAACGGGCACTGGGCGACCGGCAGTTTGGCGGGGAGATCGCTGAAGGTTTTGTTCACCCGCGTCCGCAGGGCCAGGAGGGAGGCTTCCAAGGCGGCGATGGAGGCGTCGCAGGCGGCTAGCGCGTCATCGGCTCCTTTTTTCGCGGCGGCGGCGGCTTTGTCCGATGCGTCGGAAACGGCTTTGCATTGCTGTTTCACGGCTTTGTTGGCCGCGGCCACGGCATCCTGTCCCTGCTGGGCGACGTTGTCCACGGTGCTGCTGGCATGGGCTACGGCCCCCTGGGCGTGCGCGGCGGCGTTGGACGCATGATCGCGGGCCGCCTGTGCTCCATTGCTCACGGCTTCCTGGGCTTCCCTGGCATAACGGTCGGGCTCGGTGGCCAGCCATTGATCGACCTGATCCACGGCATCGGAGACCTTCTGGATGTTGTCGTTGATCTGTTGTTCCTTCGCGGCGACCTGATCGGCGGCCTTCCGGGCTTGCTCGCGGGGCTGGTTGGCGATGTTCTGCGCGGTGTCCGAAACGGTTTTCGCGGCCTTGTGGGCTTCCTTGTGAACCGTGTCCGCGGCGTTCTGGGGGGCGCTTTCCACGACATCGGCGGCATTGCGGACCTGATCGGCGGCGTTGCCCGCCATGGAGCGGCCGGATTCGATCTGGTTCTTCGCCGCACCCGCCGCTTGATCGGCCTGCTTCTGGGCGGCTTGGGAAACTTCGTCGATTTTCTTCCCCGCTTCCTGGTGTGCGGATTCCACGGTTTTGGCCGCTTTGTCGGCAGCGGCGGCGGCCTGGGATTCGATGTCGGCGGCGGCTTTCTCCATCGCCTCCTTGTGTTTTTTCACGGCTTCCTGGGAAGCCTTCGCCGCTCCGGCGGCCGCCTTGGAGGCCTGCGATGCGGCGAGGCGGGATTCGCGGGCGGCGGCTTCCGCCATTTTGGCGGCTTTTTGCGTGGCGGCGGAAGTGGCCTTGCGGGCGGCGTCGGCTTGTTTGCCGACGGTTTCCTTGGCCTTTTTGAGGGTTCCGGCGGCGCCACCCGCTCCTGGCATTCCTGGCATGTTCATTTTCCGTTCCTTCCCAAGTGGAGTTTTGCCTGGACTTGCAGGCGCAGGATTTTCGCGTCGGGTGAGAGGTTTTCATCCTCCAGCACGGGCGGTCCCCAGAAGGTTTCATCAAGCGGCTTGCCGACCGCGAACACCAGCTCGGTGTAAGAGGCGATCTGGCGCTCGGTTTCCAGACCGTAGCCGATCGCTTCCTCCACGGCGGCGGCCACCCTTTGGCTCACCGAACCGGGCGGGGCCGCGCCGGTTTTGTTGGGAAAGGTTTCGAGGATGAAGGCTTCCAGCCGCTGGTGGTAGTCGCGATCCATGCGGTCGCTGAATTCCTTCATCTGTTGGTCGCGAATGACAAGCATGCCGGAGAGGGGTTGGTGGGTGGGGAGGAGTGACCGGAGGGAAATCCGCTATTGGGAGTTTGCCGTTTTCCGGCGCAATGGAAGGAGTCCTCCGCTTTCAGAGAGGATGTAGTAGGCGTCGATCGGGCCGAGGATGTTTTCTTTTTCGCCGTCATCGCAAGCCGGGAAGAAGACCGAAAGCACGCGGGGATCGTAGAAGCGGAAGTAGAGGTTTTCCCCCTGGGGGCCTTTGACGAGGAGGAACTGGCGGAAGTGTTTGCGGAGTTCGCGAATGCCGGAGGGGGCCATGCAAAAGATGCCCCAGGGCTTGCCGCCGATGTTGTCGAGCAGCCAGTCGGTGAACGGGGATGCGGGGTCGAGTTGGACGAGGTAAGGGGCTACTTCCTCCACGCCGTCATCCAGCTCTCCGGCGTAGAGGCAGCAGTTTTCGGGTTGGTGTTCCTCAAGTTTGGCAAGCAGATCGGGGCAGGCGGCTCCATCGAGGACCGCGTAGCCGGTGAGATGGAAATTGCTCTCCGTGTGAAAAAAAATCTCACGGAGAGGGTGGGGCTGCTTGAAGGAAGGGGGACGGGACATCTTCTGGAATTCGGTTATTTCCCTTCTCTTTTGGCTTTCTCGCAGATCTCACAGAAAGGCGCTCCGGATTGGGCGGCCTTTTTGAGCACGGTGGCGGTGGGGGAGGGAGGCGTCTTGGGCTTGGGCTGGCCGCTTCCCTGGACCTTGTCCACTTTTCCGGATTCTCCCGTATCGGCTTCGGTGGGGGCTTTTGGAGCGGTGGGCGAGCATCCTCCTCCGCTGCCGGCGGCGCCGCCGGAATTGATCAGCACCGGGGTGCCGGAGATCGCCACTCCGGCGGGGCCGACTGTGATGAAACCGCCTCCGGCTTTGAGCGTGACGGACATTCCGGCCTCGATGACCACGTTCATCCCGGCCTTGATGTGGACCTCGGTGCCGGCATCCTGGGCGATCCGCATGCCGGCTTTCTGAAGGAAGTGCTGGCCGGCTTTGATGGAAAAGCTCTCGCCGACCGCCTCGTTGCGCGCGCCTCCGACCTTGAGGTGGGAATCGCCATCGACTTTCTCGAAGCGGTCTTTCTTTACGATGATGTGTTCGTTTTCGCCGACGAATTCCAGATTGTCCTTCTTCACCCGGAGGTCGCGGTTGCGTTCCGCGTGGATGAAAATCTGCTCGGAGCCCTTTTTGTCCTCGAAGCGGAGTTCGTTGAAACCGCCGCCGCCTTTCGAGGAATTGGTTTTGATGACGGTGCGCGTGGAGTGGTCGGGCAGTTTGTAAGGAGACTTGGCGGAACCGTTGTAAACGCGGCCGGTGATGATCGGGCGGTCGGGATCGGCTTCGATGAACTCGACGACCACTTCCTGGCCGATGCGCGGAATGGCCATGCCGCCAAAGCCGGAACCGGCCCAAGGCTGGGAAACGCGGATCCAACAGGAGGATTTGCTGTCGCATTTGCCTTCCCGGTCCCATGGGAACTGGACTTTCACGCGGGCGTGCTCGTCCACATAGATTTCCTCGCCGGGAGGGCCGACGACAATCGCCGTCTGGGGGCCTTCGATCTTGGGGAGCGGGGTGACGCGGGCGGCGCGAAACACGCAGTCGTCGGGAATGCAGGAAAACTCGCAGTTGTAGAACGATCCGCCCTGCCCGCCGCCGGAGCCGTAACTTCCTTCCTGGGCGGTCCAACTGGAGGAGGTGATGAGGTAATCTCGGTTCTGGCTGTCCGTGGGATGATTGGCGAAGGTGAATTTCCGCCCGGTGCGGATGCCCTGGATGTCCGCGCGTCCGCGGGCCGTGTCCCGGTCGCTGATCAGCTCCTCCATGCGGAGGCGGGCGTAACGCGCGCCTTCCTGGGCATCTTCAAAACCACCCGGAGCGTCGTAAATCTCGTAGGCATGCGGTTTCTGCGGCTTCGGGGCGGAGGAGCGCGCGAGCAGGCGGAGATTGGGGTCCGGAGAGGGTGTCAGGAAATTGAAATCGTTGTGTGCGTAGGCTCCCGGTTTCACTTCGCGGGAGTATTCCCATGCGGAGACGACCCCCTGTTTGTCGAGCGCGCCGGAACCTCCGATGAAGGAAATGGTTTCAAATTTCGGCTCGGTGCGGTGACACCCCATGTCATCGCAAAGGATGAGTTTGTGTTTTCCGTTCTCGTGCGTGTAGTGGTAGTAGATGCCCTCCCTCTCCATGAGGCGGGAGACGAAGTTGAAATCGCTTTCCCGGTATTGGACGCAGTAGTCGAGGGTGGGGTAGGTTTTCTTGAGGTTGAACTCGTGGTCGGAGAATCCCGCGCCGGAGAAAATCTCGCGGATGATGTCGGGAACGGACATCTGCTGGAAGATCCGGCAGTCCGACGTGCGGGTGAGAAACCAAAGCCAGGGGACGAGGGTGGCACGGTATTTCGGGCGGCCTTCGCGCTGGAAGCCCACATAGGTGATGCGGGAGAAATTTCCGTGGAAATACCGGGAGTGGGCGGAGGAGGATGCGCGGTCCGTCTCGCTGGCCATGTCGAGCCGGAGGGTGGCTCCCGTGCCGAGGAGGGAATCGAAGTCCAGATCGTCCGTGGCGGTGGTGAACTCGATGTGAATCTCGAACAGCCGCCCCAGTTCCTCATGGCCGTCGGCGCGTGAGAGGATGAGCTTGTCCGTCCCCAGCACGGTTTCGAGCTGGAGAAAACGGTGGGCCTGGGTGAATTGTGATGGCATGGGAATCGGTCGAAATGGATTTCGGAGTGGTCCCGCGTCAGCCGGTGGAGACGCGGGTTGCGGAATATGCCGGGAGATCTGGATTGGAAGCCATTGTCAGAAAGGGAAGGGGCCGCGCACCCAGTTTCGGGCCGTCTGGTTGGCGTGGAATTGGAAGTCGATGACGACCTGGACGCGCCCGCCGGGAAGGGTGACGCCGATTTCCTCCGCTTTTGCCCGGGCGGCTTGATCGTGAAATTCCGCGCTGTAGTAGGATTGTCCGCGTGCTTCGCCGACCAGTGCGATGACGGAGGCCCCGGGAGGCAGCGTCAGGCTGATGAAGCAGTCGAGGTTCGACCAGTCGCGCGAGACCGCGAGAGCGTCCCGGAGCTGGAAGCGGGCGTGCAATCCGACCAGATGGGGAGGCAGTCCCTTGTTTTGTGACAGGAGATCGGAGTGCGCGTTCGCGATGAACATCCGGAACAAGGATTCCTCCATCCAGAAGTCGCCGGGAGGGGAGGCGGAAAAATAGCGGCTGCTGTCCACCAGACGGACCAGGGAGGCCGGACCGAGGAGGCGACAGGGCGTGCAACGGCCGTTTGCGAACGTGGGAACGTAGGGGTCGGCCGGGAATGCCTCGCCCGGTTGTACGACTTCGTGAGGGATCGAAAAAGACATGGGCTTCAGGGGTTCGGAGGAACTTGTGGCAACGACTACTTCAAGGCGTCAGTTACTAATAGGAAAATCCGGCGGATGGCAACTCCGAAAGGAGGGGAATCCCTGCTTCGTGGGAGCCTTGGGATTTTTCGTAAGGATGAGAACTTGCCCGGAGATTGGAAGTGCGGTTAAGATCGGGCATTCATGCCTGAGAGTTCCCTGATCCTCCTCGCAACTTTCCTTCCGGTATTGCTGGCGCCGTTGATGGTTGCCGCGGGCCGGAAGCTTGGAGCGGCAACGGGTTATGCGGCGATGGGGGTGTTGTTGCTTTCCACCTTGCTGCTGGTGGTGGGGATGGCGGGCCGCGAACCGGGGGGGGCGGAAATCGTCGAATGGATCTGGGTGCCGTCGATGGGGGTGAACCTGACGTTCCTGGTGGACGGTTTGTCCGTGTTCTACGGGCTGGTGATCTGCGGCATGGGCTGCCTGGTCTGCTGGTATTCCGCGTCGTATCTGGGGCCGGAGTACGGGAGCCACGGGAGGTTTTACGCGAGCCTGCTGATCTTCGTGACGGCGATGCTGGGAACGGTTTTCGCGGACAGCCTGTTGCTGATGTTCGTGTTCTGGGAACTGACGGGGGTGGCGTCGTTCCTGTTGATCGGTTTTTTCCATGCGAAGGAGGCGGCCCGGGTGGGGGCGCGGAGGGCGCTGCTGGTGACGGCGTCCACCGGGCTGTGCATGCTGGTGGGATTGATCATGCTGGGGCTGGCATCCGGCACGTATTCGCTGCATGAAATGGCGGTGATGGAGGATGCGTCCGGCGGGCGCGGGGAGGTCTGGAGGAACGTCTGCATGGTGCTGATGCTGATGGCGGTGTTCGGAAAATCGGCCCAGTTCCCGTTCCAGTTCTGGCTTCCGGGAGCGATGGTGGCGCCCACGCCGGTGAGCACCTACCTGCATTCGGCGACGATGGTGAAGCTCGGCGTTTTCCTGACGGCGCGGATGTTTCCGGTGTTTTCCGGGGCGGAGTTGTGGTTTCCGCTGTTGGCGGGCGTCTGCTTTTTCACGATGTTGTTCGGTGCCTGGCTGGCACTGCGGAGCAACGACCTGAAGGCGGTGCTGGCATATTCCACCGTGAGCCAGCTCGGGATGCTGATCGGCTGGTACGGGGTGGGATCGCTGGTGGGGGTGAAGCTCGATTATCTGTTCATTCTCACGCACGTGTTTTACAAGGCGTCGCTGTTCATGATCGCGGGGATCGTGGATCACGCCACGGGCACGCGCGATCTCAGGCGTCTGGGAGGGTTGGCGGGCAGGATGCCCTGGCTGGCGGCGGGAGCGGCGATTTCGACGGCGGCTCTCGCGGGCATTCCGTTCACCGCCGGGTTCCTCAGCAAGGAATCGCTTTTTGTCGAATTGTTCGCGGCGTGGCCGGAGAACCGGACCGCGATCGGGCTGATCCTGGCGGCGGTGATCGGTTCCGCGGTGTTCTCCGTGGCGGTGGCCGCGAGGGTGTTTTTCCATGTGTTCATGGGAAAGAGGCTGGAGGGGCAGAAGTTTCATCATCCGGGATGGAAGATCGGGTTGCCGGTGGGGCTGCTGTGCTTCGCCACGCTTTTGCTGGGAACCTTCCCGGCGGTTTTCCAGCCGTTTTTCGACAGCCTCCACGTCGCCCGATTGCACGATCCCGAGCAGGTGAAGCTGACACTGTGGCATGGTTTCAGCCGGGAGCTGGGGACCAGTTTCCTGATTTTCCTGGCGGGAGGGCTGCTCTACTGGAAGGCGGAGAGGAACGAGTGGAAACGCACCTACATCCCTTCGTTCCTGCGTTTTGACGTGGCGTTCGAGAACTCTCTGGAGGGATTGACGACCTATTCCAAGAAATTGACCCTGGCGCTGAGGGCGGATTGGCCGCCGGCTTATCTGCCGATCGTGATCACGTTCCTGCTGGTTGCGATGGGCTGGACGGTGGCGACTTCGGAGTGGTCGGCGTCGGTGTTTGAATCCATGGAATGGTCGTTCCATCCCCTGCGCATCGTGTTGGTGGTGCTGATCACCTCTGCGATCATGGGGGTGGTGTTTTTGAGAAGATGGACGGCGCAGCTCGTGGCCCTTTCCACCGCGGGCTTTTTCATCACGCTGTATTTCGTGCTTTCACGGGCGCCGGATCTGGCGATGACGCAGATTCTGGTGGAATCCGCCTCGGTGGTGATGATCCTGATGCTGCTCTCGCGTTTTCCGTCCTCCTCGCAGATCGGGGTGCGTCTGGAGACGGGTTTCGGGCGCAAGCACATGATCAAGGTGGTGCTTTCCCTCGGCATGGGGTTGCTGATGGCCTTGCTGGTCCTTTTCGTGGAGCCCTACCGCCATCCTGATCCGGTGGGGCCGCATTATCTTGCATTGGCCGGGCCGCTGGCG
>CAZVSA010000165.1:0-1573 GCA_964629955.1 uncultured Luteolibacter sp.
GAGGCGAGCGAAATCCTCGGAAGACATTCCGAGGGATGCGGCGAGGGCTCCGCCGATCGCGGGGAGGTTGGCGGGGTGGTTGAGGGAGTCAGGAAGGGGGCGGGCGATTGCGAACGGGGGCGGGAGCATGTCGGGGGCGTCCGTTTCGAGAAGAACCCTGTCGGGCGGGAGGCCGCGGAAGACGTCGAGAACCTTGGATTTCCGCTCGTGGAGAAAATAGCCGGAGAGGGAGAAGAAGGCTCCAAGGGGGATCAGTTGCCGGGCGAAGTCGAGGGAGCCCGAGTAGGAATGCATCAGGAAACGGGAGGGCGGGACTTCCCGGGAAAAGGCGTCCGAAAGCGGACCCCATGCCTTGAGGCAATGGATGGTGACCGGGCGCATGGTCTCCCGGGCGATCCGGAGCTGGTCCAGAAATACCGGCATCTGGATTTCGATGGCCGGGCTGTCGATCCAGCGATCCAAACCGCATTCCCCGACGGAGGCTCCGGGGTGTGTTTTTAAAATTTCATGGAGACGCGCCTGCCAGCCGTCGCTTGCCAGGTGTGCTTTCCAGGGATGGATGCCGAAGGCGGGGAAGAGGAAATCCGGATGGCTGGAGGCGAGTTCCGCCAGTCGCGGCCAATCGGCCTCACAGGTGGCATTGGCCACGCAACGGATGATTCCCGCTTTCTTCAGTTCGTCAATCGAGGGTGGGGGATCGCCCAGCCGCGGGTCGTGCAGGTGGTTGTGGGAATCGGTCCAGGCGGGCATGGGGGGAGAGAGCCAAGAGTCTGGAGCTTGGAGCCAAGAATTCAGAGGGAAGAAGATTGAAAAACCACGAATCGGACGAATCCAACGAATCTTTGCCTCTTCTTTCTGGATTCTTAAAGATTAGACCTCGACCACCAGATTGATTTCGACGGCTACGTTCAAAGGAAGCGCGGCGGCGCCGAGGGCGGTGCGCGAGTGGCGGCCTTTGTCGCCGAAAATTTCGATGAGGAGTTCGGAGGCTCCGTTGATGACCTGCGGATGGCCGAAGAAATCGGGTTCCGAATTCACGAATCCGTTGAGGGCGACGATTTGTTTCACGTTGTCGAGGGAGCCGATTTCCGCACGGATGACGGAGAGCCGGTTGAGGACGATCATGCGGGCGGCTTCCTGGGCTTCCTCGATGGAGACGGCGGAGGGGACTTTGCCGATGATTTTTTTGTCGCCGTCGATCGGCAGGCCCCCGGAGAGGAAGAGGAGATTGCCGCTGCGGACGCAGTTCACATAGGCGGCGACGGGAGCGGGGACATCGGGCAGGGTGAGGCCGAGGCTTTCCAGTTTGTTGGCGATGGTATCGGACATGAGGATAAATTCAGGGTTGGGTGGAGGGAAAATCGTCCATGAGCAGGGAAACGAGCTGTTTTCCTCCCTCGGAGAGCGAGGCTTGGTTTCCTTCCCCCACGACCAACCCGCGGGTGAGATGGCGGTGCGGGATTTCGGAAGGGCGCACATGGGTGATGATGGGGGCGGTCACGGGCCGGTCGCTCGGGATGAAGTCGATGGGGTGGCCGGTGGCGCTGAAACCGATTTCCCAGGAGGTGGGGTT
>CAZVSA010000165.1:1583-8743 GCA_964629955.1 uncultured Luteolibacter sp.
GGTTTTCCGCCGGACCGCGGACGATCCAGGGGTGGCGTTTGACGAAATCAGGGATGCCGGTGGAGGGCACGGTGACCCGGAAGTAAACGGGAGTGGAGGCGACGAACTCGCTGAACCTGAGCGATGGATTCTCCTTATGCTCCAGATAGAACCGGGCGACATCCGTGCCGGAGAGATTCATGCCGTTGAACAGGCCGTGATGGTTCACGCCCGCGCCGCGCGCCTTGTGCCAATCCTCGTAGCGCTGGCTCATCAGGAAAGCGATTTCCAGATGGAGGTGGGAGCGCGTGCGGTTGATCCCCGCGCCGGTGAAGCCCATCCGGCCCAGCACCGAGCCTGCTTTGACGGAATCGCCCGGCTGGACGGTGATGTCCGCGAGGTGGGCGTAGAGCGAGTAGATGGAGGAATTTTCCCACTGGTGCCCGACCACGAGGTATTTCCCGTAGTTGCTGCGTCCCGCCTGGGGGCTTGTATGCACCACGGTGCCATCGGCGATGCTGTAGATGAGGTCGAGCGGGTTGCCGGCCCGGTCGCGCTTGATTGGGGCGATGTCGATTCCCTCGTGGAATTTTGTCATGACCACTTCCCCGGAAACACGGATGGGGGTGCGGACAAATCCGTAGGATCCTCCTTCCCATGGTTTGCTGGTTTCGCCCTCGAAGGTGCGGTCCACATACATGTAGAAGCGGTCGGGCTCGCCGGTGAGGAGGTGGCGGTTGTCGGTGGGGAGGCGGAGATCGATGGGGGCGGCCTGAAGGACGGAGGCCAGCGAGAGGAGACAGGAAAAAAGGCGGATCATCGCTCGGTTTATTTTTTCTTGGGCTTCTTGGCGCCGATGCGGGGCACGGAGGAGTCGTATTGTTCGATGTCGGCGAGGCTGATGCCTTTCCAGATCACGAGGAATCCGTCGTCCACCTGCTGGTCGATGAGCACGCCATCGACAATGCGGCCGTTGGCCTGTGCCACGAGCCACCTGCCCTGATTGGCGGCGGTGATGGAGGCCAGCCTGCGGGTGGCGTTTCCGCTCAGTTGGAAAACGATGCCGTAGCCGTCGTCGCCATCCGCGGGAAATGGAGTGAATCCCACGATGTCGCGGGTGGAGATTTCCGGCGCGCGTTTGAAGAAACGGATCGTGCCGTTGTGATCCTGGGCGAAGATCATCTTCGGGTTTTGCGAATTTTCAGTCTCCAGGTGGAACGAAAGATTCGCCTTTTCCCCCGCTTTGCCAGCCCCTTGCAGGGCGGGTGCGAGGGCGCAGGAGAAGATCAGCGCGATGGCGGCGAGGTGGCGGTTCATGCATGAGTGAAACAAATGGAAGCCCCGCCGGAAGCAAAATCTGGCCGCGGGGTGGCGGTGGCGGCGGTTTGCAACCGCCGCGTGGACGCGCGGGCGCTTTTTTTAGCTCCGGTTCATTCCCCATCGGGACTCGCCGGAAGCATGGCCGCCGTCGATTTCGACATGGCGGAGGCGATGGCGGGCTTGTGATTCACTCGATCGGTTTCGGCACGAGCACGTTGGAGGGTTGGCCTTTTTCCATGAGGATGCGGCCGGTGCGATCCAAGGTGAAAGTGGTCGAGCGTTTGTCGTTCCAATGCACAACGACTTCGTCCGGCTTCGGAGTCGTATAGGGCCACGTTCCGTTGACCTTTCCCCTCTCGTTGAAGCGGAGATAACCTTCAGGGTTGTCCACCGACTGCCAGTCGGTTCCGGCGATCTCCAACTGGAGATTGCTCAGCGGACCGATGCGAAGCGACAACACCCGCTTCCTTTCGCCGGCGATCTGCTTCCTGAGCTCCTCGCCGCCATCCTTCGCGACTTCCAGTTTTCCCAACGCGATGGCGTAGTTGGCATTCAGTTGTTTCACCGCTTTGGCGAGTTCGTCGTCCGACCGCTCGTCCGCTTTTTGAAAAGTCCTGCGCGGGACCTGCAGTTTCCGTGGCAAATTGGCGGGTGGCAGTGGAGGGAGCACCCCGCCATTCACCGCCTCGAGTTCCTTGTCGAGCACCTCCTGGAACGCCAGATCGCCTTTGGTGGCGGCCGCCTCGTCAGCCTCTCTCAGAGCGACGATATAATTGGCCCGCACTCCGCTGATCGCGGCTTCCTTGTCCGCGAGAAGCTTTCCGATTTGCGTGCGGTGGGTGGCGGCCAATGGAGCGAGCGTGGGATCAAGCTCTTCGCCTTGGGAAAGAGTCGGTATGACAGCCAGCAATAGAAGCAGAGATAAGGTTTTCATGACTTTTGACTTGGGGGCAATCGGGAGGGAAAGTGCCTCCATGGGCGTTTTGGGAAAAATGTAGCGATTTCCGACGACAGACAAAGAGCAAATTGTCCCGAGACTTCCCGCCGGGTTTCTTCGCCGCAACCATCGCCGAAGGTGTGGACGGCATAACCAGGGCCAACGCATCAGAAAATCATTGGATTCACCGCAAGCCGCGAAGGTCGCAAAGTTTCTGCATTTGACACGGAGTTCTTCACGGATGCACGCTCATAGGTGTGCAAAATCGAAAGAGAATCGCTCATGATCGCTCCGACGCTTCCCGCCCGAGCGGGCAATCCGCACAATACAATCTTCCCGGTGAGGCTTTGTTATGTCAGCGCCTCGGCCCCACGCCAGCCTCTGTCCGCTGATTGGAGCTTCCCATCATGATTGCGAGCGACGTCAGTCCTGTTGACCGGCCATCCGCGATGTTGGCGCGGGCCTTTGCATTTCTGGTCTCAATGATCGTCCTGACCGGCCCGGTCGCGGCCGGTGAAGCCAGACGGCCGAACGTCCTGTTTCTCTTCGCGGATGATTGGGGACGGTTCGCCGGCATTTATTCCGAAGTCGGCGTCAACGGGCCGGGCGGAATCAATGATGTCGTCAGCACGCCGAACTTCGATCAGGTGGCGAAGAATGGAGTCCTCTTTCGCAACGCCCATGTGAACGCTCCCTCGTGCACCCCCTGCCGCAGTTCGCTGCTGTCGGGTCAATACTTCTGGCGCACGGGCCGGGGGGCGATCTTGCGGGGGGCGGTGTGGGACCCTTCCATTCCATCGTGGCCGCTGCTGCTGAAGGACTCCGGCTATCACATCGGCAAGACGTACAAGGTGTGGGGTCCCGGATATCCCGTCGATGCTCCCTACGGCGGGAGTCGGCACGCCTACGAACCGGCCGGTCACCGTTTCAATCAATTCTCACAAAACGTCACCCGAATGGTGGACGAAGGGCGGCCTCTCGAAGAGGCCAAGCAGGAACTCCTCGGCGAAGTCCGGGCGAACTTCCGGAAGTTTCTCGCCGATCGCCCGGCCAACACGCCGTTCTGCTACTGGTTCGGCCCGACGAACGTGCATCGCAAGTGGGTCAAGGGTTCCGGCAAGGCTCTTTGGGATATCGACCCTGATTCCCTGAAAGGGAAGCTGCCTTCCTTCCTGCCGGATGTTCCCGAAGTCCGCCAGGATCTCGCCGACTATCTGGGAGAGGTTCAGGCGTGGGACCGTGCGATCGGCTTGTTGATTGACGAAGTGCGGGCGACCGGCGAACTCGACAACACGCTCATCGTCATCAGCGGCGATCACGGAGCCCCCGGCTTTCCGCACGGCAAATGCAACCTGTACGACTTCGGCACCGGTGTCAGTCTGGCGATCGCCGGGCCGGGAGTGCGCGGTGGCCGCGTGGTGGATGATTTCGTCAACCTGCCGGATCTCGCCCCGACCCTTCTGGAAGCGGGCAAGGTCGAAGTTCCCGACGTCATGACCGGCCGCACGCTCTGGCCGGTCCTCAAGTCGGACCAGACGGGACAGGTCGATCCGCAACGCAACTGGGTTGTTGTCGGCCGGGAACGTCACGTCGAGAGTGCCCGCGAAGGCCACCTGCCGTATCCGCAACGGGCGATTCACACGAAGGACTTCGTCTACATCATCAACTTCAAACCGGAACGTTATCCGCTCGGCGATCACTATCGGCTCGACGGCGGCAATCCGCCGACGGCCGGGGAAGTGACCGAAGAGACGCGGGTGACGATTCCCGATGACGACGCCGGTCCGACGAAGGCGTGGTTCGTCGGCGAGCGGAACAATCCGCAATGGAAGGAGCTGTTCAACCAGTTGTACGGGCTTCGTCCGCGCGAAGAACTGTACGACCTGCGAAGCGATCCGCACCAGATGCGGAACGTCGCGGCCGCTCCGGAATACAGCCGCCAGCGGGCGGAACTGGAGAAGACTCTGCTGACGGAACTCCAACAATCGGGCGACCCGCGCCTGATCGACGACGGCCGTTTTTTTGAGACTCCACCGATGGCCGGTCCCGTTCCGGATGACGCTCTGCCTCCGGCCCAACGCGGCCGTACTCCCGCGGCAGACCCCGCCGGCGCACGGTGATTTTTCCATCGCGGTTTTCAAGAAGGAGACCGCGGATCGAGCGGATTCCACGCGGAGAAACCGACTGCCGGGAATTTGCTTTTTTGAAAACGCCGTTTGATGTGTCAGCCCTGTGTATTGCCGTTGACCGGGCGCACCCGGGTGGCGAGGCTGCCGCCATGTTCATTGATCATGTGCGGATCTTCGCGAAAGCGGGCGACGGCGGAGACGGCATCGTGTCCTGGCGGAGGGAGAAATTCGTGCCTCGCGGCGGCCCGGATGGGGGAGACGGGGGCGCGGGCGGCGACGTGGTTCTTGTGGTGGATCCCTCCACCGACACCCTGAGGCAATACCATTACGACCCGAAGCTCGTGGCCGGGAACGGGAACAACGGGGGCGGCGCGCGCAAAACGGGGAAAAGCGGCAAGCGCGTCATCGGCCGGGTGCCTCCGGGAACGGTCGTCTATCGCAGCAGCGCGGTCAACGTGCAGGAGGCGGTGGAATTCGAGCGCAGCGCGGAGGGGATCGATCTGGAACCGGTCGCCGATCTCACCGAAACCGGGCAGGAGTTCGTCCTTTGCAAGGGAGGCGAGCCGGGGCTTGGAAACTGGAATTTCCGCTCCGCCACCAACCGCGCTCCCACCGAGCACACCTTGGGAACTCCCGGCGAGCAATCGGTGTTTTATCTGGAGTTGCGCCGGATCGCGGATGCGGGATTGGTCGGCTTTCCCAATGCGGGGAAATCCACGCTGCTCGGGCGGCTTTCCGCGGCGAAGCCGAAAGTGGCGTCCTATCCGTTCACGACGCTCCAGCCGATCATCGGCGTGGTGGAGTTTTCCGGTTACCGCCGTTGCACCATTGCGGACATTCCCGGGTTGATCGAGGGAGCGCATGAAAACCGCGGGCTGGGTCACGAGTTTCTGCGGCACATCACCCGTTGCCGGGTGCTTTTGTTCGTGCTGGACATGGCGGGCAGCGAGGGGCGCGATCCCTTGGTCGATCTGGAGATCCTCCGGCGCGAGATCAAGGAATACGACGAGGAGCTGGCGAAATTCCCGTGGAAGGTGATCGCGAACAAAATGGACCTCGAAGGCGCGGAGGAAAATCTGGAAGCCTTCCGGCTGCGGTTTCCGAAAGTGGATGTGATGCCGATTTCCGCCGAGGCGGGAACCGGTCTGGACGAGCTGAAACAACAGCTCGATGCCGAAATCGGCTACCGCTTCACACGCTGATGGAAGCCGGGCGGCAGCTCGTGTTCGTGTATGGCACGCTCCGGCGGGGCGGTTCGAATCACTTCAGGATGGAAGGGGCGGTCTTTCAAGGCGCGGCATCGGTGCGGGGGAGGCTTTACAGGATCGATTGGTATCCGGGGCTGGTTTTGGATGAAAATGGGGGAGGGATCGCGGGGGATGTGTTCGCGGTGGAGCCCGGTCACTTGAGGGAACTGGACGACTTTGAAGGGCTTTCCGCCGACGGGGTGGAAGGGACGGAATACCGACGGGTGCAGGTGCCGGTGACATTGGAATCCGGCACGCGGGTGGAGGCGTGGATCTGGGAATGGCGGGGGCCGGTGGAGCGTTTTCCGGAAGTGGCGGGAGGAGACTGGCTGGCGGTAGCGGAGTGAGGGGAGAACGTACGGAAGGCGGGGCCGGTTTCAGGATTACGATCCGCCGCTGAAAACAAGGGTGAGACCTTTCGGACTCCAGTAGCGTGAGAGCGCGGCTTCCACCTCCGCAGCGGTTTCTTTTTCCAAAAAAACGGGAGGGCGATTTCTCCGCTCCGCGTTTTCCAGCAGTTCCCGCAGGCGTTCGAGCCTTTCCCGGCCTCCGTGCAGATGATAATGGGCGAGGATCAACGCGGTGCTGTAGGCGTGATAGCGCTTCTCCTCGGGAAGGCGGATGATGTAATCCAGCCATTCCTCCGAATCGAGAGTGGCGATTTCCGCCACGGAAATCAGGGGAATCCGGGGATCATCGGGATTAAGGCGGATTCGCAGGTGGTCGCGCACGGAGGCATCGATGTTTCCGAAGGAGAAACGGCCTCCGCCCCGGTGGGCGCTGGAGAAGTATTCCGCGATGCCTTCCGCAAGCCATTGGGGGATTCCATTGTTCACCCGGTGCATGCAGAGATGGACCAACTCGTGAACGACGAGGTCTTCATTGTGGCGGGGCGGCAACCGGCTGCGCTCCGAGCCCGGCGCGTGGAACAGGGAGTCCGCCCGGAGGACCACCCTTGCGGAGCCTCGTCTGTCGCCGATGTAGAACCCGGCGCTTCCCCTCACTCCGCCCGCGGCTTCGTAACCCTCGTCGCCGCCGTGAATGGAGATCCCCGGGCGTCCTTTCAACGGCGGGGCGAAAAGGGGAAGCGGATGGGCGCGCAGGACCGCGGCGGTGGTTTCCGCAACCTGGGCGAGACGGGTGAGGTCCTCCCCGCGCAGCCCGACATCGTAGTCGATCCGGAAGTGTGTGGTATGCCAGACCTTCCGGCCTCCCTGGTCGGGTTGGGCTGTTAGATCCACCTTGAGAGGAGGAAAATCCCGCGGCAGGGGATTGGCGAAACCCGGGCCGCAGGCAAGAAGGAGGAGCATCCAGACGCGCATGCCCCCTTTCCATAGCGCGGGGTTCCGCCGAAAGGGAGCGTGAATTTCCTGGCTTGCAGGCTATTTCTTTTTCGCCTGATTGAGCGCCTGCGAGAACCAGTCGTTGCCGGGGGCGGAGTTGGGCTGGAAGTTTCCGCCGCCGCGGCGGGGGGAAGAAGACGGCGACCGGTGATCGCCGCCACGATCGCCGGGGGCGGAACGGCGTCCGCCTTCGAGATCGGGCTTG
>CAZVSA010000165.1:8753-9329 GCA_964629955.1 uncultured Luteolibacter sp.
AGTCCGTCCTGATGGACGCCGACATCGACGAAGGCTCCGAAGGCGGTGACGTTGGTGACGATGCCGGGGAGCTTCATGCCAACCTGGAGATCGGCGGGTTTTTCGACGCCTTCGGCGAAGGAGAAGAGCTCGAATTGTTTCCGCGGGTCACGGCCGGGTTTGGCGAGCTCGGCGAGGATGTCCTGGAGGGTGGGGAGGCCGACGTCTTCGCTGACGTATTTTTTGAGGTCGATCTTCTTGCGGGCGGCTTCGTTCCTGAGGAGTTCGGCGACTTCGCAGCCGGCGTCGCTGGCCATGCGCTCGACGAGGGGATAGCGCTCCGGGTGGACGGCGGAAGTGTCGAGCGGGTTTCCGGCACCGCGGATGCGGAGGAAGCCGGCGGCTTGCTCGAAGGCTTTTTCGCCGAGGCGGGGGACTTTTTTGAGGGATTCGCGGGAGGTGAAGGGGCCGTTTTCGTTGCGGAATGCGACGATGTTTTCGGCGAGGGAGGTGTTGAGGCCGGAGACGTAGGAGAGGAGTTGCTTCGAGGCGGTGTTCACCTCGACGCCGACGGCGTTCACGGCGCTGACAACGGTG
>CAZVSA010000166.1:0-9307 GCA_964629955.1 uncultured Luteolibacter sp.
ATCAGCCGGTGGGTGCCGATGACGATGTCCACGGAGCCGTCGGCGATTCCGGTGATGGTGTCGCGGATTTCCGGGGGGGTGCGGAAGCGGTTGAGGAGATCGACGCGCACGGGGTAGTCGGACATCCGTTCGCGGAAGGTGCGCCAGTGTTGCTCGGCGAGTACGGTGGTGGGGACTAGGATGGCCACCTGTTTTCCGCTGGTGACGGTCTTGAAGGCGGCGCGGATGGCGACTTCGGTGTTTCCGAAGCCGACGTCTCCGCAGATCAGGCGGTCCATCGGGCGGGTGGATTCGAGATCGTGTTTGGTTTCCTCGATGGCGCGGCGCTGGTCGGCGGTTTCGGTGAAATGGAACGAGCGCTCGAATTCCCACATCCAGCGGGAATCGGGCGGATGGGCGAAGCCTTCCTCGGATTGTCGCTCCGCCTGCACGCGGAGGAGCTGGGCGGCGTAATCGAGGATGGATTTTTCCGCGGCTTTGCGGGCGGTTTTCCATGCGGTGCCGCCGAGCCGGTTGAGATCCGGGGTGCGACCGCCGAGGCCGACATATTTCGCGACGAGGTGGGCTTGTTCGAGGGGAACTTCCAGCAGGGAGCCGTCCCGGTATTCGAGGACGAGTTCGTCTCCCTCGTCGCCTTGCCGGATGCCGCGGAAGCGGCCTACGCCGTATTCGTAATGGACGACGAGGTCGCCTTCCTCCATCTCGTCCACGGTGGCGCGTGCCCGGGCTTCGCGGGCTTTTTCCAGCGAGGTGCGCCGCCGCATGCCCGGGTTGCGGTAGCGGCTGAAGAGTTCGGACGAGGAGAGGACCGCGAGTTTCAGGACGGGGACGGTGAAGCCCGCGATCAGCTCGCCCCGGACCGGCAGCAGGCCGAGATCCCGTTCGAGGTTTTTTCCGGCAAGTTCGGCGAAGCGTTCTTCCTCGCCTTTGCTGCCGAAGACCATGGCGATGTCCCAGTCCGCCTTTTTCCATTCGTTGATCTGGCGGAAGAAAGTTTCCCGCCGCGATTCCTCCAGCACGAAGTCCCCGGCCTCGAAGGTTCCCAGCGGGCTGTCGTAACAGGCGAGGGTGAAATCCTCCTCGCTGTTGTACTCCGCCGCGTCTTCGAGAATCCGCACGTCGGGTTTCGTGATTTCGGAGGAGATGGAGATGATTTTGTCATCGGGCCTCCGGTAGTCCGCGACGGTCGCTTCGGCGGAAGGCTCGGAGAGAAGAAGGTCCGCTTCCGGGAGTTTGCGGGTGGATGCCTGGGTATCGAGGTCGAATTCGCGGACGGATTCCAGATCGGTGTCGAAGAACTCCAGCCGCAGGGGTCTTGCCGCCTGCCAGGCGAAGAGGTCGATGATGCCGCCGCGCACGGCGAATTGGCCGCGGGCGGCCACGGTGGGCGTCCGTTCGTAGCCGTGGCGGGAGAGCGAGTCCGCAAGTTCCGCGGGATCGAGGGGGGAACCGGGTTTCAGCGGGGTGCGAGCCTCGCGCAGGGCGGAAGGGGAGGGGGCTCTGGTGGAAAACGCGTCGCTGCCGCAGATCACCACGCATCGCGGGGAACGGGCGAGGATTTCCAGCACCGAGAACCACTCCGCGGCGGATTCCGGATCGGCGATGGTGCCATCGCCCGTTTCCACCGGGGCTTCGGGCAGGACGAGGGCGTTCACTCCCCAGAGGTCCAGCTCGGCGGCGAGCCTTTCGCGGTGGCGGGGAAGATCGCAGACCACCCACGCGCGCGGGTGGCCGGCGTCCGCGGAAGCCGCCGTGGCCATCGCGGTTAGAAATGCGTGGGCGGCGTCCGCGGTATGATCGAGCACGACTTCGCTCCCGCCGGTGGCCAGAGGGGCCAGGCGTGCCGCGAATTCGGGATGGGTTACGGCCCGCCGGAGCCAGCCGTGGATGCGATGGTCCTTGCTGGACACGCGCGAGCGATAGAGCCGGGCGGTCCGGGCGGCAAGCGAAACACCGATGGCGGGAAGGGCCGACTCATCAAAGGACGGGGTTTCCTTTCACCGCAAAGCCGCAAAGGTCGCAAAGGAACGCGAAGAGGGCGAACTCAGGATCGAAAACAGGAAAAACAGGCGCAACGTCCCCCATCCGCCTCCGATCTCATCCGGGATTTTTCTCAGCGACCCTTTGCGACCTTCGCGGCTTTGCGGTGAATCCATTGGTTTTTTGATGCATCGGCCCTGCCGATCGCGGGAAGGACACCACGGCGGCGGGCTGCCGGGATGGCGGGGTCAGGTTTTGGGGTCCCCGTGCCATTGCCAGCCGGGGTGCTTGACGATGGATTGGCGGGTGGATGAAGAGAAGGGCCCGGAAGGGAAGCTGCGTTTTTCGCTGATGGTGCGGTGAGGAGGTGGATGCGGGCTTCAGGGCTGGGCGAGAGCGTCGGCTTTCCCGGTCATGGTGGCTTGGTCGGTTTTTCCGCCTATATGCTTGGCAAATTTGTCAATGGGATGTTAGAGTCCGCGAATGTTCAGCTATTTCGAAACGCATCTCAGAAGCGGATTCCTGACAACGGTCGCCCTTGCAACCCTGGCATCCCCCATGGTGATGCCTGCCGCCAATGCGGCGGTCATCGTTTACGAATACACCGGCACCGTGACGAGCACCACTTTCGGCGGCGCCTTCAACGGACTGCCGGTGACCGCCAGATTCACCGTGGACACCGGTCCCACCCCCCAGCCCGATCTTGCCAATATAGCCACAAACCGGCACACGGCTTCCTTCGTTGTTCTCGACGCGATGGTGTCGGTCGGCTCCATGGTCTTTCACAGCAAGCCGTTCGAAGAGTTCGACACGAGCGCCCCGCCGATCACCACCAACACCAATCAGTCGGTTTTCCAGAGAAATCCGGTTCCCGGGGGATGGGGCAGCGGGCTCACCCACGCCAACCGGGTGATGCTGCAAACCGTCTCCGACACCACGATCGGCAATGCGAGGGCCAATTCGATGTGGCTGCTCATCGACGGCCGCCTCACCGACGGGATCACCATTCCCGAATATCCCGACGACCTTTCCGGGTTCGACTTCGCACCGAGCAGGGACCTGGTGCAGATCAGCCTGGGAATGCAGGTGGCCTCCACGGTTTCGACGGTCATCAGCAACAACGGCAGCCTCGCGATCATTCCCGAGCCGGCATCATTGGCGTTTCTCGGCTTCGGCGGAGGGCTGGCGTTGTTCCGCCGCCGTCGGCCGTGAGTCCGATTCGCCCGCTACAGCCGGGTCAGGTTTTGGGATCCCCGTGCCATTGCCAGCCGGGGTGTTTCACGTAGGCCAGGGCTTCCTCGCTGCGGATTCCCCTGGCGGCCTGGTTGGCGAACTGCTGTTTGTAGCGGGCCCATGCCTGGAGATCCTTCTGGGAGGGGGTGTGGCGCTTTTTGTAAGGCACCTGGTTTCCCACCATCATCACGAGGAATCCTTCCAGGCCGAAGTCGTTCTGGCTGCGCGGCAGCCGGTAGCGGCAGAAGCCGGTAGGGCCGTTTTCCTGATAGAACTCGATGAAATCCGCGATGCCGGAGACATCCACCTCCCTGCGCGCGTGCTGCCAGAACGGGGTTTCCAGCAGTCCGTTGAACTTGTAGTGGAGCGAGAGGAAATGGCGGATGTCCTCCCATGTGCCGGAGGTCAGATCGTTGTAGAGATTCCGCATCGAGGGGGTGGGCTCCAGGTTGTTGTGGATGAGAAAATCCACGAGTGTCTGGATGTGGGAGCACAGGATCATGATCGCGGTGGATTCGAGGGGTTCGACGAATCCGCCGGAGTTTCCGAAGGCGACCACGTTGTCCACCCATTGCCTGCGGTAGTGCCCGGACCGGAAATTCACGATCTTTTGCCCCAGTTCGGCTTTGGGATTCTTGCGCTGGAATTCGGCGGCGGCCTCGTCGTCGGAGATGAAATCGGGACAATACACGTAGCCGCGGTTGATGAGGTGCTCGTGGTCGATCCGCCATGCCCATCCCGCGTCCATGGTTTCCGCGGTGGTGTAGGGCAGGATGGGTTCGTCCGGCCCGCGCTCCCAGCCACCGATCACGGCTCTGCTGCAGGGGAGGGATTTGTCGAAGCTGATGAAGGGCTCGTTGAGGGTTTTTCCCAACAGCTCGCTGCGGAATCCGCTGGCGTCGATGAAGAAATCGGCGGAGAGGCGTCTGCCGTCCTCCAGATGCACGGCGGCGATGCCGTCCGGGCCGGGTTCGCTGCCGGTGACTTTGCCGTCGGTGACTTCCACGCCCTCCTCTTTGGCGACGATTTCGAGGATGGAGATGAATTTCTTGTTCTCGATGTGGAAGGCGTGCCACGGATGAATGTCCGGCGCTCCGTTCTGTTGGCGGGGGAACGCCATGTTGCGGCGCATCAGGGCTCCGGGCAGGCTGGCGTCGTTGAAGTCGTCGTCGCAGTAGTAGCCGGTGGGTTTTTCCAGATCCGGGTAGTGGGAATCGAGTTGGAGGTTGAAGGTGTAGTCAAAGCTGCCGCGGGCTCCCCAGAGGAAACGGATTCCAAGTTTCCACGTGGGCTCGGCGAGGGCGTAGAAACGCTTCCGGGAAATCCCCAGGTATTCAAAGAGATGGCGCGGAAAGTTCGGGGTGGTGGCTTCGCCGACGCCGATCACGCCGATCGAGGGGCTGCGCACCACCAGCACCTTGAGTTGTGGGATTTTTCGTTTGATGGAAATCGCGGTGATAAATCCCGCGCTTCCTCCGCCAAGGACGAGAACATTCTGGATCATGGGTTTGTGGAATCCATTAGCGTTCCGATGTCGTCCCCGGCAAGAGAAATGCTTGGCCGTATCCGTGGACGGCCGGTTTGATCGGTTCCCGGCGAAGCGGAGTTTTGCCGCGGATCCACGATGGGCTGATGGGCGGACGAGGGGAAGGACCCGGATGACGGGAGAGGGAGCTGGAAAGAGACGGCGGGAAGGAGTTATTCCGTGGTGTAAGACAACCGGAAGAAACGGGCGTCGCCGGATATCGGCTCGATGTGAGGCGGTGCGGGCGCCGGCAGCATCGGCGTCCACGGACTCCGCAGATCCGGGCTGAATTCCAGATGTCCGGTCCCGCTCCAGTCGATCACGATCTGATTTCCCAATATGACCGGCGGATAAAACTCCGGTGCTCTTCCGGAAGACGCCTCCAGCGTCATCGCGCCCAAATACGTGAAGTGATAGGCATTGTTATTTTGAGGCCCCGGCGAAAGCTCGACGATCAGCTCGCCCTCGGCGTCGGGGACCAAATCAGTGAGGACGGCGACTTGATCGACATTGTTCGAGGCATTCAGCGTGGCGGTGGAAACGCCGGCACCGGTGACCGTGTAAAGTGTCTGGCGGTTGTCCGAAACCCCTGTCCGCGAGGCATAAAAGACAAGCGTATAAGTCGCAAGCGGGTCCAGGCCGGCCAGGCGGAAGGCGGGGAAGACATTCGTCAATCCATCCCAAAGCTCCGTATTTCCAAAAAGGGAATCGCGCGTGGCGGATTCGGGAAACACGGTGGACGACCGGGTGCCATCCTGGTTGACGTTGTTGAACCGCCGGATCATCTCGAGGCGCAGCGAGGTGGGCTCTCCGGCGCTGTCGAGCAAAGGGGCGAGCGACGCGGCATTCGACGCGCCGATCGCGGTGGTGACATTGTTCCAGGTATTGGCCGGATCGTCCGCAGGTCCTGTCTGGGTCGCGCTGGCACCGAAATCGATGAACACTTTTTCGCCCGGAAAAGCCGTCGCCGGTGACTTCACGATCGATGCACCGGGCATCGGATTTCCCGCCAGATCCCGGACTCCGGCGGCGATGCCGATCACGAAGCCCTGCTGGATGGGGGATGCCAGGGCAAGAGAGACCGCCCGCCCGTCCGGGGACAGGGAGGAGGAAAGAACCTCGATGCGTCGGCCGCGGAAGACGACGCTGAAGTTGGCAGGATCCGAAGCGGACGCAGGGTCCAACGCTTCATCGAAGGGAATGGTCACGCTGGTCTCGTCCGTCAACACCGGTTCCCCGGCGGAAGGAGGGGCTGCATCGGGAGTGACCGACAGAACCGCCGGTTGGCTCTCGACCGAAGAGACGGCATTGGAAACCGTGACGGTATAAACGGAGCCATCCAGGGAAATCCCGGCATTCGGGATCGTGAGGGAAAGCTCTTCCGCATCCGGGATGAGGTCGCCATCCCTGAACCATTGGACCGTGTAGGGACGGGAACCCCGGACCCTTGCGGTGAAAGTGGCGGTTTGGTTTTCGGTCACCTCCAGCGAAGCGGGATGATCGAGGTAATCGATCTCCACGACTCCGGAAACGGTATCCCAGGCAACCCGTTCGAGATGGGCGGGGTCCGTGAGCTGGAGACCGAGAGCCGAGACGACCGGATGGGCGTGCAGGCCCTCCGGGCTTTGTCCGTAGATGGTCGCGTAGAAGACCGCCGCGGCGAGATAATAGCCGTTGTTGTTGCCATGATAGTTATCGGCTCCATGCAAGCGGTGGAAAGCGGGGTCCTGCGCGGGCAGGAGGCCTCCGGCATGCTCCCAGGCATCGCCCACCGGAGCCACGATCACCGGAGGATTCCCGGGATTGGCCGCATTGAGGGAGTCCGCGAGATCACGATAGTTGGCGCGCAGCTCCGATTGCATCTCGGCGGTGGATTCGAAGGAAGCCGGAGTCGATACGCCGCTGATCATCGGATGGCCGGCCGCGCGAGCCCAGGTCTGATAGAGGATCACCTTCGTTTGCGGATGATTGCCGAGAATCCGCTGATAAAGCAGCGTTCCGTTTGCATGGTGGCTTTCCGGATTTCCGATGTGGGTGGGCTCGGTGGAATAATTCTGGATCACCACGTACGACCACGGCCTGCTGGCAATGGTGGAACGGCTGGTGGCGTCGTTCTCGTGAAACTGGAACGATTGGCCGCCGACGGCGCGCATGACGGTGGTGGGATCCTGCTGGCCACCGGCGACTGCGAGACAGTCGAAAATGTTGGGCACGCCGACCGTCCCGCCATCGCCGTAGGTGAAGCTGTTTCCAAGGAAAAGAATGGTGTCCTCCGCGCGTGCGGCGGAGCAGGCGAGCAGCAGGACGATGACTGCCAATCGGCGAAGGGATTTCGGGAAGGGGAATGACATGGGGATCGGAGGGATGATTTTCGACGGTGGGGTTTGTCTCTGGTTCTGTGTGGCGGATGCGACAAGTACCACATGGCTTTCCAAAGAAATCCGGTGATGGGACGCTTTCTTTGCTTCGATTCCCAACAGGCTCCGAAAATGATTGCGGGCGCCGGATATCCCGGGCTTGATCCGGATCATTCCAGCCCTCACCCATGATGGACGAATCCACGGAGAAAAAATGGATTGAAGCGGCGAAAGCCGGCGACATGGCCGCCTTCGAGTCTCTCGTGGAAGCCCATCAGGCCGGCGTGCGCGCGTTTTTCCGCATGCGTGTCTTCGATTGGTCCACGGCGGACGATCTGGCGCAGGAAGTCTTCATCACCGCGTTCAAACGCATCGCCACTTTTCGCGCCGAGTCGCGGTTCGGCACCTGGGTCCGCGGGATCGCCGTCAATCACCTGAGGAATTGGCTCCGCCAGCGCCGGGACGAGCCGGTGGGTGGCGGAGAGGAGCTGCAGGCGCTCTTTTCCGAGCAGGTCGATCTGCAATATCACTACGAACAGTCGGGCGGGCGGGAATCCGAGGAGACGATGATGCTGGCGGCGCTGGAGAGATGTCTCGGCAAGCTCACCCGTTCCGCGCGCAAGCTGCTGGATGAGCGCTACCACCTGGGCCAAACCGTCCGGGATATTTCCACAAGAACCTCGCGCGGCTACTCGGGAGTGGTCATGCAGCTTCTGCGCATCCGCACCATGCTGGCGGGCTGCATCCGCCAGGAGTTTGAAAAATCCTGTGAAAGATCGTGAAGCGAATGAACTCCTGACCCGCATCCTCGATGGCAATGCGAGCGAGGAGGAGCGCTCGCTGCTTCTTTCCTGGCTGGAGAATCATCCGGCGATGCGCGGAGAAGTGGCGGAGCAGCTTGCGATCGACGGGCTGCTGGGCGTGGCTCTGGAAAAGCAGGGTGGCCGCGATTTTCGCGAACGGCTGAGGGACCAGCTGATTGCCGAAGAGAAGAGGAATCTCTTCCGCCGGATCGGGATGTCTCTGCGCAGGAACACGCGGCGCATGGCCCTTGTTCTGGGTCCTCTGCTGGCCGCTTTCGCCTGGTTCGCCACTTTTCTGTTGCTGGGAAATGACACGCCCGGGGTGGACGATCCGGGCAAGGCGGCCTGGACCGCGGCGGTGCTGGTTCTGTGTGTCGTCTGGTGGATCCTGGAGCCGGTTCCGATCGGCGCGGTGTCGCTCATTCCTCTGGCGGTTCTTCCTTTGGCGGGGGTGCTCGACGAGTGGCAGATCGCCGCGGCCTACTGCCATCATCTGGTCGTTTTGTTTCTTTCGGGATTCATGCTTTCGCGGGCGATGGAGCACTGCGGATTGCACCGCAGGCTGGCGCTCGGCCTGGTGAGGGTGATCGGCGGTTCCAGCGAACGGCGGATCGTGCTCGGATTCATGATGGCCTCGGCCGGCATCAGCATGTGGATTTCCAACACGGTCACCGTGCTGATGCTCCTGCCGGCCGCCCTCGCGGTGATCGACCACCAACGGAGACGGCGGCTCGCCACGCCCCTGTTGCTGGGCATCGCCTACTCCGCCGCCATCGGAGGCATGGGCTCTCCCATCGGCACGCCGCCGAACGGGATCTTTCTCGCGCAGACGGAGCTGTTGGCGGAGGCCGGCTTTTTAACCGGCTCGTTCGGCTTCATGGATTGGATGAAAGTGGGGATTCCCATCGTTCTGATCCTGGTGCCTGTCGCATGGCTGTGGCTCACCCGAGGTCCGTGGCCCTCCTTTCCGGTCCGCATCGCTCCGGCCGGTTCCTGGAGCAAGGCGGAGGTGAGGCTGTCCGTCGTGTTGGCTTTGACGGTGCTTTTGTGGATCACCCGCGACGACCCCTTCGGAGGGTGGAGCGCTCTGTTGGACGCTCCGGAAGCCAGGGACAGCTCGGTGGGTCTGCTGGCGGTCATCGCCCTGTTTCTCATTCCCTCCGGCGAGCCGGAAGAAAGGAAACTCCTCAATTGGGAACAAGCGGCGGCCGTTCCATGGAGCATTCTGATCCTTCTCGGCGGCGGCATCGCGATCGGCAGCGCGCTCTCGGCCACGGGGCTGAACCAGGCCATTGCGGCGAATCTCACCCTGCTCCACGGGTTGCCGGTCCTGTTCATTGTCGCGATCGTCGCATTGTGCGTCAGTTTCATCACCGAACTGAGCAGCAGCACCGCCACCGCCACGGTTC
>CAZVSA010000167.1:0-9232 GCA_964629955.1 uncultured Luteolibacter sp.
GGAAAAAGTGGGACGGCCCGGCGGTCCGTCCCTACCGGAAAACCCGCCTCCGGCGCTCCCCTGGGTTTCAGGCGGTTTCCGGTTGTTCGCTCATTTGCTCGCCGAGGAGTTTCTCCCGGCGTTCCCTCACCAACCGGACGACCAATGCCGTCCAGCCGGTCTGGTGGGATGCTCCGAGGCCTTCGCCGGTTTCGGCGTGGAAGTATTCGTGGAAGAGCAGGAGATCCCTCCAGTGGGGGACATCGGAGTAACGTTCGGCATTTCCGAAACACGGGCGGTATCCGTCCTTTCCGGGCAAAAACAGGGAGATGAGGCGGTCGCAGAGATCGATGGCGACTTCCCGGAGCGTGGCGGTGTTTCCCGATCCGGTGGGATATTCGATCGTGAAGGAATCTCCGTAGAAATAGTAGTAGCGTTCGAGGGCTTCGATGATGAGGAAATTGGTGGGGAACCAGACGGGGCCGCGCCAGTTCGAGTTTCCGCCGAACATGTCGGTCGTGGCTTCGCCCGGGGTGTAGCCCACCTCATGGCGCTGGCCGCCGTGCTCGAAGATGAAGGGTTTGCTTCCATGCGCCTTGCTGAGGGAACGGATGCCGAAGTCCGAAAGGAATTCATCCGGATCGAGCATGTAGGCGAGGCATTTTCTCAGCCGGGCCTTGCTTGGGATCGCGAGCAGGCAGCGGCCGGGATTTTTGCTGCCCGGCACGCGGCGGACGGTGACGTATTTCAACAGATCCGGCCGGTGGACGAGGAACCAGTCCATGCGTTTCCGGAAGCCGGGGAGCTGGTTGATGGTCTTTTGTTTCAGGACGGTGACGGCGCACATCGGGAGCAGGCCGACGAGGGAGCGGATCCGCAGGGGGATGGGGTCCTCGTGATTGATGATGAGCTGGTCGTAGTAAAACTCGTCCTGGCTGTCCCACAGGCCGGTTCCGCCGAGGGCGTTGATGGCGTCGCAGATGTTGACGAAATGCTCGAAGAACTTGGATGCGATGTCCTCGTATGCGGGCTTTTCCAAAGCCAGCTCCAATGCCATCGCGAGCATGGTGAGGCAATAGGATGCCATCCAGGCGGTGCCGTCGGCCTGATTCAGGCGTCCGCCTCCGGGCAGGGAGTGCGAGCGGTCGAAGACTCCGATGTTGTCGAGTCCGAGGAAGCCGCCGCCGAAGACATGCCTTCCTTCGACGTCCTTCCGGTTCACCCACCAGGTGAAATTGAGGAGCAGTTTCTGGAAGGCGCGTTCGAGGAAGAGGAGATCGCGTTCGCCTTTTTTGTCGGCGATTTTGTAAACCCGCCACACGGCCCAGGCATGGACCGGCGGGTTGACATCCGAGAAATTCCACTCGTAGGCGGGGAGCTGCCCGTTCGGGTGCATGTACCATTCGCGTAGTAGAAGGAGGAGCTGATGTTTGGTGAACTCCGGATCGAGCGCGGCGAAAGGGATCATGTGGAACGCGGTGTCCCATGCGGCGAACCACGGGTATTCCCACTTGTCCGGCATCGAGAGGATGTCCTTGGCGTGGAAATGGAGCCAGTCGGAGTTTCTGCCGGTCAGCCGGGATGCGGGGGGCTCCACGCTTTTCGGATCCCCCCTCAGCCAATCCTCCACCACGTAATGGAAGAACTGCTTGCTCCAGAGGAGCCCGGCGTAGCCCTGGCGGCAGATGAGGCGTTCTTCGGCGGAAATGCCTTTGGGGGTGATTTCCTCGTAGAACTGTTCGCACTCCCGGATGCGTTCGGCGAAGGTTTCCTCGTAGTGTTCCAGTTCCGGGATTCCATTGTCCTCGGATTCCAGGTGGAGCCTGCAACGGATGGTTATGGTTTTTCCGGGAGGGATGATGAATTTGAAATGAGCGGCGGCTTTGGTTCCGGCGGGCTCGGGAGATATGGCATCGGCATCGCCTTTGATGAGGTGCCGGTGGAAGGCGTCCTTCACGTAGGGCGTGGGATTCGGCGTGCCGAAGACGCTGTTGTGGTTCGTTTCGTTTTCCGTGAACCACCAGGCGGGGGCGGCTTTCAGATCCGGGGAGTCCGCATGGAAAAGGTAGTCGCGCAGGCCCTCGTGGCGGATGCGGATGCGGCCGTTTTCCAAGCGCAATTCGGGCTTTTCCCTCATCTTGTCCAGCTCGCTGCCCCAGGTCCAGACGTTGCGGAACCACAGGCTGGGGAGAACGTGGATGGGGGCCTTCACCGGGCCGTGATTGGTGACGGTGATTTTCCAGAGGAGATCGTTCGGAGAGCGTTTCGCCACTTCCTGCACCACGTCGAAGTAGCGGCCACCGTCGAACATTCCCATATCGGCGAGTTCAAGCTCGGGGCCGGTGCGTCCGAGGCGCTGGTTCTCGACGCGGATGGCGGTGTAGGGGAACGCTTCCTGCGGGTATTTATAAAGTGCCTTGGTGTAGGAATGGGTGGGGGTGGATTCCAGGTAGTAGTAGCACTCCTTCACGTCTTCCCCGTGGTTTCCTTCGTTCCCTCCAAGGCCGAAAAGGCGCTCCTTGAGGATGGTGTCCCTGCCATTCCACAGTGCGGGGGCGAAGCAGAGCCTGCATTGCCGGTCCGTCCAGCCCTGCAATCCGTCTTCTCCCCAGCGGTAGGCCCGCCGCCAGGCGTGGTCGTGGGGAAAGTCCGCCCAACTGTTTCCATGTTCGGAGTAGTCCTCCCGGACGGTGCCCCATTGCCGTTCGCTGAGATAAGGGCCCCAGCGTTTCCAGTTCTTTTCCCGCGTTTTGTCCTCTTCGAGGCGTTTTCTTTCCGGAATCATTTGAATGAATCTAAGCACAATCCATGCACCCGGGCCGAAAAGCGTCGATGCCGGTCCGGGGTGCCGTTTTTTCTTCGTTTGTACGGGCGACCCTCGCTCATGACAAGCGGTCGCGGAAGTCCGGATAGCCGAACTCGCGGATGGTTTCCAATCGTCCGTCCTCGTGCTGGAGGACGATCGCGGGGTGCTTCACTCCGTTGAAAGTGGTGGTCTTGACCATGGTGTAATGGGCCATGTCGTCGAAAACGAGCGTGTCGCCGGTTCTCAGTTCCCGGTGAAAGGAGAAATCCCCGGCGACATCGCCCGCCAGGCAGGTCGGGCCGCCGAGGCGGTGGAGCCATGGTCCGGATTCTCCGGCGGGGTGGTAGTTTTCTCCCTCGATCACGACGGCGGGTCTCGATGGGGAAGGGGCGGGGTCCACGAGGAAAACATCGGGCCGGTAGGGCATTTCCAGAACGTCCGGCATGTGCGCGGTGGCGGAGACATCGAGGATGGCGATCCTGTGCCCGCCCGATTCAAAAACATCCATCACCGTGGCCCGGAGAACCCCCGTGTGAATGGCGATCGCCTCTCCGGGTTCCAGCCAGACTTCCACCTGCCAGGCATCCCGGGCCTGCCGGACGAGGCGGATCAGGCGTTCGCGGTCGTAGAATGGTTTGGTGATCCAGTGACCGCCACCCATGTTGAGATACCGGAATTGCGGTGATCGAAGGAGATGGCCGAATTTTTCGTCCACCGCCGCGAGGGTCGTTTCGAGGTCTTCGGAGCCTTGTTCGCAAAGCGTGTGAAAATGGAGGCCGGAAATGCCGGTGAGGTCCGCGCCTTCGAGCTGGCCGGCCGTAATGCCCAGCCGCGAGCCGGGGACGCAGGGATCGTAAAGGGGAGTTTCCCCGGTGGAGCATTCCGGGTTCACGCGCAGTCCGCAGAGGAGCTCGCCGCTCAGGAAACGCGGATGGGCCATGACCTGCTCCCGGAAGCGCATCCATTGGCCGAGCGAATTGAAATCGAGGTGATCGGTGAATTCGCAAAGCCGGGTGATGTCCTCCTCGTCGTAGGCGGGAGAGTAGGTGATGACGTGCTTCTGGAAATGGTCGCGGGCCAGCAGGGCTTCCCAGAGGCCGGACGCGCAGCAGCCATCGAGATCGTCGCGGAGATACGGAAATGCCTTCCAGCAGGAGAAACCTTTGAGGGCCAGAACCAGGCGGCACCCCGCCGCTTCCTTTACTTCACGGAGGATCGCACTGTTGCGCTTGAGTGCGGCGATGGAGATGAGAAACACGGTGATTGGGGTTTTGTTGGAAAAACGTATCTGGTTTTAAAATGATTTGCGGAGATGGGAGGGGAGGATGTTGAGCTGCTCCCGGTATTTGGCAACCGTCCGGCGGGCCACCTTGATGCCCTGCTTGCCGAGGGCTTTGGCGAGGGCGTCGTCCGAGAGGGGTTTGGCCGGGTTTTCCTGTCCGATGAGCTGCTGGATGGCTTCCCGGACCCCCGCGTTGGAGACCTCCGTGCCGTCGGAGGTTTGGTAGCCGGTGGCGAAAAACGCCCGCATTTCCATGAGGCCCTGGGGGGTCAGAACGTATTTTCCCGCCACGGCACGGGAGACGGTGGTGGCGTGCAGGCTCAACTCGTCCGCGATGTCGTTCATGGTGAGCGGGCGGAGATGGCGGGGGCCTTTTTCAAAGAAGAGGGGCTGGTGCTCGATGAGCTTGTGGGCGATGGCGAGAATGGTTTCCTGACGCAGGGAGATGGATCGGATCAGGCTGCGTCCGTCGCGGATCTGGTCGCGGAGGAACTGGCGGGCTTTCGCATCCGTGCCGTTTTTTCCGATCATGTCCTTGTAAAAGTCGTTGATCCGGAGATTGGGAAGGTGCTCGCCGGTGAGGCGGGCGAACCAGCTTCCGTGGTCGCCTTTCTCGATGATCACATCCGGGAGAATGTAGGGGTTTCCGGTGGGGTCGAAATCTCCGCCGGGATTCGGGGTGAGCCGGCCGATGCGCGAGGCGGCTTCGGTGATCCGCTCGATGGTGGTGCCGAGGGCGCGGGCGATCTGGGGATAGCGCTTGCGGGCGAGGTCGTTGAGGTGATCGCGGACGATTTTGTATTCGATGGTCTCGGTGCCGGACGAGCGTTCGAGCTGGAGAAGCAGGGATTCCGGGATGCCGGATGCCCCGACGCCCGGAGGATCGAACGACTGGATCAGCTGGAGGGCCGCATCGAGGGTGCGGGGGGCGATTTTCAGGCGCTGGCCGAGTTCCTCGATGGGGAGATCGAGAAATCCCCGTTCGTCGAGATTTCCCAAAATGGCCCGGGCGGCCTCGCGGACGTCGGGCTCGACGATGGAGAAATCGAGTTGCTGCTGGAGATGCTGCTGGAGGGTTTCCGGTGCGACGATGGAATCGTAAAGGCGCTGGCGGCGCTCCTCGTCCTCGGAGGTCCAGGGGGAGCTTTTTCCCTCCATGATCAGGCGGTCCCGCCAATCGTCCTCGGTGTCGTTGAGGTAGTCCAGGCTGTCCGCTTCCTCGGGATCGGGAGCCTCTTCATCGAGCGAAAGCGTCTCGGTGATGTCGTCCAGAACGGGGTTGGTTTCCAGCGCCTGGCGGACCAGTTGGGAAAGCTCAAGGGTGCTTGCCTGGAGGATTTCCAGACTCTTGCGCATCTGGGGCGCGAGCGTCTGTTGCTGGGAGAGGGATTGGTGAAGAAATGTGTCTGACATTACCGGCAAGATCGTTGCCGGGGCCAAACTAGAGCGGCGTTCTGAAAATGCAGCAATTTTTATGCCATGGATGAATTTTTTGGAACGGCGTGGGATTCAAAACAGGAGGGAAGGGGAGCCTGTGCAAGGTGCGCATGATTTGGAAACGGCGGGAAGGGAGCTTGAGGGGAGGGCTCTTGCCTGAGAGACTGCCACCGATGTTGGAATGGTTGGACAAGCCTTGGATCCGGGGTCCGGGAAAAGCGGTGATGGAGATCGGGAAACGCTGGTGGAAGCACAATCACGGGCGATCCGCGGCGGCTCTGGCGTTTCTGAGCCTTTTTTCATTGGTGCCGATCCTTGTCGCTTCCACCGCGCTGGCGGCGATGCTGATTGGAAAGGAGCAGGCGAAGGAAGAAGTGGAGGGCGCTTCGGCGTTGTTTCTGGACGCGGATTCCAGCAACTACCTGTTGCATTTGCTGGAGGAGCAGAATGATCCGGTGTTGAGCGGCTGGGCGTCGGTTTTCGGGTTCATGGTGCTGCTTTTCGTGGCTTCCAGGGTGGTGGTGGAATTGCGGGATGTATTGGAAACGATTTTCGGGAAAAAACGCCGCGAAGGGAGGAAGGAAATGGTGATCGCGTTTGTCATGGGCAGGGCGGTGCCGGTGTTGCTGATCATTTCACTGGGCCTTGTCCTCGCGTTGTCGGCGGCGCTTGGCACGGTTCTTCAAGTGGTGGCGGAGGGGATCGAGTCCTACATCCCGAGCGGTCTCGGAATCTGGAATATGCTCCAGGCCTCGGTGTCGCTGGTGATCGTAACCCTGCTGTTTGCCCTGATCCTGCGCTGGCTGCCGCCGAAACCGCCCGGTTTCATGCCCGCGCTGGGAGGAGCCCTGGTGGCGTGTGCCTTGCTGGCAGGGCTGCGCGGGGTGATCGGCCTGTATTTCCAGAGTGCCGGGGTGACGACTTTTTACGGAGCGGCGGTGACTTTGGTGGTGGTGTTGCTGTGGATCTATTTCACCATCCAGATCTTTTTTGTCGGGGCGGAGACAGCGGCTTATCTGGATCGGAAAAAACGGGGAGGGGAGTCAGGTTGATCTGGAAGGATCGACAGCTTGACGGGAAACCATATTCCCGTATCGTTGAAACCATGAAAACCACCATCGACATCCCGGACGCGCTCTACAAAAAGGCGAAAATCCGTGCCATCGAGACCGGCCGGACCCTCAAGCAAATAGTTCTCACCTCGTTGGAAAAAGAACTCGATCCTTCCTCTGCCATTCCCCCTTCCGGAGCATCGTTTCTGGAAAGGCGCAAACTGTTGCCGGAATTCGCCCGGTTCGAGCAGGCAGGAGCCTACGCTCCGAGTTCGTCCGACCGCGACATCACCGACCTGATTTCCGACGACCGCGATGGCCGCTAATCTTCCCTATTTCGACACCTCTTATCTGGTGCGCCTCTACCTTCAGGATCGAGGATTTGAAGGAGTGAGGAAACTGGCGGGGGCTGGCAGGACCATCGCCAGTGCGTGGCATGCCCAGGCCGAGATCGTGGCGGCGTTCCACCGCGCCTTTCGCGAAGGACGCCTCCAACATGGCACTTATCTCTCCGTCCTTGAGCAATTCATCAATGACTCACGGGACGGTCTTTATCACTGGCTCCCCCTCACCGACGCGATCCAGCAACGGCTGGAGCAGTTCTTCCGGAAAGCTCCCGGCACCACCTTCCTCCGTGCCGCTGACGCCCTCCACCTCGCCTGCGCCGCGGAGCACGGTTTTACCGAAGTCTATTCCAACGACCGCCATTTCCTCGCCGTCGCGCCGCTGTTCGGGCTGCGGGGCGTGAATGTGATTCCCGCACCGTGAACGATGACCCTGGAGTGCGCGGATATGTCCGCGCATTCCAAATCCGGGCTTGAGAAATCGCCGCCGATCCGGTTAAACCCTCCGGCATGGAAGCGGCCGATCTCCTTTCTCCGCAAACTGAATTCGGAACTAAACTCAGAAATTTCGCTGCGGGTCTCAGCGGAGCAACCATGTTGTCTGGTGGCGCCGTTCCTTTCACCGCCGGTCTTGCTGCTGCTGCTTTCGCTGTGACTACTCAGAGAGGTGATTCTGTTGTCATGCTGGCTCCCGGAACCACTCTCCCGGGTCAGGCATATATAGATTATGGTGCGCAGTTTGCGAATTCGGTAGTGGCGATCAAAAGGGTGAGTGCTACTACAGGAGTAATAAGTTATGGCACGGGTGTTCTTGTCAATGATCCATCAGGAATACAATATGTGGTTACAGCGGCTCATGTACTTGATTCGACTTCCGGCATGCGTCCTGCGGAAAATTTATCAATTTTAGTCGGATCAAATTATTTAAATCCAGATAGCACAAGCGCTGTAATTGGCTATACAGCCAGCGGTTCTTATGCAGTTGGTTCCGGGGGAAGTAGAGGATCTGACTTGGATTTGGCTTACATGCAGATAGCAAGTCCATTTGAAGGCTTTGGAGTTTCAATCAGCACTGTAACGGCGCCAAATGGAGTGGTGATAGATTTTGCTGGATTTAGTCAATATGGACTCAGTCCTGATAATCTACAAGCAAAAGATGGATATTTAAGGGCGTTCCAATCTCGATCTGGCGATCCTAGTAGCTTATTTGATAATGATGTATACAACTCGTCATTTGCAACCGATCTTCCAAATAATCAGTTTTTGGGATTTGCCTCTAATGGGGATTCTGGGGGAGGTGTGTTTTTTAATGGGCAATTCGTGGGAATAATGACCTCGGGATCTCCATATAAGACTACCTATGTAGATCTTAACGGAGCTGCAGCAATATCGCTAAGAAATGATTTCTTAAATAGCATTCCTGAACCATCAGCCGTCTCTTCCTTCCCGAATTGGGCGGGCAATGCGGGCCTTGAGGGGGGCGACGCGCTTCCCTCTGCGATCCCCTTCCGCGACGGCGTGCCGAATCTCCTCAAATACGCCTTCCACCTGAACGGTTCCGGGCCGGATGCCTCGCGGCTGGTTCCCGGCAGCGGCGTTTCCGGGCTGCCGTTCTTCGGCCTGGAGGATTCCGGCGGCGGTCCGGTCTTTCGCGTGGAATACCTCCGGCGCAGGAACGGCGGGCTGGCCTACACGCCAAAGATTTCGCCAGACCTCTCGCCCGGAAGTTTCGTCCCGATGACGGGCGAGGAAACGGTGACTTTCATCAACAACCAATGGGAACGGGTGAGCGTGAAGCGCCCCATCGATCCGCAAAGCGACCCCCGCCTCTTCGGCGTGGTGCAGGTGGAGCTTGCGGAGTAGCGTGCCGCGTCCGGCAGATTGATCGGCTCTGTCCCATCGGTGGCAAATCACGGCTTGCCAAAAACCGTGATCCGATTCAAATGTTCAAAAGAACAAATGAGCCGCGAAATCACCTCTTTTGAATCCATCCGCCGCACGGACCCGGCAGGCAGCGAGTTTTGGTCCAGCCGGGACTTCGCCAAGGTGCTTGGCTACGTCAACTACCGCCATTTTGAAGCGGTCATCGAGAAGGCCCGCTCCGCTTGTTTCAATAGCGGCCAGCAGATTGAAGACCATTTCGTCGGAGCCGACGAAATGGTCGGGATCGGCAGCGGAGCCCAGCGGGCGGTGAAGACGGTGATGATGTCCCGCTACGCCTGCTACCTCGTCATCCAAAACGCGGATCCCTCCAAGGAAATCGTCGCCCACGGCCAAACCTATTTCGCCATCCAGACCCGGCGGCAGGAATTGAGCGACGAGGAACAGGAAG
>CAZVSA010000168.1:0-771 GCA_964629955.1 uncultured Luteolibacter sp.
GCCAGCGCAGCGCCAACCGCGGCGAATGCGCCCAGGCCTGCCGCATGCCCTACGAACTCATCGTGGACGGCGAAAAGCACGAGATGGGCGAAAAGCGCTACCTCCTCAGCCCGCAGGATCTCGCCGCCGTCGATCTCATCCCGGATCTCATCAAGGCCGGTGTGAAATCCTTCAAAATCGAAGGTCGTCTCAAGTCCCCCGAATACGTCGCCGCCGTCACCCGCGTTTATCGCAAGGCCATCGATGCCTGTCTTTCCCCGATCTCTCCATCATCCCAATCTCCAATCTCCCGGACCGACCGATATGAACTCGAAATGACATTCTCCCGCGGCCTCACCACCGGCTGGCTGGCGGGCACGAACCACCCCTACCTCACCCACGGCCGCTTCGGCAAAAAACGCGGACCCTTCCTCGGCACCATCATCGAGGCCCAGAACGGCTGGATCCGCCTCGACACCCCTCCCTCCGCCCAAACCCCTCCGCTCAAAGCCGGTGACGGCATCGTCTTCGACGCCGGAGAAAACCGTGATCTCGAACAGGGCGCCTCCATCTGGAAAATCGAAAACGACCGCATCATCTTCCACCGCGCCTACAGCGGCATCAACTGGGACCGCATCCGCCCCGGCGTCACCCTCTACAAAACCTCCGATCCCAAACTCGAATCCGAGATCCGCCGGTTCTGGCAAACCGCCAGGCCCGCCGAAAAGAAAACCCCGCTCCGCATTTCCAAGGGAGTGCCCGGGAAGCCGGTGAGGGTGAGGTGGAGCGGGG
>CAZVSA010000168.1:781-6601 GCA_964629955.1 uncultured Luteolibacter sp.
CGAATCCGAAATCCGCCGCTTCTGGCAAACCGCCAAACCTCCGGAAAAGAAAACCCCGCTCCACCTCACCATCACCGGCCAACCGGGCGACCCCCTTCTTCTTTCCTCTTCATTCGATGTTGGACGTTCAATGTTCGATGTTCAGTGTTCCTCCTCCATCCCTCTCTCCGAAGCCGCCAAACACCCTCTCACCACCGAAACCCTCGCCGCCCAACTCGGCCGCCTCGGCGACACCTCCTACGAACTCGCCTCCCTCGAAAACCAGCTCGAAGGCAATTGCCACTTCCCCCTCTCCGCCCTCAACCAACTCCGCCGCGACCTCGTCGCCGCTCTGGAAAAACGTGGCGGCGATCACCGGTCGCCGTCCCCGGTCTCATCCCCCACCACTCACTACCATCTTCTTCCTCCGACGTTCGATGTGGAACGTTCGATGTCCGATGTTCCTTCCCTCTCCGTCCTCTGCCGCAGCATCGACCACCTTCACGCCGCCCTCTCTTGCGGCATCGAAACCATTTACTGCGACTTTGAAGACCCCCGCCGCTACAAGGAAGCCGTCGCCCTCTTCAAATCCGAAGTCCGCGATCCACAATCCGCAATCCACCTCGCCACCCCGCGCATCCTCAAGCCCGGCGAGACCGGCTACCTCAAGCTCATCGAACGCGCGGAACCCGACGGCCTCCTCCTCCGCAACCTCGCCGCCCTCGAATACTACAAACATCGTAGCGACCTGAAAAAAACCGGCGACTTCTCCCTCAACATCGCCAACCCGATCACCGCCCGCCTGCTGAAGGAACACGCCAACCTCGACGTCCTCACCGTCTCCTACGATCTCAACATCGGCCAGGTGCTCGATCTCCTCCACGGCGCGCCGCCGGATTGGTTCGAGCTTACCCTCCACCAGCACATGCCCATGTTTCACATGGAGCACTGCGTGTTCTGCACCTTTCTCAGCAACGGCACCACCTGGAAGGATTGCGGACGCCCCTGCGAAACCCACGTCGTTCACCTTCGCGACCGTGTCGGCCAGCTCCACCGCCTGCACGCCGATGTCGGCTGCCGCAACACCCTTTTCAACGGCCGCGCGCAGACCGGCGCGAGGTTCTACCAAAGCCTCCGGGCCACCGGCCTCTCCCGTTTCCGCCTCGAACTCCTCGACGAAGACGAGGCCACCGCAGGGAAAACCATCCGCGCTTACCAGAGCCTGCTGGCGGGAACATCTTCCTCCACCGGGCTTCTCGACGAGGTGGAAGCCATCGAAAAACTCGGAGTCACGGAAGGAACGCTGGCGGAGCGCTGAGCCAGGCCGCCCGTGATTAAAAATCGATAACAGGTGGAGTTTGTTGAATAATTCGATGAAGAACCACGGATTACACTGATTACACGGATTTTTTGAGAGGTTGTGATGGAAATTCTTCAATCAGTATAATCAGTGAAATCTGTGGTTAAATTATATCTTGAAAGCGAACCACGGAATCCACGGAATTTCAGAAGATTGGAGCCATCATCTTCCCCAATAACGAATCACAAATAACAAATAACTTTCCCCCACCTTTCCGGAATCAGATTCCCTCCAGCTTGCCCGTGCTGTCGCCGACCCGCTCCGCCTCGACTCCCATGCGGTCGAGCATGGAGACGTAGAGGTTCGTCATGGGAGTGGAGTCCTTGAGCTGGAGGTGCTGGCCGGGTTGGAGGGTGCCCCCGCCGCCGCCGGCGAGGATGACGGGGAGTTCGTCATGGTTGTGCATGTTGCCATCCCCGATGGCGCTGCCATAGACGATCATCGAGTTGTCCAGAACCGAGGTGCCATCGGGCTCCTTCATTTCGTCGAGAGTGGAGATGAAACGCGCGAAGCGTTCCATGTACCAGCGCTCGATCTTCGCGACCTTCATGATCTTTTCCGGATTCCCCTGATGATGGGTGAGGAAATGGTAGCCCTCGGGGATTCCCAGTTCGAGGAAAGGCCGGTTGCTGCCTTCCGGGGCGACGCAGTAGCTGACGCCCCGCGTGGAGTGGGTCTGAAATGCGAGAGCCATGAGATCGTACATGAGATCCACGTGGTCTTCGTGCTTTTCAGGAATGCCGCCGGGACGCCCGATGGCCGCGTCCGGCAACTCGAAGCGCTCCGCCTTTTCGATCTGCTTCTCGATCTTGCGGACGCCGTCGAGATATTGGTCGATTTTTTCCCTGTCGTTGCGACCGAGCTTGCGGTTGAGGCTTTCCACATCGTCGAGGACGAAATCCAGAACGCTTTTTCTCCGCTCCAGCCGCTGTGCGAGGCTTCTTTCCCTTTCCTCTCCGCTGCCGCTGCCGAAGAGCTTCTCGAATACGATCCGGGGATCGGGTTCCGGAGCGAGGGGAAGGGTCTCGGATGCCCAGGAAATGTTGTATTGATACGCGCATGGGTAGCCGGTGTCGCAGGCGCCGTACATCCGCGAGCCCTCCACGCCGAGCTGAAGGGAGTCGAAACGGGTGAGGTGCCCGAGCTGCCGGGCCGCGATCTGATCGACCGAAATGCCGAGATGCAGCCGCGAACCGAGCGTTTTCCACGCGTGCGCTCCGGTAAGGAACGAGGCTCCGGCGCGGGCATGATCGCCGGGGCCGTCTCCCCAACTGTTCGCCGCGTCGTGGGCGAGGCTGCTGATGACCTGAAACCTGTCGCGAAGGGGCTCCATGGGTGCGAAGGTTTCATTCATCCGGTAGTTTTTTCCCTCGCCGGATGGCAGCCAGCGCTCGTAGTTCGAGCCGTTGGCAAAGGCCACGAAACCCATTCGCAAGGGCATTCCGCCCGCGGTGGTGGCGGCTCCGGCTCTCATGGCGGCGGTGGCGGCTTTCGCGGACGGCACCATCGACTCAAGGGTCGGCAGGGCGACGAGCGCTCCGAGACCGCGCAAAAACGAACGGCGTCCGGTGGCGTGGAAGGAATTTGATTTCATGGCTGTGCGGGGGTTGCGGTTTCCGGGAGCGCCCCGGCATCAGGGTTGCGGAGTTTGTCCGCGGCTTGTCGTTCGAGAAATTCGCGCATGGTTCTGCGGCCTTTCCTTTGCTCGGGCGGCGGCGGCTCGGGGATCGCGTTTCTGGGAGCTTCACGCGAAAACCCGTCATCCCCGCGGCGGTACTGGAACTGGGGGCTTTCGATCACTCCCATCAGGAGGGTGGAGAATTTCCCGTCATCGGCGATGAGACGGGCGGTGATGCCGTCCACGGCGGGCGCGTCCAATGGATCGAGCCCGCGGCCGAGGGCATAGGTGAGGAGCTTTTCCGTGGCCGCGCGATAGAAGCGGTCCTTCCGCCCGGCGAAGTAATCCCGCAGATCGGCCACTCCCGTCAGGACTTCCCCGGTGACGGTGGTTTCATTCGGCGCGATCGGCACGCCCATTTCGTTTTCCCGCCAGCCGCCGACGATGTCGTAGTTTTCCAGCACGAGGCCGATGGGATCGAAATGCGCGTGGCAGGAAGCGCAGGCCTTGCTCTCGCGGTGCAGGGCGAGTTGTTCCCGCACGGTTTTGGGAGAAGCTTCCCTTCCGGATGGCTCATCGAGGGCGGGGGTGTCCGGCGGAGGAGGCGGAGGCTCGGCGGCGAGGAGATTTTCCAGAACGAAGAGACCGCGTTTTACCGGGGAAGTCCGGTTGGGATTGGATGTGGAAATCAGGAAACTGCCATGGGTGAGGATTCCCCCCCGGTTGCTTTCCGGCGGCAGCCCGATCCGCTGGAAGCCCTCCCCGGAATGCCCCTTCAAACCATAGAAATCGGCGAGAGGACGGTTCGCGAACGTGTAATCCGCCGTCACGAGCTCGACGAGATCCAGGTCGTTTCTCGCGATGTGTTCAAAGAGCATTTCCGTTTCCTTTTTCATCGCGTCCCGGAGATGGTTGATCTCCCCGTCGCGGCGGGAGATCGGCGTCATGAGCACGTTCCGCGTCCTCAGCCACTGACCGGGAAAATCCTCGAAAAAGCGCGCCGCCCTGCCATCGGCCAGCATGCGGCGGACCTGCGGTTCGAGATTTTTGCGGAGTTTTCCCTCCCTTGCCAGTTGGGTGAGTTCGTCATCCGGCAGGCTCAGCCAAAGAAGATAGGAAAGCCGGGATGCGAGGGAGAATTCATCGATCGGATGAACGGAGGAAGGATCATCCGGCTGCGGCTGGGCCTCCGCGCGGAAGAGAAACCGGGGCGAAGCCAGAATGGCGGTGAGTGCCTGCGCGACACCTTTCTCAAAGGTCTCGCCGCCCATGGCGATTTCCACCAACCGGTCCAGACGGGTTTCATCCACGGGCCTCCGGAAAGCCCTGTCCGCCAACCGCCGCAGCACCTCACGGGCGTAGGCCTGACGCTCCGCCCCGGCTTCCGGAGCCTCTCCGCCAAAGAAAATCCTGCGATGCACCTCCGGATAAGAGCGGACATCGGAATCCAGCGGCCCCGTGATCCGGATTCGCGGCGCCAGATCGAGGTGAACCAGATTCCCATCCGCATCCGCCTTCACCGCACGGGTCGTCATCCCGATCAGGTTTTTTCCGGAATCCATCTCCACCACATGCGAATACTCATGGGTCCGCTGGCCGCCCACCTCGATGAGTTCGTTTGCCAGCGTTTCCCCGCCGGCGGACAACGTGAAATCGAATCCTCCGCCAAATTCCCTCCAGCCGCCGAGCGTGAAACGGACATCCACCTGGTAACGGCCGGGATGCTCCAGATCGAATTCCACCTTGTGATCGGTGCGTTTCTCCTCCTCGGTTTTCTCCCGCCGGATATTGCGGCCGGGATCCATCACCGGCACCTGCGGTCCGTCCGTGGAAATCACCTGATCCACCACGAACTCGGCGATGTCGAAATACTTATCCAGCAACGCCGGGGAAAGCGTCTGGAAATCTCCGATGTTGTCGAACCCGAACGCGGTGTCATCCGGCGGCAGCATGTCGCGCAGGCGCATGCGGTCCACCGCGGCATCGCTGGAGAAATTCCCCTCCGCGCTGAGCTCCACGCCGAAGAGATCCGTGATCGTGTACTCGTACTCCATCCGGTTCATCCGCCGGATCGTGACCCGTCCCGGATCGGGATTGCTCCGGTCCACGCCAAACCGCGATTCCTCGATCCAGCGGGTGATCGCCTGCCGCTCGGCATCCGTCGGCTGCTCCTCCCCCGCCGGCGGCATGAGTTCGTGGCGGACGATCTTCCAAACCTTTTCCCACTGGTGCCGGTGCCCCGGGCCGGAGTCCTCCGTCTCGATGAGGCGATCCAGCGCCATATCTCCTTTCCGGAGGCCGTCGCCATGGCAGTCGTAACAATAACGCTCGAACAACACCATCGGCTCGACCTCCGCACCCGCGGGAACCGCAAGCAGCGAAGCCAGCAAAAGCGCACGGCATCCCGGAAAAAATGGCACGCAGGGTGTCATAAAAAAGGAAACTACGGTCTGGCGGAAACGAATGCCAACTTCAAATGAATGCAATCTCCTTTTCCGGACCCGGTTTCCGGAGCCTTCCCATGGACGAAAAATCTCGTCACACGCTCCCGCCGGAGCCGAAACTCCGCCCGTGATTCATCCGACCGCCATCGTCTCGCCCCAGGCCAAGCTCGGCAACAACGTGCGAATCGGGCCCTTCTGCATCGTGGGCGCCGGCGTGGAATTGGGCGACGACTGCATCCTCCACTCCAATGTCATTCTGGAAGGCATGTCGAGATTCGGGCGCGGAAACGAGTTTTTCCCCTTCGCGGTGATCGGCGGAAAAACCCAGGACCTCAAGTATGCCGGGGAGCCCACCCACCTGGAAGTCGGCGATCACAACGTCTTCCGCGAGAACACCACCGTCCACCGGGGCACCCACG